>CAMCYY010000149.1 GCA_945885335.1 Bordetella parapertussis
ATGCCATCATCGGTGGCGCCAAATACATGCACACGGTCATCGCCGATCGCTGCACCGGATGCGATCTTTGCCTGCCGCCCTGCCCGGTCGATTGCATTGCCATGATCCCGACAAAGGATGCGGATATTGAATGGACCGGCACTCATGCCAATGCTGCGCGCGAACGCCACAAACGCCGGCAGGAGCGGTTGCAAAAACCACACGACGGATCATCTGAGCTGACTCACGATGCACACCTTGCGGGCAAAACCGAAGACAGCCGGCAGGCATTGGTCCGGGCGGCGATTGAGCGCGCCAGGATCGCACGCCAGAAATCGGCACCGAAATGAATCCGGACAAGAGACGCCGGATATTCGAGTGTTTTCGCTCGACTAACCCCAGCCCCACCACCGAACTCGTTTATCGCACACCGTTCGAGTTGCTGATTGCCGTCATCCTCTCGGCGCAGGCAACCGACAAGAGTGTCAACCAGGCCACGCGCGAACTGTTTCCCAAAGCGCGTACACCGCAGGACATGCTGGCCCTTGGCGAAGCCGGCCTCATCGCCCATATCAAGACCATAGGGCTGTTCCGCTCCAAGGCAAAACACATCATCGAAACCTGCCACATGCTGCTGGAGAAACACGGAGGCATTGTTCCCGAGTCGAGGGAAGCACTCGAAGAACTGCCCGGTGTCGGCAGAAAAACTGCAAACGTCGTGCTGAACACCGCTTTCGGACATCCCACCATCGCCGTGGACACCCATATTTTCCGCGTCTCGAACCGGACGGGCCTGGCTCCGGGAAAGGATGTGCGCCAGGTGGAAGACCGATTGCTGAAATTCGTTCCTGAGGACTTCCGCCAGGATGCGCACCACTGGCTGATCCTGCATGGCCGCTATGTGTGCAAGGCACGCACACCAGATTGCCCCCAATGCGCCATCAACGATCTGTGTGAATATCGCGCAAAGACACACGCGCAGGCGACACGCTGATGTTCAATCCCAGCCGAGAACAGGTTCGTCGTTTTTTTTCTGACACATGGTCAAAATACCGGCTTGGCGCTCCGCTCACGGGCGCAGAGCAGCCGGCGCTGGACACCATCCTGCTGCATCCCGAATATCATGATCTGCTGACCCGGTCTGAGGAATCGGCTCAAGCCGATTACACGCCGGAATCAGGGCAGATGAACCCGTTCCTCCACCTGAGCCTGCATCTGGCCATCGAGGAACAACTAGCAATCGACCAGCCGGCTGGCATTCGCGCCGAATTCCAGCGCATCCTCAGCCGGACAAAGGACCGCCACGATGCCCTGCACACGGCGCTCGAATGCCTGGGGGAGTCCATCTGGCGTGCGCAACGCGATGGTTCGCCGATGGACGGTGCAGCCTATCTAGAGTGCCTGCGCCAGCACTGATTGTGTAAATCGTCCGGACAAATGAAAACGGCGGCCGAGGCCGCCGTTTTTGCGAGCATGCCGCGGACTCAGCGCTTGACGTGCAAGGGCCCCGTCCGGGAAGCAAACCAGGCGGAAACATCGTCGATATCCTTGGTACTCAAGGTCTGCGCCTGCCCGCCCATGATGGCGTTCTTGCGGACGCCGGACTTGTAATCCTTCAGCGCCTTGGCAAGGTAGTCAACATGCTGCCCGGCGAGTATGGGGTATTCAGGCAGCAGCGGCTTGTCGCCGTTTTCACCATGGCATGCCGCACATACGGCCTTGGCCTTCGCCTGACCGGCGACCGCATCGCCACCTGCCACAGCAACTGCCGAGTAGATCGCGGCAATCACGCAAACCAGTGTTCCTAGAAGCGCCTTCATTTGCCCGCCCCCCCGTAATAGGCTGCAAGCGCCGCCATGTCCTGATCGGAAAGCGATTTCGCAATGCCCTGCATCGAGGGGTGGCTGCGATCACCCGAGCGGTAGGCCTGCAGCGCCTTCACGATGTACTCAGGCGACTGCCCGGCAATCTTGGGGACGTGATAGACCATCGGAAACGCGGTGTGGTAGTTCGCAAGGCCATGACAGCCGATGCACATTGAGATGTGCCCCCTCGTGGCCGACGTCGGACTGGCCGGTGCGGATTGGGCGTGGGCCCCGGCGGAAAATATGCCGACGGCCAGTGCCGCACCGATCTTTAACATCGCAACTCTCATCATGAAATCTCGATTAAAGGGTCAAGGCGCGAAATCGCCTCACAACCTGCGCGATTTTAGCCGACGCCCCCGCCCCAGGTCAAAAATCGCCAGGCACACTGAAACCCGACGAGTGCATTTGCGACCGGCTTACGGCACTTCGTCCACACGCTATAATGAGCCTTCTATCCCCCAATCCAAGTCAAGGTTTCCGTCATGCGCTTCCAAGGCTCATCCACGTATGTTGCCACTGATGATCTCATGCTCGCAGTCAACGCTGCCGTCACGCTGGAACGGCCGCTGCTGATCAAGGGCGAACCCGGCACCGGCAAGACCAAACTGGCCGAGGAGGTCGCAAGCGCCCTTGGCATGCCGCTCCTCGAGTGGCACGTCAAATCGACGACAAAAGCCCAGCAGGGCCTGTATGAATACGACGCGGTATCGCGCCTGCGTGACTCCCAGTTGGGAGACCAGCGCGTCAAGGACATCTCGAACTACATCATCAAGGGAACTCTGTGGCAGGCACTTTCCTCCGACAAGCCGGTCGTGCTGCTCATCGATGAAGTCGACAAGGCAGACATCGAGTTCCCGAACGACCTGCTGCGCGAACTCGACCGCATGGAATTTTTCGTCTACGAGACGCGCGAACTGGTCAAGGCAAAGCATCGCCCGATCGTGTTCATCACGTCCAACAACGAAAAAGAACTGCCCGACGCCTTTCTGCGCCGCTGCTTTTTCCATTACATCCGTTTCCCGGACAAGGAAACCATGGAGAAGATCGTCGAGGTTCACTATCCCGGCATCAAACAGACACTGCTGCGCGAGGCACTGCGCACGTTCTTCGAAGTTCGCGAAGTACCCGGCCTGAAAAAGAAGCCCTCCACTTCCGAGTTGCTTGACTGGCTGAAGCTCCTGCTGGCCGAGGACATTCCGCCGGATGCCCTGCGCAGTCAGGACAACAAGAAAATCATCCCGCCAATGCACGGTGCGCTGCTCAAGAATGAGCAGGACGTCCACCTGTTCGAGAAACTGGTGTTCATGACCCGTCAGGGTCGTAACTAGACCACGCCCCGAGGCCACGCCCCATGCTCGCCGGCTTTTTCCTCAAGCTCAAGGAAGCCAAGATTCCGGTTTCCATCAAGGAATACCTCACATTGATGGAGGGGATGAAGCAAGGTGTCATCTCCCCATCGATCGAGGACTTTTACTACCTGGCCCGCTTGACGCTGGTCAAGGACGAGGCCAACTTCGACAAGTTTGACAAGACCTTCGGCGCTTTCTTTCATGGTGTCGAAACGCTGGTTGGCGCCCAGATCGACCTTCCACTGGAATGGCTGTTGAAGCAGGCGGAACTGCATCTCTCGCCTGAGGAAAAGGCCGCCATTGAAGCCATGGGCGGCTGGGAAAAGCTGATGGAGACACTGAAGCAGCGTCTCGAGGAGCAGAAGGAGCGGCATCAGGGCGGCAACAAGATGATCGGTACCGCAGGAACCTCCCCATTCGGCGCCTTTGGCTACAACCCTGAAGGCGTGCGCATCGGACAGAAAAAGTCCCGTAATCGCAGTGCGGTGAAGGTCTGGGATCAGCGGGAATACCGCAACCTCGACGACAAGATCGAGTTGGGAACCCGCAACCTGAAGATCGCGCTGCGCCGGCTGCGGAAGTTTGCCCGGGAAGGCGCGCCGGACGAACTCGATCTCGACGGCACCATAAGTCGCACGGCAAAAAACGCCGGCTATCTGGACATTGCAATGCGCCCCGAGCGCCGCAATAACGTCAAGGTGCTCATGTTCCTGGACATCGGCGGCTCGATGGACGACCACATCAAGCTGTGTGAGGAACTGTTTTCCGCATCAAAGACGGAATTCAAGCACCTGGAGTACTTCTACTTCCACAACTGCCTCTACGACTATGTGTGGAAGGACAACAAGCGCCGACGCGAAGAGAGAACCAAGACCTGGGACATCCTCCACAAGTACAGCCACGACTACAAGATCATCTTCGTCGGCGATGCTTCGATGAGTCCTTACGAAATCCTGGAGCCCGGCGGCTCGGTTGAATACCACAATGACGAAGCCGGCAAGGTCTGGATGCAGCGCATGCTGGACATCTATCACAAGGCCATTTGGCTCAACCCCGAGCCAGAGGAAGTCTGGTCTTACCGCCAATCGACGCAAATCATCAAGGAAGTGATGGGGAACCGCATGTTTCCCACCACCATCGGCGGCATTGAGCGCGCCATGCGTGCGTTGAACAAATAGCTTCCGGAGGCGCCGGGGCTAGGTGCGCACTACCGGCGGCGCCACCTTGAAGACCTCTTCAAATGTCGTAACTCCAGCGGCGATTTTCATCGCCCCGCTGATGCGCAGGGGCTTCATGCCTTCCTTGTAGCCCTGGTCCCGGATCTTGGCGGCATCAGCCTCGTCATGAATCAGACGCTTGATTTCTGCCGAAAGCAGCAGGATTTCATAGATGCCAACGCGTCCCATATAGCCGGTATTGCGGCACTCGAGGCAGCCCACCGCCTGATAGACATGCCCCGGACGCTTGGACTTCCAGGGCGCGACAAACTCTTCCCAGTTGGTATCGTTGGCGCGATGACCAAAGGGAACCTTCAGCTTGCAATGCTTGCACAGCGTGCGCACCAGGCGCTGGGCCATGACGCCCAGGATGGTCGAATTGATCAGATAGGGCGGAACCCCCAGGTCAAGCAGGCGAGTGACGGCAGCAGCCGCATCATTCGTATGCAGCGTCGACAGCACCAGGTGACCCGTCAGCGCCGCCTGAATCGCCATCTCGGCAGTTTCAATGTCGCGGATTTCGCCGACCATGATGATGTCCGGGTCCTGGCGCATGAGCGCGCGTACGCCATCGGCAAAATTCAGGTCAATGCCGGCCTGGATCTGCATCTGGTTGAAGGCTGGCTCGACCATTTCGATCGGGTCTTCGATGGTGCAGACATTGACCTCGGGCGTGGCCAGTGACTTGAGCGTGGAATACAGCGTAGTCGTCTTGCCGGACCCCGTCGGACCAGTCACCAGGATGATGCCATTCGGCCGGCTGGTCATGCCGCTCCAGCGCACCTGGTCATCCTCGGAGAAACCCAGTTCGGAAAAATCCTTGACCAGAACTTCCGGGTCGAAAACACGCATCACCAGTTTCTCGCCAAACGCAGTCGGCAGTGTCGAGAGGCGCAGTTCCGTCTCCAGGCCTTCCGCGGTGCGGGTCTTGATGCGGCCGTCCTGCGGCCGGCGTTTTTCCACCACGTCCATGCGGCCGAGAATCTTGATGCGGCTGGTCATGGCCTGCATCACCGCAGCGGGAATGCGATACACCTCGTGCAGCACGCCATCGATGCGAAAACGCACAATGCCCACGTCGCGGCGCGGTTCCATATGGATGTCGCTGGCGCGTTGGTCGAACGCGTATTGCCACAACCAGTCCACCACATGCACGATGTGCTGGTCGTTGGCGTCGAGTTGCCCCTTGGTCTTGCCCAGTTCGACCAGTTGCTCGAAATTCCCGATCCCGGAACGATTCTCGCCAGAGCTGTTGCGCTCCGCGCCCTTGATCGACCTGGCAAGATTGTAGAACTCGACCTGGTAGCGGCTGATGTCCAGCGGGCTGGCCAGCACACACCGAATGTCCAGTCGCAGAATAGGTCCGAGTTCCTTTTTCCACGCAGTGACATAAGGTTCGCTTGTCGCAATGACGACTTCGCGCGTACTCACCTCAACCGGCAGAATCTTGAAGCGGCCGGCATACTGATTGGACATCACGTCGGTAACCGCGGAGAAATTGATCCTCAGTGGATCGATGTGGTAGTACTCCAGCCCGACTTTATCGGCCAGCCACTGGGTAAGCATGTCGATGGAAAGCAACTTCTGCGGAGGAGCACTGGAACGCCACTTCTGGTCGGCAACGACCACCAGGGGATGATGATCGCCTCGATGCATGCGCCGCTCAGTCACCAGACGGTCGGCATCGGCTCGTGCCACCATGCCATCGGCGACGAGCAGATCAAGCACCTCGGGCAGGGTCAACCGGTGTTCGGCGATCGGCTCTGAAACAGTCTGCATGGATATACCGGAAAGCGAGATGCTTCAATATAGCGACACCCGCTCCGCCCCGCAAGCGCCCTCAAACCCGCAAGTCCCGTCAGTTCCCCTAAATGACCGGAAAAGGTTATTCTTTCGCGACACATCCGCCGCAAGCGCATGTCACGTAGGCAGTCCACCCGAGCATCAAAAATCCATCGTACGAGGAGACACACATGACCATCAAAGCCGGCGATCGCCTGCCCGAAGGAACGCTGACCGAATTCATCGAAGTGGAAGGCAATGGCTGCAGCGTCGGGCCCAACCCGTTCAAGACAGCCGATCTGGCCAAGGGCCGGAAAATCGCGATATTCGGCCTGCCAGGTGCATTCACCCCGACCTGTTCGGCGAAACACGCCCCCGGCTACATTGCCAACTTCGACAAGCTGAAAGCCAAGGGCATTGACGAGGTCTGGTGCATCTCGGTCAATGACGCCTTCGTCATGGGCGCATGGGGCAAGGACCTTAAGGCCGGCGGCAAGGTACGCATGATGGCCGACGGATCGGCCGACTACACGCGCATGCTCGGCCTGGAAAACGACCTGACCGCCCGCGGCATGGGCATGCGCTCGCAGCGCTATTCCCTGCTGGTAGAGGACGGCGTGGTCAAGCAGGTCAACATCGAGGCACCCGGGAAATTCGAGGCATCGGCCGCCGAAGCCATGCTCGCGCAGTTGTAATACCGCCCGGCAAACCCGGAAAAAGACCAGGGGCCGGCGCCCCACAACTCATGGGGCCGCCGGCGTCCAGATCTTCGATTTTTCTCCTGCCATTTCCAGCATAAGTTCGTTCATCCGCCGCACAAAGCCGGCAGGATCATCGAGCGTTCCGCCCTCGGCCAGCAGCGCCTGGTCAAACAGCACATGCGCCCATTCCGCGAAGCGCGACGCTTCCGCCTCGAGGCGCTGCACCAGTGCATGTCCGGGATTGATTTCCAATACGGGTTTTGACGCCGGCACCTGCTGCCCAGCCGCCTTGAGGATGCGCGCCAGGTTGGCACCCATGTCATGTTCGTCCGACACCAGGCAGGACGGCGAGCTGGTCAGTCGTGATGAAACCCGCACATCCTTCACCTGATCGCCGAGCGCCTCCTTCAGCCGTTTGACCAAGTCCGACAATGCACCGGCCTGCTGTTCCTGCGCCTTTTTTTCCTCTTCGGTCTCGAACTTGCCCAGATCCAGATCGCCCCTGGCAACCGAGACCAGCGACTTGCCCTCAAACTCGGCAAGATTGGACACCAGCCATTCGTCCACGCGCTCAGACAGCAGCAGTACCTCGATGCCCCGCTTGCGGAACACTTCCAGATGGGGACTGTTCTTGGCCGCGGCAAACGTCTCCGCTGTGATGTACCAGATTCTGTCCTGGCCTTCCTTCATGCGTGCCACATAGTCCGCCAGCGATGCCGTCTGCCCGTCCGTCTCACCAGCCGCTTCCGTGCTGG
>CAMCYY010000150.1 GCA_945885335.1 Bordetella parapertussis
CGCTGAACACCTGGCAGGTGGTGGTTGGGCCGGTGCCTGCGGGATTGGAGGCCGTGCAGGTACCAATGTTCTGGAAGCCGGTGTCGCTTAAATTCTGGCAGGTCACGGTGACGCCACCACCCGAGGAGGCCGCGCAGGTGTCAATGTTGACGAACCCCGTGTCGGTAGAAGAGCAGGTGGTTGTCGTCAGCGTGTTGTTGCGGAGGCTGCCGGCGGTGCCGGCGGTGCAGGTGGCCGAGGCCGAGGGTCCGGTGGTGCTCACCGTTGAGGTGGCGCCGGTATTGCTGAAGCTGTTCGAGAATGAGATCAAGCCGCTGGACTCTCCGAGGGACGCGCTGGTGAACGTTGTTCCGGAGCCGGGCGGCATCATGATGCGCACGTAATGGCGGTTGTTTGCGCAGCCCTGTACTGGATTGTTGTTGCCGGAACAGGCGCCGGAAGTAGTTAAGAATCCGCCGGTGAGATTGGCGGCGATGTAGTTCACAACGTCGGAGCGCCGGGTGGTGGCGCTGCCGCTGTTTTCTGTATGCGTTCCGGAAAGGCGATTGACGCCGTTGATATTGACGGCATTCAAGGTGGTCGGGTTGCTCACCGAAGACACGATGATGTTCACCGTGGCATTGGTGGTGGACGAAGTTGCAAGCAGGTCAGTCACGGTGCGGCGCTGTACCTGGATGACGCGCTGGCGGTTCTGTATGGTGCGCTGCTGCACCTGCTGGGTGCGCTGCTGGTTTTGCACGGTACGGCGCTGATGCTGCACGTCGCGTCGCTGGGTCTGCTGCTGGCGTCGCTGGATGCCGCTTGAGCAACTCTCGGTGGGGAAATAGGTGTTCGATATGGTGGTGACGTTCTCCATGGTTGCCGTGCCGTCCCACATGGGCCGCGGGGTGACAAGAATGTTGCCGTCGGTGTTGCCGACCAGGCTGGTGCCGTCGAGCGCCACGCCGGCACTGCCGTTCCAGTAGCCGTCCGTGGTGAGCAGGGCGAAGTTCTGCTGACAGGAATACTGCACCGGGTCGCCCGTCATGCCGTCGTTGATTGCGTCGGTTTTTCCAGCAAAATGCCGGCCCACTCGCGAGAGCGCTTGACGCAGCGGCGTCGAGCCGGAAGTGCCCTGGGCAAACAGCTTGGTGAACCAGTCGCTGCGCTGTGTCGAATTGAAATCGGCAATGGCCAGATACTGGGTTGAACTTACCGGGTTGCCGGGGTTGATGGTGACATAGCCGATGCGATAGCTGTCATTCAACTGGATGAAGGCGCGGCTGGCGGTGGCCTTCATCATCATCAGGCGGCTGCGGTAGTACTGGTACCAGTTGGCGAAATTGGTGCGCTCATCGGTGGCGCTGGGGCCGGAGGTGGCGGTAACCTGGCGTTTCTGCCAGTTGCCACCGCCAGTGGCGGCGATATTGGTGTCGTAGGTCGAAGTCGAATTGCCGTCGGAGTTGATGCACGCGCCGGTGGCCGGCACCAGGGTCTGGGAGCCCGTGTAGACGTAGTAGTAGGCCGGCTGGGAGGTATTGCCGCTGTAGGCGGTGAAGCTCGTGGAAAGATTTACGGCGCCTGAACTGGGGCCGGTGGGGTAGTTGGTGTAGCCGTTGCCGTAAGCCGCCGTGAAGCTGGCCGTGGTGAAATTGGAGCCGTCGGCCTTCTTGGGTACGGTGTAGTTGAGCGCCGGGTTGTAATAGATGGTGTTGCACAGATAGTTCTTGTAGCCGATGCGGGATTCGTAGCTTTCCATTTCGTCCGGCATGCTCAGCCAGGCCATGGAACCGGAGTTGTCCAGTACGAACATGATGTTCGGCTTGACGTCGGCCGATGAGGTGCTGGCCAGCGGCTTGCTGGCGAGCTCTGTTACTTGCGCAAGGGCATTCGGGCTGAGCGTGACCAGAGCGGCCAGTGCCATTGGCGCGGCAAGGGCCAGCGCCTCCCTGGTTCGGGATGAAAGGGCGTTCAGCAGGCTGGAAGGAAATTTCATGGTGGTGCTCCCGTTTCGGGTGGCGGCAGTGGTGGCATCTGGCCGGGGGATGCCCCGGGATTCGCCAGTGTCAGTACATGATGGATTGCACATAGCTCGTGGTATTGCGCGGGCCGGCCACGCGGACCGTGACGCGGAAATAGGGGGCGGTGGTGTTCGACAGCGGAAGCACGCCATAGGCGCCGCCGATCTGAGAGCCGCCCGCGCTGGCCGAGCCAACAGTCACACAGCTCTGGGCGGGGTCGTTGACGGCGCCGGTAATGCTGCACAGACGATGAATGACGTAGCGCACCTCATTGCCGGTGCCGTCATCCGCAGTACTCAGCCTCGAACCCGAATTGTTCCAGGTGAACGTGGCCGGATTGAAGGTTAGCGCCCAGGACGAGTAATAGCCCGAGGTCGGCTGGTCGACTTGCAGGGCAGCCGAGCCCTGGCCCAGCAGCCAGGCACGCCCTGCCTCTAGGCCGAGGTCGCCGACCGAGGTGGCGTTTTCCTTGAAGGCGAGGTTGCCGGCGATGATGACGCCGGCCCCGACCTGCCGGAACATGGCAATGCCGGCGAGCGTCATCGCCACCAGCACGATGAGCGCGATGAACAGGACCACGCCGCGCTGCGCGGTGTTCCCGACTGTTGCGGCGGCGCCTGACGGACGACGTGTGCCGGGGGTACGCCCGGACATGTTGCGGTTTGCCGGTGTCATGGCGCCGTTCCCCAGATGAGGTTGCGCAGCGGAATCACTTTTTCATAAACGCGGTAGCGATAGTTCTGCCAGGCGGTGCCATCGGCGAGGTTGGACATGACGAAGGCACCGCCCATCCAGACCGGCGCATTGGGTGTGACAGCCAGCTTTTCGTATTGCTGGCTGCGCGCCAGAATGGCGGCGCGGACCGCACGCACCTTGGTCCAGTCCGCGGGTGTCGTTGTGACCCATTCGGTGTCTGCGATCATGTTGTCGTTGTTTGCATCGACGCCATACTGCGCCTGAAGGTCGACGATGCCCTCGGCCACCTCAAACCAGGTGCTGCTGTCGTTCAGGCTGTCGCTCCAGGCGAGCGTGCTGTTCGTGCGTATCGCCCAGGTGTTCCGGCGCGGGCGTGGCGGGGGAGTGGTACCTGCCAGTGTGTTGCCGGGACCGAAATTGTGCAGCGCGCCGCTGCTGAAGGTGCCCGCGGTGCCAGCCGGATTGTTGTAGCGGGCCGTGACGGCCTGGCCCAGGTAGTTGGTGTAGGCGCCGACGGCATGGTCCATGGTCAGCGCATCGGCGTTGTTGTTTTCGGTGATTTCCACCAGCGCGCAATCCGTGCCATTGCCGCCAACCAGCGCCAGATCGCCCTTGTTGAATCCGGCGCGTCCGGTCGTCCGCTTGGTGGTTGCGGTCGAGGTGGTGAACGCCTGGTTGCCCACTACCGTGGTCGATGTGCCGTAGAGCACGCGCAATTCGTCCGGCGCGCCGGCTGCGCCGTCGATGATTTCCAGCGGGAACAGGTTGAAGGTGAAGGCCGGGGTGCCGCGCGCCGTGTCGTAGGCCTGCACGGTGCAACCCATGTAGGTCGACAGGCCGAAGCCCATGCCGGCCAGGCGCAGGTCGTGGTCCAGGTTGTACATGGCGATGGTGCCGGCAACCTGGGCATCGCTGCCGGAGGAGGTGGTGCGCTTTCTTTCCTCCCAGATCGACATGACCTGGAAGATCACGATCACGCCGATCAGGGCAATGGCCACCGCGACCATGATTTCGACCAGACTGAAGCCGCGCACGCCGAGCCGGTGCCGGCCGGGAAGTTGTCGGAGGAGTGTCATGGATTGCATCAGTTCACGTAGGTGACGACGGTGTGCCGGTTTGGCGTGGCGGCGCGCGGTGGCAGCCAGCACAGCGTGATCGTGACGCGGTTGTAGGCGCCCGCGGCGGTGTTCACGCTGATTTGCTGCATGCTTGCGGTTGCGCCGGGCAGCCCGCTGCCGGCCTCGGTGACGCTGGTGAGCCAGTCGGCGACCAGGGCATCGCCGGATGTCGCGCCGGAGAAATTGCAACTGCTGCCGGTGGTCTGGTGCTGGAAACCAACCAGCGAAGCCTGCAGGGTGGCGGTATTGGTCCTGTCGACGTTCAGCCACATGGTGTTGACCATCTGCTGGGCCAGGTTCGATGCCTCGGTGCGATAGCGCGCATCGGACTGCGCCGAAATGGCAGCCGCCTGCATGCCGACCAATGCGAGGATGCCCAGCGAGAAAATCAGTATGCCGATCAGCGCTTCGATCAGGAAAGAGCCGCGCTGGCCGGCCGGGTTTGATGACCATGGGGTGCGAGCGCTCAGCATATGCGCGTATCTCCCGTGGTGGTCACGGCCGGATCGCACAGGCGCGCCTGTCCGCCGATCGAAACCACAATGCTCAGGCAGCGCATTGGTCCGCTGGCAGCCTTGCACAGGCCGCCTGTCGGGTTCGTGAACGCGAACGTGGCAGACGACCCCAGCGTGGTCGCGCCAAAGCCGTTAAAGGATATGGACGAAACGGTGCCCGTGATGTCGACGGTGTTGGTGCCGCTGGTACCGGAGCCTTCCGCAGCGGGCTTGCCCTCGACGAAGGTGTAAATCAGCGTCGTGGGGTCCTGGACACGGACGATCCAGTTCTTTCCCGTCGTGCTCAGGCTGGTGGTCTGCGTGTTGGCGCTCTCGCCCGAGTCATCGGTCATGATGAATTCGACGGAGGCGTTGCGCTTGACAGCTTCGGCGCGGGCGGACTGCAGGCCGGCGTAGAAGTTGTCGGCGGTCGAGCGCAGCTTGGCGTTCTGGATGTAGGTGCCGAAGGCCGGTACGCCGATCATGAGCAGCATGGCGAGGATGGCCATCCCGATCATCAGTTCGATCAGGGAGAAGCCCCACATGGCCGGTATCGGCCATGTGGGGTGGCGTGCGCTTTGGTGCATCCCTAGCACGAGCCGTCCTTGCGGATCACCCAGCAACTGTTGCCTGTGCCGGACCAGCCGGTCGGGAGGGCGGTGGTTCGCTTGGTATTGTCCTGGTCCACCGTGTAGATGAAGCTGGTCATACTGGCAATGCCTGTGGCGGTTACCAGATAACCGGTGGTTGACTGGGCGGAGCAGGCGAAGGTGAAGTTTGCCGTTGCGGTGGGTGTCGGCGCGACCGTCCCGGAAACACAGGAACCGACATAGGTGCGGTTGTCCTGGAAGAAGGTCTCCATTTTCACGCGGATGTCGGACAGCGCGGAAATGGCCTCGGTGATCTTGCCCCGGCGCACATAATCCGTATAGGACGGTATGGCGATGGCGGCGAGGATGGCCACGACGACGACGACGACCATCAACTCAATCAGTGTGAAGCCCCTGGATTGCTTCATGTGCTCTCTCCCGTAGCGATACATGGATATTAGTCAGCCGTCTGCAATAGTGCATTTCGATCCGACAAGTGGTTGTTCCCCGGGTATCAGCGGTGCCCGGGACCGGTTGCGGCGTGGAATATTCACGCTTCCCGGCGGAAGTATGGCTGATCATCGGGTGTTAGACAGTGTCTAAGTTCAAGGCTAAAATTTGCCTTGTGTTGCCAATATGGAAGCCGATGTCACCATTACCAATGCCGGAAAAAGATCGGCAAAGCGTTGCGGATTTGTTGCGCCGCCACGGGATCAGTCCCACGCATCAACGCGTTGAGATTGCACAGGTGCTGTTCGAACGCTGCGAGCACCTGTCGGCAGACCAGATCATCGGCCATGTGAATGCGCGGTTTGCCGAAACGTCCAAGGCAACCGTGTACAACACGCTGAAGCTGTTTCTGGAGAAGAAGCTGATCCGGGAACTGATCATCGATCCAAACAAGGTGGTCTACGATCCGAACACGAAGCCGCACCACCATTTCTATGATGTGGCGACGGGGCGGTTGACCGACATTCCGGCCGACGACATCCGCATCGGCACCCTGCCACCGCTGCCGCCAGGTACGGTTTCGGACGGCGTCGACATCGTTATTCGCACACGTCCGGCGGCATAGGCTGCCGGAGGCCGATCCGTGCGGCGTCTCTCCGGTCAGCTTGTCCGGAATCTACTTCCCGGTTGTGATCACGACTTTTCCGATGACCTCGCGGTTCGCCAGGGCACGGAACGCCTCCCCGATGTTTTCCAGCGCATACACCCCCGAGATATGGGGGCGGATTTTTCCGGCGGCCAGCATGGCGATCAGTTCGGTGATGTTGTCGTAGGACTCGCGCGGAAAGCGCTGCGTGTAGCCGCCTGACCACACCCCCATCAGCGCGCAGCGTTTCTCGAACGGCAGCATGAACGATATTTTAGGGATCGCGCCTGCAGCAAAGCCGACGATCAGGTAGCGGCCGTTCCAGCCCATGCTGCGCACCGATGGTTCGGCAAAGCGGTCGCCGACCGGGTCGTAGACGACGTCCACGCCCTTCCCGCCAGTGATCTGCATGGCGCGGGCGTAGATGTCCTCGGTCTCGTAATTGATCAATTCGTCGGCGCCAGCCTGTTTGCAGGCATCGAGCTTTGCAGCAGTGGATGCGCAGGCAATCACCCGTGCGCCCATCATGCGGCCAAGGTCCACTGCTGCCAGGCCGACGCCGCCTGATGCGCCCAGCACCAGCAGCGTTTCGCCCGGCTGCAGGTTGGCCCGCTGCTTCAGCGCGTAGTAACTGGTGGCGTAATTGCCGCTGAATCCGGCGGCTGAGTTGAAGTCGACGCCGGCAGGCAGGTGCCACAGCTTGGAGGCGGGCACCGCCACCTCTTCGGCGCAGCTTCCCTTGGTTTTTCCGATGACCGCATCGCCCGGCTTGTATCCCTTCACGTCCGCACCGACCGACATGATGATGCCGGAGAGCTCGCTGCCCGGCGTGAAAGGCAAAGTGGGGGTGTATTGGTACTTGTTCTGCAACAGCAGCACGTCGGGAAAGGATATGCCGGCAACCCTGACCGAGACGATGACCTCGTCAGGTTTCTGGGTGGGCGCCGGAATATCCTGGATCGCGACGCGCTCGGGGGAGGTCGGTGAGCCGAATTCTTTGCAAAGTACTGCGCGCATGATGGATTCCGTGAAAGGAGTTTGAACCGGAGTCGGAATGGACTGTGTGACGTTGCCGTCAGGCGCTGCCCGCGGTAACGATGACCTTGCCGAGAACCTTGCGCAGGCGCAGGTCGTTCATGGCGACGGCGGTGCGCTCAAGCGGATAGGTGGCACAGACATGGGGTTTGATTTTTCCGTCGGCCAGCAGCTTGATCACATCCGCGCGCAGGGCCTTCGCCGCCGCCGGGTCGTGCATGGCCAGGCGGTGCAATGACATGCCCATTACTGCACAGCCTTTGAGGAGCGGCAGATTCAGCGGCAGGTCGGGCACGAAGCCGCCGGCAAAACCGATGATCACGTAGCGGCCGCCCCAGCCCATGCCGCGCACCGCGGGGTCGGCATACTTGCCGCCCACCGGGTCGATGACCACATCGAAGCCCTTGTCGCCACCAGCCTTCTTGATCGCGCCGCGCAGGTCTTCGCCTTCATAGTTGATGAGTTCGTCGGCGCCGTAGCGTTGGCATAGATCAAGTTTTTCCTGCGAGGACGCGCAGGCCACGACGCGTGCCCCCATCTGCTTGGCCAGCTCCACGGCCGAGAGGCCGACGCC
>CAMCYY010000151.1 GCA_945885335.1 Bordetella parapertussis
GGCGGGGGGGGGGGGGCGGAAACATATCTGGAAACAGCGGGAACGAAGGAGAAGAAGTGTTGGTCACAGGCTGGCTTCTTGTTGTCTCACGCCATTCTCCTCCGGGACTCAGCGCATCAGTCGTTGGTGAATATCGACCCCAGCTGGTCCATCTTCTCGAGCGCCTTGCCTGAACCGCGCACCACGCAGGTGAGCGGATCGTCGGCAACAATCACCGGCAGCCCGGTTTCTTCCATGAGCAGGCGGTCGAGGTCGCGCAGCAGCGCGCCGCCACCAGTCAGCACCATGCCTTTTTCGGCAATGTCGGCGCCGAGTTCGGGCGGCGTTTGCTCGAGGGCCGATTTCACCGCGCTCACGATCTGGTTCAGCGGCTCGGTAAGTGCTTCCAGGATTTCATTCGAGGAAATCGTGAAGCTGCGCGGAATGCCCTCGGCGAGGTTGCGACCCTTCACTTCCATTTCCTTGACTTCGGAGCCGGGAAAGGCCGAGCCAATTCCCTTCTTGATCATCTCTGCGGTGGTCTCGCCGATCAGCATGCCGTAGTTGCGGCGGATGTAGTTGATGATCGCTTCGTCAAACTTGTCGCCGCCGACGCGCACGCTGCCGGCATACACCATGCCGCCGAGCGAGATTACGCCCACCTCGGTGGTGCCGCCACCGATGTCGACAACCATGGAGCCGGTTGCATCGGCGACCGGCATGTCGGCGCCGATGGCCGCGGCCATCGGTTCTTCGATGAGATACACCTGCGATGCACCGGCGCCGATTGCCGATTCGCGAATGGCGCGGCGTTCAACCTGGGTCGAGCCGCAGGGCACGCAGATGATGATGCGCGGGCTGGGCGACAGGAGGCGCGACACGTGCACCTTCTTGATGAACTGCTTCAACATTTGTTCGGTGACCGTGAAATCGGCGATCACGCCGTCCTTCATCGGACGAATGGCCGTGATGTTGCCGGGTGTCTTGCCCAGCATCATCTTTGCTTCCTTGCCCACGGCCTGTATGGTTTTCTTGCCGTTGGGGCCGCCTTCCTGGCGGATGGCGACAACTGAAGGTTCGTCCAGAACGATGCCTTTGCCGCGAACATAAATCAGCGTGTTCGCGGTGCCCAGATCGATGGCGAGGTCATCAGAGAAATAACCGCGTAGAAAACCAAACATCCCTTTGATTTCCTTGCAAAAGGGGGATTAAATGAGTGAGTTATAATAGCGCAAGAACCCCTTGTTTTGTGAGGTTTTGTGAGAATTTTGTCATGTCCCTGAGCATTGAAGAGGTCCGTCGGATTGCGGCCCTGGCCCGCATCGAAGTAAGTGACGAACAGGCCCTCGCCACCCGGTCTCAGTTGAACGACATTTTTGCCCTGATCGGGGAAATGCAGGCTGTCGACACCGCGTTGGTCGAGCCCATGTCGCATGCAGGCGACATGACCCTGCGGCTGCGCGAGGACAGGGTCACCGAGACCGATCAGCGCGAGGCCTTCCAGGCGATCGCACCGAAGGTCGAGGCCGGACTGTACCTGGTGCCCAAGGTGATCGAGTAGCAGCGATATCCCCAATCTGCTGTTGCCAGACAAAAAGCAGACTCCCCGGCCCGATTCTTCGAATCGTCCCTCGGAAAGACCCCGGAAAATTTCTCACAGTGCATGATTAACCTCTCCCTCAAACAACTCTCTGACACGCTCGCGGCGAAAAAGATTTCCAGCGTCGAGCTGGCGCACTTTTTCCTCGATCGCATCGCAAAGCGCAATGGCGAGCTGAATGCCTTCATCACGGTCGATGCGGAGAAAACCCTGGTGCAGGCCGCCGCTGCAGATGTGCGCATTGCAAAGGGCAATGCCGCGCCGCTGACCGGCATCCCGGTTGCGCACAAGGACATTTTCTGCGCCGAGGGCTGGCTGACCACTTGTGGCTCGAAGATGCTGTCGAACTTCATCGCCCCCTATGACGCCCATATCATCAGTCGCTTCAATGAGGCGGGTGCGGTGACTCTGGGCAAGACGAACATGGATGAATTCGCCATGGGCTCATCGAACGAGACTTCGTTCTATGGCCCGGTGAAAAACCCCTGGGATGTGACGCGCGTGCCCGGTGGCTCCTCGGGCGGCTCGGCTGCTGCAGTGGCGGCGCGCATTGCACCGGTGGCCACGGCGACTGACACCGGCGGCTCGATTCGCCAGCCGGCGGCGCTGACCGGCCTCACCGGCCTGAAGCCCACCTACGGTCTGGTGTCGCGCTACGGCATGATCGCGGTTGCCTCGAGCCTTGATCAGGGCGGCGTGCTGTCCAAAAGCGCCGAGGATGCGGCGCTGGTGCTGAACGTCATGGCCGGATTCGATGCGCGTGATTCGACCAGCATCGAACGGGCGCCTGAGGATTACACCCGCGATTTGACGAAGCCTCTGGCTGGCCTGCGCGTCGGCGTGGTGAAGGAACACTTCGGTGCCGGACTTGCTGCGGACGTGGGTGGGCCGGTGCAGGTGGCGCTTGATCAATTCAGGAAACTGGGTGCCACCCTCGTCGACGTCAGCACGCCCAGCGCGAGGCTGGCGGTGCCGGCCTACTACGTGATCGCGCCGGCAGAGGCCTCATCGAACCTGTCGCGTTTCGATGGTGCGCGCTACGGCCACCGTGCGGCGGACTACCGCGACCTTTCTGAAATGTACTCAAAATCGCGCGCAGAGGGCTTTGGCACAGAGGTCAAGCGGCGAATTCTTATCGGGGCCTATGTGCTGTCGCATGGCTATTACGATGCCTACTACGTGAAAGCGCAGAAAATACGCCGCCTGATTGCGGAGGATTTTGCCCGGGCTTTTGCGCAATGCGACATCTTGGTCGGGCCAACTTCGCCGACCGTGGCCTTTCCGCTTGGCGCAAAAGCCTCCGACCCGGTGCAAATGTACTTGAACGACATTTACACGATTCCTGCGAACCTCGCGGGCTTGCCGGCGATGTCCATTCCCTGCGGTTTCGGCGAGCATGGCCTGCCGGTCGGACTGCATATGGTGGGCAATTATTTCCGCGAGGCGCAGATGCTGAACATCGGGCACCAGTACCAGCTCGCAACCGACTGGCACGCGCGCGCGCCGGAAGGGGTCTGACCATGGCGACACGTCAGGCGCAGTGGGAAATCGTCATCGGACTGGAGACGCATGCGCAGCTCTCCACCGTGTCGAAAATGTTCTCTGGCGCATCGACCGCGTTCGGCGCGGCGCCGAACACCCAGGCGAGTGCGGTGGACATTGCGCTGCCGGGCGTGCTGCCGGTGGTGAATCGCGGCGCCGTGGAGCGCGCCATCCGCTTCGGCCTGGCGGTGAACGGCGGCAGCGCGGACAATATCAACCGCCGCTCGGTGTTCGCGCGCAAGAACTACTTCTACCCCGACCTGCCCAAGGGCTACCAGATCAGCCAGCTTGACCTGCCGATCGTAAAGGGTGGCGGTGTGACCATCATTTCACCGACGCGCGGCGAGATCACGATCAAGTTGACGCGCGCCCATCTGGAAGAGGATGCGGGCAAGTCCCTGCACGAAGATTTCGACGGCATGAGTGGCATCGATCTGAACCGTGCCGGTACGCCGCTGCTGGAAATCGTGTCCGAACCCGACATGCGCTCGGCCGAGGAGGCGGTGGCCTATGCCAAGGTGCTGCATGGCCTGGTCACCTGGATCGGCATCTGCGATGGCAACATGCAGGAAGGCTCGTTCCGCTGCGACGCCAATGTGTCGGTGCGCCGGCCGGACGGGCCACTGGGCACGCGGCGCGAAATCAAGAACCTGAATTCCTTCCGTTTCCTGCAGCAGGCGATCGAATACGAGGCGCGCTGGCAGATCGAGACGCTGGAGGATGGCGGCACGGTGAAGCAGGCCACGGTGCTGTTCGATCCGGACAAGGGCGAGACCCGCAGCATGCGCTCCAAGGAAGATGCGCACGATTACCGTTACTTCCCGGACCCGGACCTGTTGCCGCTGGTGGTGGATGAGCAGTGGATTGCACGGGTGCAGGGTGAATTGCCTGAGTTGCCGCCACAGAAGCGCGAGCGCTACATGACGGCGCATGCCCTGTCGGCAGCCGATGCGACGGGGCTGACGCAGTCGCACGAAACGGCTGACTATTTTGAGGATGTGCTTGCAGCGCTGGGAGCGGCCGCGGACAACACTGCGGCGAAACTGGCCGCCAACTGGATTATGGGTGAACTATCCGGGGCGCTGAATCGCGACAACCTCGAAATTGCGCAGTCACCGGTGAAAAGTGCGCAACTGGCCGGACTGCTGCGCCGTGTCCGCGACAACACGCTGTCTGGGAAAATGGCCAAGGAAGTCTTCGATGCGATGTGGGCGGGCGAAGGCGGCGCGGACGAAAATGCGCCTGACGCCATCATCGAAAAACGCGGCCTGAAACAGATGTCCGACGCCGGCGAAATCGAGAAAATCGTCGATCAGGTGCTGGCGGAAAATGCGAAATCGGTGGAGGAGTTCCGCGCCGGCAAGGACAAGGCTTTCAACGCGCTGGTGGGGCAGGTGATGAAGGCCTCGAAGGGCAAGGCCAATCCGGCACAGGTCAATGACATCCTGAAGCGCAAGCTGTCGTAAAACTGTACTGCCCCGTGAAGGAGTGCTGTCATTCCGAGCGAAGTGAGGAATCAGCTTTTACGATGCTTCGACAAGCAGATTCCTCGGCTTTCAGCCTCGGCATGACAATCTGAGCGATATATCTAGGGAAACGCTGATCAAGTCCGGAACTTCGGAAACCTGCGCTGCGTTTCCTTCTGAAGTGGGGGATACACAAGGGGGCATGCCCCCTTGTTCAGTTATTCCCTAGCGCTTCGGGAGGTTCCGGGTCAGGTCGATGTAGCGCTTCTTGTCCTCGTCGTACTTGGCATTGATCGTGGCCACCTGTTTTTTCTTTGCGTCCAGCAGATCCTGCTGGCTTTTCAGGTCGAGCTCATTGACCTTGATGTCCTGCTGCAGCTTGGCTGGCAGGGTCTTCTTGGCATAGAACTCCTTTTCATTTTCCAGTTCCTTCTGGCGCTTCATGGCACCGGCGATCTTTTTCTCGGTGTCGAGGACTGCTGCCTCGTTTTCCTTCAGCGCCCGCGCCCGCGCCTCTTCGATGTCCTTTTCGCTGGAATAGGTATTGAGCAACGCCTTGGCCCTGCGGCTCTCTTCCTTGGCAGCGGCCGCCTCATCAGCCTTTTTCTTCGCTTCCGCGGCGCGTTTCATCTGTTCGGCTTCGGTGATCTGGCCTTCATCGCGCTGGATCACCGTCCCCTTCTTGTTCAAAACGTCGGTGGGGCGGCCCAGGCACTCGACCGGCGGTGTTTGCGTGATGAACACCCGGCCCTTGGCATCGGTGCACTTGTACATGCGCTGCGCCTGCGCGGAACCCGCGGTGACGCAAAGCAGGAGGAGTCCCAGTGAAAGCGTCTTAAGCATGGTTGGCGACTCCATATAGTTCGCGGTAGGCATTGATGGCCTGGATATTCTGCCGCAATTCCGGGGCATGCTCCAGAAAGCCCAGCAAATCGACCAGGTTGGCAATGGGTATCACCGGCATGCCGTATTGCTTTCCGACTTCCTGTACCGCCGAGAGTTCACCGGCGCCGCGTTCCATGCGGTCGATGGATACGGCGACCGCAGCCGGTAAAGCGCCGGCCGCGCGGATGATGTCCACCGATTCGCGCACCGCAGTGCCTGCCGTCATGACGTCATCGACGATCAGCACCCGACCGGCCAGTGGTGCGCCGACGATGCTGCCGCCTTCTCCATGGTTCTTGGCTTCCTTGCGGTTGTAGGCAAAGGGCACATCGCGTCCGGGCTTGCCGTCCACGCCGCGCGACAGCGCCACGGCTACCGCCGAAGCGAGCACGATGCCCTTGTAGGCCGGTCCGAACAGCATGTCGAAACCGACGCCGGAGGCGAGAATGGCCTTTGCATAGAACTGTGCCAGGTTGTCGAGGGCGCCGCCGGTGTTGAACAGGCCAGCATTGAAAAAATACGGTGTGTTGCGACCGGACTTCGTGACAAAGCTGCCGAATTTCAGCACGCCCTGTGTGACGCAGAACTCGATGAATGCGCGCCGGAAATCGGCTGTTTCGCCTGTATTGGGCATGGGATTGGAGGCAGACTGGAAAGGCAACGCCGCGATGTTACGCACTATCCCTTTCAATCTCAAACGGCACGCGTACCGCCCATGCGCAGGGTTCGGCCAATGGGCTGGCCAGCCAGCGCGCGCCTATTGGGTGGCGATGGGTCGATTGGTGCCGCGCCGTCGATCCAGCCACCAGGCCAGTATCGGCAGCATGGCCAACCCACCTGGCAGCGCGACCACGGCAATGTAGGGGCTGATGCGCTTCAGGCGGTGCAGGTGTATGGTCAGTTCAAGCCGGTCTTCCGGTGACCAGCGCTGCTTGTTGCGCGGCTTCATGAGCAGCGGCATCAGCCCGCGCACCTGGCTCATTTCGGCGACCAGGTATTTCTTTTCCCGGTCCATGAGGTAGTAAAACTTTTTAATCATGTCGCTCTTGTTCGAAGGTATTGCGATATTGCGCCCCGGGCCCAGCGCCAGGTGCGCCACGCAACGGCACCGCGGCGTATCCAGCGCAGCACCCGCCCCGGCTTTAGAGCAAGAACGATGCCGAAGGCAGCGGCAGTCCACCCCGGATTTGCGCGCAGTGTTTGCACCACGGCGATGCCCCTGTCGGCCAGCGAGAAAAGCGGTTGCAGGTCGTTGACCTGGCCGGCCAGACGCATGCGCTGGTGCGCAATGCGTTCAGCCAGGCGCGCCTTGTGCGCCGGAATGTCGTCACGACTGCTCACGAATCCAACCGGTCGCGGTCGCGGCGCAGTTCCTCCAGCGTCTGGCTGAACAGGCGGGTGCGGTCTGCAAGACGGGCGCGGAAGGTTAGCAAGGCTGCAATGCCGGCTGCGAGAAAGCCGAATGCGAGGATGCCCAGTACCAGCAGGCGATGGGTGTCCCAGAACAGCACGACCAGGAACAATACTGCGAGCAGGATGCCCAGGCTGAGGCAGAAGGCGCCCATGGCCGCCAGCCAAAGAGCCCGCGTGATGCGGCGGCGCTCTTCGTCAAGTTCGACCGCGAACAGTTCGACGCGTGTGTAAAGGACCTCGATGAGGGTCGAGGTAAGGCAGCGCAGGGAACTTAGCAGACCGCCTTTGCGGCCCGCTTCTTCACTCATTCCGGTTCCGCTTACCGGCGGCTGATCAGCATGCCGACGATCACGCCTATCGCAGCGCCGATGCCGACGGCCTTCCAGGGGTGCTCATGCACAAAATCGTCGGTTGCAGCGGCGGCTTCTTTGGCTTTGTCGATGCCGGCAATGCCCAGATGCGCGAGCTTGGCTTTGGCGACGTCCAGGCTGTCCTGGATCTTGAGGCGGGCGGCGGCGACCTTCTCGCCGGCCTGGGAGGCCGTGGCTTTCAGCAATTCTTCAGCGTCCTCGATGACGACTTTCAGATCGGCGGCAAGTTTGTCCTTGGTGACTTCGGTATTGCTCATGTCAGAACCTCGCAAACA
>CAMCYY010000152.1 GCA_945885335.1 Bordetella parapertussis
CATCGCCCAGGCTTGGTTGGGGTGTTCAATCGCCAGGCCCCGCAGCAGGTACGGGTAGATGCGGTGTGCAGGATGCCGGCGGCTGGTATTGGCCTTGCGGTACAGGGCCTCGATACCCATCTTGCGCATCAGGGTGGCCACGTGTTTGCGGCCAATCGAATGCCCGGCCAGTCTGAGCATGTCGCGCAGCATCCGGCTGCCTGCAAATGGATACTCCAGATGCCAGCGGTCCAGGATACGCATCAGCGCCAAATCCGCCGGGCTCGTCGGCTGCGGCGCGTAGTAGACCGAAGAGCGCGACAGTTCAAGCAGGCCGGCTTGCCGGATGACCGGCAGCTTGTGCGCCGGGGCGATCATCGCTTTGCGCTCGCATCGCCTGAGCGACCGAGCGCGCCGGACAAAAAATCAATCTCTAGCGCCTGCTGTCCGATCTTGGCGTGCAGCGCCTTCAGATCAGGCCCCGACTCGCGCTTCTCGGCCGCTGTGGCGAACACCTCGGCGGCACGCTCGAGCAGCTCGGCCTTCCACTGCGTGATCTGGTTCGGATGGACATCAAAACGCTCGGCCAGTTGCGCCAGCGTCTGGTCTGACTTGCAAGCGGCCAGGGCCACCTTCGCTTTGAATGTCGCTGAGTGGTTACGGCGGGGGCGTCTCATCTTCATTGCTCCTTGGCGACTACATCGCCTATTAGAGCAAAACTTCACTTATGCCCCTGTCCGGTTTAGCGGGGCCACTTCTCCCCCGTAGTTGCCCCTTGAATTCGACAGACTGCGTATCCAGTTTAAGTATGCATTTTTTTGCGGGGCAACGACAAGACTACACCTACTGTTGCCGTTAAGGTCGAGATCTGGGCATTCTCACAAGGGATGGCGACAGTTCAATCGCCAGCAAACTCCGGCCTGCGCTTTGCGACGAAGGCGTTATATGCGCGCTCGAAGTCCCGAGTTTGCATACAGATGGCTTGTGCCTGTGCTTCTGCCTCGATGGCTTCGTCCACGCCCATGCTCCACTCCTGATGAAGGCAGCGTTTGGTCATGGCATGGGCGAAGGTTGGGCCGGAGGCGATCGATTCGGCCAGTACCAGCGCATCGGAGAGCAGTGAGTCCGGTTCGCTCAGCTTGTTGAAGAAGCCCCAGCGTTCCGCCTCAGAGCCATCCATGGAGCGGCCGGTGTAAAGCAGTTCCGAGGCGCGACCCGAGCCAATGATGCGTGGGAGAATGTTACATGCACCCATGTCGGCACCGGCCAGCCCGACACGCACGAACAGGAAGGCCACCTTGCTTCTCGAAGTTCCGCAGCGGAGGTCGGAGGCCATAGAGACAATGGCGCCAGCCCCGGCGCAGATGCCGTCCACTGCTGAGATGATGGTCTGTGGGCAGGCACGCATGGCTTTGACGAGGTCGCCGGTCATGCGCGTGAAACCCAACAGGCCCTGCATGTCGTCGGCTTTCTGCATCCTCACCAGCGGGCCGATAATGTCATGCACGTCCCCCCCCGAACAGAAATTGCCACCGGCGCCGGTAATCACCACGACCTTAACGTCATCCGAATGAATGAGCGCATAAAACATGTCGCGCAGCTCAGCATAAGATTCAAAGGTGAGTGGGTTTTTGCGGTCCGGGCGGTTCAGCGTGACGGTTGCTACTTTTCCCTGCAATTGCCACAGGAAGTGCTTGGGTTGGAAAGTCTTAAAGTCCACTGGGGCGGAGTGGAAGCGATTTACGGAATTGCTCATGGTATCTCCAGGCTTGATAGTGTTTGTGACCGGCTAGATATCGTGCCGGTTTAGGGCATGTAGAAGCCACCGGTGATGTCGATTATCGCCCCTGTGATGAATGACGAGGCGTCGGAGGCAAGGAAGGACACCGCACCGGCGACATCGTCGGGCATACCCAGTTTGCGCAGGGGCGTGCGGTCAACATACTGCTGCATGACCGCTTCCGCATTGGCGAAGGTTGAGCCCATGGCGGTGACGACGCGTCCCGGGGAGACGCAGTTGACGGTGATCCCGTGGGGGCCCAATTCCCCCGCCATGACACGCGAGAAGCCAATCAGCCCCGCTTTGGAGGCTGCGTAGTAGGCGCCGGGGAAGCCGGTGTCCATGCGTCCAGCCTGAGACGCCATGTTGATGATGCGGCCCCAGTTGCGGCCCTTCATCAGCGGAATGGCGGTGCGCGACACAAAGAATGCGCCGGTGAGGTTGATGGCAAGCGTACGTTCCCAGATATCCGTGGATGTGTTTTCGACCAAAGCCTTGCGCCCGTCCACGCGTGGGGAGATGCCAGCATTGTTAACCAGCACGTCTAACCGGCCGTAGCGATCCCGGATCGTCGCAAACAGCCCCAGTACTGCCTTCTCGTCCGATACGTCTGCGGATAGGGCGAGCGCCTCACTCCCTCTTTCCCGCAACGCCTGAGCGGCCTTCTCTGCGATTTCCTGGCGTTGGCCGTTGACAATGACGACCATGCCGTCCCGCGCCAGGCGTTGCGCGATGCTCCAACCTATGCCTTGGCTGCTGCCAGTTACGAGCGCCACCTTTCGTTCAGCAGCGTCTATGCTCGAATTCTGTTCCATTGGATGTCCTGCACCGGAATGCGGCGCTTTGTTATTGACGATTGAATGGCCATTAAATCAATCCTAAGACTATGGCATTATTGGAACTCCCGTCAACCAATTGGCGGTTTTGCATAGCAGCACCGCGCTTATTGAACACACAAAGGACGCAGTATGGAAATCGTCGGGTTGGGCTACCATTTCGAGGACCTTCCGGTTGGCCGAAAATTCAGCTCCATCGGGAGGACCATCACCGAGGGAGACATTCTCAATTATGTGAACTGCACCGGCCTCACGGAGGTGATGTTCACCGACTTAGAGTTCCTGAAGCAAGGCTCGGCGATCCGCGGCCGCGTAGGTCCTGCCATGTTGGCCTACGCCATGTGCGAAGGGCTACTTGTGCAGGCCACTATGCAGCACACGGCCCTCGCCTTCCTGCACATGGAATTGAACATTCATAACCCGGTATTCGCCGGCGACACCGTGCATGTCGAGGTAGAGATCACTGAGGCGCGCCTCAGTCGCAGCAACCCGTCGCGCGGGCTGGTTCGAAGCAGAAACGAGATCAAGAAGTACGACGGCACCCCAGTGTTGACCTATACGCCGCTTCGCATGGTGAAGTGCAGGGAAGCGGCAACGTGAGCCACTCCCGCCTGCCCTCCGGACCACTTTCCGGTATTCGCGTGCTTGACCTGACACAGTTCATCCTCGGGCCGGTAGCGACGCAGATCCTGGGTGACTGCGGCGCGGACGTCATCAAGATTGAGTCTCCCGGTGGCGACCTGAACCGAAAGATTGGGCCTTCCCGACATCCGGACATGGCGGCCATGTTCTTGGGTATGAACCGCAACAAGCGCAGCGTGGTGCTGGACCTGAGGCGGCCAGACGCGCTTGAGGCCCTGGGACGCATGATTGCAGAGGCCGATGTGTTCGTGCACAGTACTCGACAGCAGTCGGCCGAACGGCTAGGCGTGGGGTATTCGGCCGTGGCAGCAATCAATCCGCGCATCGTCTATGCTTTCGCCCCAGGTTACCGTCAGGACGGGCCGTACCGCGATCGGCCCGCCTACGACGATGTAATTCAGGGAGAGAGCGGCATCGCTGGAATCACCCAGCTATCGCTAGGCGAGCCGCGCTACTTTCCCATGGTGATCGCCGATAAGTTCTGCGGCTACGTGCTGGCTTCGGCCATCAGCATGGCCCTGCTGCACCGCGAGCGGACGGGCGAGGGCCAGCAGGTTCAGGTGCCCATGCTCGAGACCATGATGTCGTTCAACCTCATCGAGCATCTATGGGCCGGAGCATTTGATGAGCCTTCCGGTGAGCTAGGCTACGACCGCGCTCTCATGCCGCATCGCAAGCCTTTCGCTACCCGAGACGGGCATGTGTGCCTGATGGTCACTAGCGACGAACAGTGGCAGCGCCTGTTTGACAGTTTTGGCCGACCGGAGCTGGGGAGGGACTCGCGGTTTTCGACGGTGGCCGAGCGTTCCAATCGCTTTCCGGAACTCTATCAGCTTGTAGCGGAGGAGATGTCTCGGCGAACGACTGCGCAATGGCGCAGCCTGTTCGAGGTCGCGGACATTCCGCATGGCGTGGTGCGTGCGCTTCGCGACCTGCCTACTGATTCTTATCTGACTGAGACCGGCTTTTTCCATCGTTACGCCCATCCTCAGGCCGGTCCCATGGTGACGCCGTCTATTCCCGTGTCGTTCTCCCGCTCCCCAGCGTCGATACGGCGTACCCCCCCTACGCTAGGAGAGCACACCTCGGAAATTCTGTCGGGAATGGGCTACAACGAGGAGCAGATCATTAAGATGAGCGGGAAGGGCGGCTGAGCTAACACCATACGCTACGCAAGCGCCCTTATCGCTGGAGCACGCGAAACATGGCCCAGAAAAAATCGACAGCGTTCCTCGATGCGGAGCAGCGGGCGCCGAATCGAAAGGAGAGTGTGCGCAAAGCGAAGCGCCCAGGGTCTCGCGTGACTTCCTCGAACAGCGACCGCGACCAAGCGGTGAGGCGACGGATCATTCGCGCCGCGGCCGAAATCTACCGTGAATATGGCTACGAGCGCGCCGGCATGATCGATATCGCTAAGCGCCTGGGTATGACGGCGCCCGCACTATACTGGTACTTCCATTCCAAGGAGGAGATCCTGGTCGCCTTTCTGGAGCACACCATAGCCGATCTGCTCCAGTTCGTGCGCAGTCGGCTCCACTCAACGGAACCGCGGCAGCGCCTGTGCGAATTCATGTACGCCTATGTGCTGTGGCAGTTGCAGCAGCAGGAATTGTCCGCTGCCTACGAGCGCATATATGCGCTTGGCCACCTGCGCAACAGCCTGCCTACGAAGCAGCGTCAGCGTGTAAAATCGTTGGAGCGGGAGTTTTTCGAGATTTGCCGCGACTTAGTCGCTCAGGCGCACGGCAAGAGCTTGCGCAGCAGCGAAGTGGCGCCGGTCGCTTTCTCAGTGATTGGCATGGTTGAGCACCTCATCACCTGGTTCCGTCCCAGCGGCGCCCTGTCCGTGAAGCAGATCGCCACCCTGTACGCCGACCTTACTCTGTCGATGGCCCTTGCCAGACCACGGGCGAAGGCTTCCCCCCGCTAGTCCTTCCCCAAGAGCTGCGTAGCGATGATCAGCTTTTGGATCTCCGTGGTGCCCTCGTAGATCCGGAGGGGCCGGATCTCCCGGTATAACCTTTCCACCACCGATCCTGCTGTGACGCCCATGCCGCCGAATAGCTGCACCGCCGAGTCGATAACGCGCTGCGCTAATTCGGTGGATTGCATCTTGGCCATGGCGCTCTCCAGCGTCACGCGCCGCTGCAGTCTATCCTTGGCCCAAGCGGCGCGATAGACGAGCAGGGCCGCAGTGTCCACGTCGGTGGCCATGTCGGCAATGCGCATTTGTGTTGCTTGGAACTGCGAGAGCGGCCGGCCGAACACCATCCGGTCACGCACGCGGGCAATGGTCTCCTGAAGAGCCCGCCGCGCCATGCCTAGTGCCGCGGCACCGACGGTGGGCCGGAAGACGTCCAATGTGGACATGGCGATCTTGAAGCCGTCGCCGGCGCTCCCTAGCATATTGTCGGCGGGCACTCGGCATCCTTCGAAAGCGACACTGCCTATGGAGTGTGGTGCGACGATGTCCAGCGATTCGGTGACGCGTGCGCCTGGCGTCTGAGCATCGACCACGAAAGCCGACAACCCCCTGGACCCGCCCTCGCCAGTGCGCGCAAACACGACATAATGCGTGGCGATGGGAGCATTGGATATCCAGGTCTTAACGCCGTCGAGAACGAAATCGCCGCCATCGGCTCGAGCGGTGGTGGTCAAGGCTGAGACGTCCGACCCGGTGTCTGGCTCAGATAAGCAGAAGGCGCCCAGCAATTCCCCGGCGAAGAGGCCAGGAAGGTAACGGCGCTGCAGCGCATCGCTGCCAAAAAGACTGATGGGTACGCTGCCCAAACCCTGAATCGCAAATGCGCAGTCAGCCATTACCGAGAAGGGCGCCAGGGTCTCGCGTATTAGGCAAAGGCTGCGTACGTCAATGCCGGGCGGCGGTCCGCCCCAAGCGGGCGTCGCCAGAGCGCGCAACCATCCCGAACTTCCTAATAGCTCGGCGATATCGCGCGTGGCGGCGTCAACGCCCCCTGCTGGGTGTTCAAGCTGGGAAGCATGTTGCTCGGACCAGCCCTTCATCCTGGCCGCCAATTCACGATGGTGTTCATCAAAGAATGGCCATTCGAAGTGTGCTGGGAACATGGGATTCAGGCCGGTAGGTTGCGTACTCCCACCCGCGTTGACAGGGCAGGGCCGTAGGTGTGTTAATTTAACGATTATTCAATGGATTTGAGAACATCGGCCATGTTACTTGAATGCGAGACCTCGGGCACTGCCGTAATCACGCTCGACTTCCCCCCGGCGAATGCGATCGGCGCCGCCCAGATCGCGATGTTGGAGAGCGCCCTGGTTTCGGCGGCCGAGAGCGGCTGCCGAGTGTTGCTGGTGCGGGCGACGGGGCGTTTCTTCTGCGCTGGCGCCGACATCGGCATCATGCAGGCTCGGGATGCCGAGACGCAGCGCGCAGAGCGGCTGGCGGGCTTTGCGCAGAAACTGCAGGCCCTCTACGGGAAGTTGGAAGCCTTTCCTTCGCCCACCATAGCCGCTATCGATGGCATCGCCACAGGCGGTGGGCTGGAGCTGGCGCTGGCTTGTGATTTCCGCATCGCTCGTGAAGGGGCGCAATTGGGGTTGCCGGAAACCAAGCTCGGTCTGATTCCTGCAGCAGGCGGCACACAACGCATGGTTGCCGTGGTCGGTAGGGCGTATGCCGCGGATATGATCCTTCGCGGCCGTCTAGTGGACGGAGCCGAGGCTTGGCGCATGGGTTTGGTGCACGAATCAGTTTCAGGCGAAGCCAATGCGAGGCCCGCAGAGGCGCGTGCGCGCGCCTTGGCCGAAGAGCTCTGCGCCCAGCCGCAGGCGGCGCTAGGCGAGGCCAAGCGTTGCATCGCGATGGCCGGAAATGCGTCAGGATTCGCCGCGGAAGTGGAGGCAACGCGTGTCCTGCATGCCGAGCCAGAGACTATTGAGCGCATCGCGGCTTTCTTGAGGCGTCGTGCCAAGCCGGGGTCATGAGCGGGCGGCCCACCTTGGACTTATAATTTAATTGTCATTAAATTTGTTTATTTGGAGAGCGTCAACATGAGGCTGGACGGCAGGGTTGCGTTTGTTGCGGGTGGGGCGTCTGGCATAGGGCTGGCCACAGCGGTCACTTTTGTCGAGGCGGGGGCGCAGGTCTACATCGCCGACGTCAATAAAGGGGCCGGCGAGGCGGCGGTT
>CAMCYY010000153.1 GCA_945885335.1 Bordetella parapertussis
GAAGTAGCCATTCGGCACCAGCGCGAAAACGCCGGCATCGCCGCCGCTGCCGGTCGGAGTGGGCGCGCCGAACAGCGTGGCACCGGTCGAAGCGGCGTTTTTGAACTGCGCCGACGGCATGATGTAGTGCGCCGCGATCGCCAGTTGCCGGCCCGCGGGCAGCAGGCCCATGCCGGCGGGATTGAAGTAGACGGTGCTGGAATCTTCAGCCGTTGCAGCCGAGCCGGCGTAGGCATTGCCCATGCCGCTGCCGCTTTGCTCAATCAGGGCGAATCCGCCCGCGCTGGCGAGTTGCGGAAAAACGGAAAATGCGGAGGCAACAGCGAGGGATGTGAACGAGATGTGGAACGAGGAGCGAAATGCGGTGGGGCGCATGATGTAATCTCCTTGTGGACCGGTTTGTCGTTGTTTCCGGCGTTATGCGTTGTTATGCGAGGAAACAATAGCAACAATGCCGGCGTGGAGCAATGCCGATGGCATGAAATCGATGCCGTATCGCAACTCAGCGGTTGCCGGCAGTCTTTCGGCCTGAACGGCGGAGTCCTGCGGCACCCTTCAGCGTGGGACGCCTTGCCTGTTCTCCGTAGGGCCGCGAAAATCCGCGTCGCGGGGGCTCTTCAGCAGCGATACGGCGGGGCTTGCGCACCGGGGCTTTGCGTTTGGGAGTGTTCGCCTCCGGGTTTTTCCGGTATATCACCAGTATCTTGCCGATATGCTGTACCGGCAGTGCGCCGGTACGAAGGCAGAGTTCCTGCAGCAGCAGACCGCGTGTATCGCGGTCGCCGCTGAATACCCGTATCTTGATCAGCTCGTGGCTTTTCAGGCAGCGTTCGGCCTCGGCCAGCACGCTGGGGGACAATCCCGCTTCGCTGATCATGAGCACGGGATTGAGCGCGTGGGCGCGGGCCTTGAGGTCGCGGCGTTCCGCGGGAGTGAATGATGGTGTGGTCATGCAGCGCATTTTATCAGTCGTGGTTTGCAAATCGCGATGAATGGAGAATATGAGCAGGGAAAGCAAGTCGAGGGACTGGATGCGGGCGCATGTCAACGACCCGTATGTGAAGCAGGCGCAGGCGCAGGGCTATCGTTCGCGCGCCGCGTTCAAGCTGCTCGAGTTGATTGAAAAAGACCGCCTGCTGGGGCCGGGCCAGTGCGTGGTCGATCTCGGCGCCACGCCCGGCAGCTGGTCACAGGTGCTGGCGAAAATGGTTGGCGCGCGCGGCCGGGTGATCGCTGTGGACATTCTGGAAATGGATGGGCTGGCCGGGGTGAAATTTATCCATGGCGACTTTCGCGAAGATGCCGTGCTGGCCGAACTGGAAGCCGCACTGGAAAATCGTCCGGTTGACCTTGTGGTTTCGGATATGTCCCCCAATCTGTCCGGGGTAGCATCAGCAGATCAGGCGCGCAGCATGTATTTGTGTGAGCTGGCGCTGGATTTTTCATCCAAGCACCTGAAAAAGAACGGAAATATGGCCATCAAGGTGTTTCAGGGGGCAGGTTTCCCGGAATTCCTGCAGGCCATGCGCAGCAGCTTCAAAACAGTTGTTTCCAGAAAACCCGATGCATCGAAGGGGCGCTCGAGTGAAACCTATCTCGTCGGCAAGGGATTGAAGTGAAATGTGAAATGAGCGCGAAATGAACGTGTTGTGGCAGGACAGGTCGAATCCGGCCTTGTAGAATGATCGTTGGATTGGAAAAGTGCTGCATGTTGCACAGCAATGTGGCCATATCCGCGGAGTGAAGGAGTTAAATTGAACAATCTTTTCAAGAATCTGGTGGTTTGGCTGGTCATTGGCATGGTGTTGATGACCGTATTCAACCAGTTCAATGCACGCCAGGCGGTGCAGACGCCGATGGAGTACTCGCAATTCCTCGAAGAGGTGAAGGGCGGGCGCATCGCCAAGGTGCTGATCGAAGGTCGCGTGCTCAAGGCCACCACGAATGCCGGCAAGCGGGTGACGAGTTATTCGCCTGGCGACATCTGGCTGGTGTCCGACCTGCTCAAATACGGCGTCAAGATCGAAGCCAAGCCCGAAGAAGAACAGTCGGTGCTGATGAGTATCTTCATTTCGTGGTTCCCGATGCTGCTGCTGATTGGCGTGTGGGTATTCTTCATGCGCCAGATGCAGGGCGGTGGTCGCGGCGGTGCATTCTCGTTCGGAAAATCCAAGGCGAGAATGCTCGATGAGTCGACCAATACCGTGACCTTTGCTGACGTGGCCGGTTGCGAAGAGGCCAAGGAAGAGGTGTCCGAGCTGGTCGACTTCCTGCGTGATCCGACCAAGTTCCAGAAGCTGGGCGGACGTATTCCGAAGGGCGTACTGATGGTGGGCAGCCCCGGCACCGGCAAGACGCTGCTGGCGCGGGCCATTGCCGGTGAGGCCAAGGTGCCGTTCTTCTCGATTTCCGGTTCGGACTTCGTCGAAATGTTCGTCGGCGTGGGGGCCGCCCGCGTGCGTGACATGTTCGAGCAGGCCAAGAAACATGCGCCCTGCATCATCTTCATCGATGAAATCGACGCAGTCGGCCGCCAGCGCGGCGCCGGCCTGGGTGGCGGTAACGATGAACGTGAACAGACGCTGAACCAGTTGCTGGTGGAAATGGACGGCTTCGAAGGCACCGTGGGTGTGATCGTCATCGCGGCGACGAACCGACCGGACGTGCTTGATCCAGCGCTGCTGCGCCCGGGTCGATTTGACCGGCAGGTCGTTGTGCCGCTGCCCGACATTCGTGGCCGCGAGCAGATCCTGCTGGTGCACATGCGCAAGGTGCCAATGGCGCCTGACGTGAAGGCCGACATCATTGCGCGTGGAACGCCGGGCATGTCAGGCGCTGATCTGGCCAATCTCGTGAACGAGGCGGCACTGTTTGCCGCGCGCAAAAACAAGCGCCTGGTCGACATGGAAGATTTCGAGCACGCCAAGGACAAGATATTCATGGGCGCTGAACGCCGCTCCATGGTCATGCCTGAGGAAGAGCGCAGGAACACTGCGTATCACGAGTCTGGCCATGCCGTGGTCGCGAAACTGCTGCCCAAGACCGACCCGGTGCACAAGGTCACGATCATTCCGCGCGGTCGCGCGCTGGGTGTGACCATGCAGTTGCCGGTCGAGGACCGCTACAGCATGGACAAGCAGCGTCTGCTGTCGACGATTGCCGTGCTGTTCGGCGGCCGTATTGCCGAAGAGCTGTTCATGAACCAGATGACCACCGGTGCATCGAATGACTTCGAGCGCGCCACGGATCTGGCGCGCCGCATGGTGACGCAGTGGGGCATGTCCGAGGAACTGGGCCCGATGGTGTATGGCGAGAACGACGGTGAAGTATTCCTCGGCCGTTCCGTGACCACACACAAGAGTGTGGCCGAGACCACCATGCAGAAGGTTGACCAGGAAATCCGCCGCATCATCGACGGACAGTACACGCTGGCGCGCAGTCTGCTCGAGGGCAATCGCGACAAGGTCGAAGCCATGACCAAGGCGCTGCTCGAATGGGAAACCCTGGACGCCGACCAGCTAGACGACATCATGGCGGGCCTGCCGCCGCGTGCACCCAAGCCGCAGTCGCCGCCCCAGCCGCCGACGCCGCCGCAAAGTGCCTCGGGGACCACGGAGCAGCCGGCGGTCGCTTGAGCCGTTTGCTTCCACAATCCGGCCCGAAGCGCGCTTCGGGCCTTTTTATTTGCACGCCATGAACCGCATATTGCACACGCTGCACACGCTATGCGCTGGCCGTTTCACACTCGCGCTGGACCGGCCGCTGGTCATGGGTGTGGTGAATATCACGCCAGACTCGTTTTCCGACGGCGGCCGCTTCTACAATCCTTCTGAAGCGATTGCGGGCGCACAACGCCTGATCGAGGAGGGGGCCGACATCGTCGATATTGGCGGTGAGTCCAGCCGGCCCGGTGCCGCGGCAGTGGATGCCGGCGAGGAGTTGCAGCGCATCCTGCCCGTGATCATGGCGTTGCGTGACGCAGCGGTTCCAGTCTCTGTGGATACCGCCAAGCCCGAGGTCATGCGCGCGGCACTCGATGCCGGTGCATCCATGGTGAATGACATTGAGGCCCTGCAGGCACCGGCCGCACTCGCTGCGGTGGTGGCAAGCGATGCGGCGGTCTGTCTGATGCACATGCGGGGCAGGCCACGCACCATGCAGCAGGCGCCGCAGTATGGCGATGTGGTTGCAGAAGTGGCGACCTTCCTGCGCCGGCGTGCCGACATTGCCATGGCGGCCGGCATTGCCCGTGAGCGCATTGTCATTGACCCGGGCTTCGGCTTTGGCAAGTCGGTGGAACACAATCTGGAACTGCTGCGGCATCTGCGCCGGTTCACCGAAGCGGGTTTTCCGGTGCTGGCCGGACTGTCGAGAAAATCCATGCTGGGTGTGATTACCGGCCGACCGGTGGAGCAACGCCTGCATGCCAGCGTGGCGGCGGCGCTGCTTGCGGTAGAGCGGGGTGCGGCGATTGTCCGTGTGCACGACGTGGCCGCAACGCGTGATGCGCTTGCGATGTGGTCGGCGCTACACGGCGGGAGCGCCACGGCGTCTCCGGCGGCTTGATAGAATCCGCGCACTCGATACGGGATATTCAAATGGCACGCAGGTACTTCGGAACAGACGGCATACGCGGCACGGTGGGCGAGACACCCATTACGCCGGATTTCGTCATGCGACTTGGCTACGCGGCGGGCGAGGTGCTGGGTCAACAGGCCAAGCAGCGCAAGGGCGGTGAGCGCCCGGCAGTGCTGATCGGCAAGGACACCCGTATTTCCGGCTACATGCTGGAGGCCGCGCTGGAAGCGGGGCTTTCCGCGGCCGGGATCGATGTCATGTTGTCCGGCCCCATGCCGACACCGGCGGTGGCCTACCTGACGCGTGCGCTCCGTTTGCAGGCGGGCATCGTGATCAGTGCCTCGCACAATCCCTATCCTGACAACGGCATCAAGTTTTTCTCGGCAGACGGCAACAAGCTGCCGGATGCGGTCGAGGAACAGATCGAGGCGCAACTGGACCAGCCCATGGGCTGCCGGCCGTCGGCACAGCTTGGCCGTGCGCGCCGTATTGATGACGCCGCGGGGCGTTACATCGAATTCTGCAAAAGCACTTTCCCGTCCTCGCTGGACCTGCGCGGGCTCAAGATCGTGGTCGATTGTGCCAACGGCGCCGGCTATCACATCGCGCCGCATGTGCTGCATGAGCTGGGTGCCGAAGTTGTGTCCATCGGCGTGAAGCCGGATGGATTCAACATCAATGACATGGCCGGTGCCACGGCGCCGGAATCGCTGCAACTGGCGGTGAAACAGCACAAGGCGGATCTGGGCATCGCGCTCGATGGCGACGGCGACCGCCTGCTCATGGTGGCGAGCGATGGCACCTGCTTTGATGGCGACCAGCTTCTTTACGTTATCGCCCGCCATCGCCATCGCCGCGGCAAGTTGAAGGGCGTGGTGGGCACACTGATGTCCAACCTCGCGCTGGAGCAGATGCTGGGCGCGCTAGGCATCGGTTTCGTGCGGGCGAAAGTCGGCGACCGTTACGTACTGGAACTGATGCAGGAAAAGGGCTGGGAGCTGGGCGGAGAGAACTCCGGCCACATCATCTGCCTGGACAAGCACACCACCGGTGACGGCATCGTTGCCGCGCTGCAGGTGCTGACCGCGGTCTGCGAATCGGGCAAGACGCTGATGGCCCTGGCGGGAGACCTGAAGCTGTATCCGCAGGTGCTGATCAACGTGAAGGTGGCCAAGGGTTTCGACTGGCAGAAAAACACCGCCATCGCCAAGGCCAAGCAGGCCGCCGAGCGCCAGCTTGGCAAAAAGGGGCGGGTGCTGCTGCGGCCTTCGGGCACGGAGCCGGTGCTGCGCGTCATGGTCGAGGGGGAAAACGAGGCAAAGGTGTCTGCTGCGGCGCGCGACATTGCCGAGGTGGTGAAGGCGGCTGAGCCGTCCTGACGGCCAGGTTGTTGTCTGGGGAGGCTTTTTTCCGGTTCTCCGCTTCTTCCGGACTGTAACAACCCTGTCACATTCGGTCCCTAAACTCCTTCGCATATCACCAGAAGGAGTATGAATCCATGAAAACCGCTGTTTTGAAAAGCATTGCCGCGATTGCAGTTTCCGCTGCCATCGTTCCACACGCCTTTGCCGCTGAAGTGACTGGCGCGGGCGCCTCTTTCCCGGCCCCGATCTATGCAAAGTGGGCTGATGCCTACCAGAAGGCCACTGGACACAAAATCAACTACCAGTCCATTGGTTCCGGTGGCGGCATCAAGCAGATCACCGCCAAGACCGTAGACTTTGGCGCGAGCGATGCGCCCTTGACACCCGCCGACCTGGAAAAAGGTGGAATGGTCCAGTTTCCGACGGTCATCGGTGGCGTAGTTCCGGTAGTCAATCTGCCCGCCATCAAGCCGGGTGAAATGCGCCTGACTGGCGCGATTCTGGGTGACATCTACCTGGGCAAGATCACCAAGTGGAATGACAAGGCGCTGGTGGATCTTAATCCCAAGCTGCAATTGCCGAATCAGGACATCGCCGTGGTCCGCCGCGCTGATGGTTCCGGCACCACCTTCATCTTCACGAACTACCTGTCCAAGGTAAATGCCGAGTGGAAGACCAAGGTTGGCGAAGGTACTGCAGTGCAGTGGCCGCTGGGTCTTGGCGGCAAGGGCAATGAGGGTGTTTCCGCGTTCGTGCAGCGTGTTCCCGGTGCGATCGGTTATGTGGAGTATGCCTACGCCAAGCAGAACAAGCTGACCCACACCCAGATGCAGAACAAGGACGGTGTGTTCGTGCAACCGGAGGACGACAGTTTCAAGGCTTCGGCTGCCGGTGCCGACTGGACGAAATCTGCTTTCTACGAAATCCTGACCGAGCAACCGGGCAAGGCGACCTGGCCGATTTCGGGTGCTACATTCATTCTGATGCACAAGGTCCAGGACAAGCCGGCGCAGGCGGTGGAAGTCATGAAGTTTTTCGACTGGGCGCTGAAGAACGGCGGCAAGCTTGCCACCGAACTGGATTACGTTCCCATGCCTGACAGCGTAGTGCGGCTGATCAATGCCTCGCTGGCTGCGAATATTCGTGATACCTCCGGCAAGCCGCTCTGGCCCGCCAAGTAACAATTGCTGTCGATGAGGGTTCCGGGATGCTGCGGCATCCCGGAATTGTGTTGTTACAAACCCACGGATTTCAAGCATGTCCTACCAAAATCCCGTTGCTGACCAGCCGGTGCAAGCAAGTCTGGCATTATCCGAACCGATGACTCTCTCGGCGCGCCCTCGCAAGTGGTTGGGTAACTGGATTTTTCACAATCTGACCCGCCTGTTTGCCTTCC
>CAMCYY010000154.1 GCA_945885335.1 Bordetella parapertussis
GAGCGCCTTGACCACCTCGGCGTTGAGGCGCGTGACAATGGGCTTGGGCACCGCAGCCGGCGCCAGCACGCCGGTCCAGATGCTCGCCTGGTAGCCGGGCAGCGACTCGGCCACGGTGGGGATGTCCGGTGCCAGCGCACTGCGCTTCAGGCTGGTGATGCCCAGCGCCCGCAGCTTGCCGGATTTCACCATGGGTAGCGCCGATGACACGCTCGGGAAGGCGATCTGCACCTGCCCCGACATGGTGTCGTTGTTGGCCTGTGCCGTGGTCTTGTACGGGACATGCACGAGTTTGACGCCGCCCAGCGCTTCGATCAGCGCGCCCGCCAGATGCGCCGGCGAGCCGTTGCCGGAAGTGGCGAAGTTCAGCGTGCCGGGCTTCGCCTTGGCGAGCGCCACCAGTTCGCGGACATTATTCGCTGCGACACCCGGATTCACCACCACCAGTATGGGAGTGGCGCCGGTCATGCTGATGGGCGTGAAGTCCTTTACCGTGTCATAGGGCAACTGGCTGCCGAACAGGCTGGGATTCACGCTGTGCGACGAGGAAATCAGCATGATGGTGTAACCATCCGGCGGTGCCTTGGCAACGATGGCACTGCCGATGGTGCTGCTCCCACCGGGACGGTTGTCGACGAGCACGGGCTGGCCCATGCTTTTGGACATGGCATCCCCGATGATGCGCGTCAGAATGTCGGCATTGCCGCCCGCGCCATAGGGCGTGACAAAGCGAATGGATTTGCTGGGATAGGTCTGGGCTGAGGTGCCGGAGGAGAACGTTGCCGCCACAAACATGAGCGCAGTGCAAACGGATTTGGTTCGAGAGATCACGAACATTGCCTTCTCCTGAGGTGTAAGACTGGCGGTGGCAGTAGCGCCCCACCCTGCCCTCCCCGCTTCGCGGGGGAGGGAAATTCTTCTCTGAGAGTCGAAGCGTTGTCGCGCTTAATCCGCCTCGATCTTGGCGAACTCGACGACCTTTTTCCAGCGATCGTATTCGCCCGACATCTTCTTTGCCAGATCCTCGGGCGTACCACCGACCGGCTCGACGCCCCGCACCTCGAAGTTTTTGATCACGTCGGGCATCTTGAGCGCAGCGTTCATGCCCGCATTCAGCTTCGCGACAACATCGTTCGGCAAACCACCAGGGCCAAACATGCCGTACCAGGTGGCAATGTCGAAGTCCGGATAACCCTGCTGGGCGATCGGCACCACGTCCGGCACCGCGCTGGAACGGCGGTTTGCGCTCACGGCAATCGGGATGATCTTGCCGGCCTTGATGTGCGGCAAGAGCGAGGCATTGCTGTTCAGCATCAGCACGGTGCGCCCGGCCACCAGGTCGATCACCGCCTGCGCTCCCCCCTTGTAGGGAATGTGCACCATCTCAAAGCCGGCCATGTACTTCAGCAGCTCGACACCGAGGTGGTTGGGACTGCCCGGGCCTGCCGAGCCATAGGAATACTTGCCCGGATTGGCCTTCATCAACTGCACGAACTCGGGGATGTTCTTCACGCCAAGCGAGGGGTGCACGACAAAGCTCTGGTTGCTCAGGATGAGCAGGATGAGGGGCGAGAACTCGCGCGGGTTGAAGGGCAGCTTGTCGCCCTTCAGTGCCATCGGGATGGAGGTGTGGCCCGAGGTCGAGAACAGCAACGTGTAGCCGTCGGGCCTGGAGCGCTGCGCTTCCAGCGAGCCGACCGCACCATTGGCGCTGGGCTTGTTTTCCACCTGGAACGGCTGACCGAGTGCCTCAGTGAGCTTGGTGGCCATGGCTCGGGCCACATAGTCGGTGGTGCCGCCCGGCGTGTAGTTGCTGATGATGCGCACCGGCTTGTTGGGGTAGGCCTGGGCAAAAGCCGAAGTACCGGCAGCGGCGCCGATGCCGGCGGCCAGCAGTGCAACGCCGGCTTTGAGAAACGTCTTCATGGAACTCTCCTTTGGTCTCGTTTTCAGAAACGTCACTCGCGGGTGACAACTTTTTATATATTTTGAATCTACTTCTTCGTCGCGTCGTAATCCTTGAAGCTCTTGCCTTCAGCCGCCAGTTGCAGCAGCAGTTTCGAGGGCTTCCACAATGCCCCCTGGTAATAGGTCTGGTAGCGCTCCATGGCGGCCACCACGTTCTTCAGGCCCACCACATCGGCATTGAACATCGGCCCGCCGCGATGAAGCGGAAAACCGCGGCCGGTGAGGTAGGTGACATCGATATCGGAGGCGCGGATGGCGATGCCCTCCTCGAGGATTTTTGCGCCCTCGTTGGCCAGCGCGAACATGTAGCGATCAACGATTTCCTGCTCGCTGATGTCGCGCGGGCTGACACCGAGCTTCTTGCGATGGGCTGCGATGTAGGCATCGACTTCGGGGTCGGACTGCGCGCTGCGCGAAAAACCGCCGCGGCCGTCAGGCTCGTAGCGATACCAGCCACGGCCGGTCTTCCAGCCCCAGCGGCCCATCTCGCACAGGCCATCAACGAGGTCATCCGGCACGAACGGCAGGCCTGCCTTCTTGCGTGACTGGCGGCCGCGCCAGCCGACATCGATGCCCGAGTTGTCCGCGGCGCGGTAGGGGCCCATGGCCATGCCGAAATTGAGCAGTGCATCGTCGATCTGCTTCGGCGATGCGCCCTCTTCGAGCATGGCGGTGTTCTGCGAGCGTACCGGTTTCATCATGCGGTTACAGATGAAGGCATCACATACGCGCGACAGCACCGGCGCCTTGCCCATGCGCTTGGCCAGATCCATGACGGTGGCGATGACCTCCTTCGAGGTCTTCGCGCCGCGCACCACTTCCAGCAGGCGCATCACATTGGCCGGCGAGAAGAAGTGCGCGCCGATCACGTCTTCGGGGCGCTTGGTGCCGGCGGCCATCTTGTCGATGTCCAGGCCCGAGGTGTTCGAGGCAAGGATGGCGCCGGGCTTGGCGATGCCATCGAGCGCCTTGAAGATTTCGCACTTCAGGTCGAGGTCTTCGTACACCGCTTCGACAATGATGTCGGCGGTGGCGGCCGAATTGCGATCCAACGAGCCGGTGATGAGGCCCATGCGCTTCTCGACGTCGGCTTCGGTAAGGCGGCCCTTGGAGGCGGTGGCCATGTAGTTGCGTTTGATGACGGCAAGTCCCTTGTCGAGGGCCTCCTGCTTCACCTCGATCACCGTGACCGGAATGCCGGCATTGGCAAAACACATGGTGATGCCGCCGCCCATGGTGCCGGCTCCCAGCACCGCCGCAGTCCTGATCGTGCGCTTGGGGGTATCAGGGGGCACATCGGGAATCTTCTGCGCAATGCGCTCGGACGCGGCAGCGTAGGCCACGGCCTTCGATTCGGTCGTCTTCAGCACGTCCTGCGCGATGTGATGGGCGTACTCCATGCCCTCCTCGACCGACATGCTCGTGGCAGCCTGGATGCAGTCGATGATGAGGCCGGGCAGCTTCATGCCGCGCGGGAACTTGCGGTCCATCTCGGCCTTGCCGTCGGACGGCGGCACGGCCATGTCACGCACGCGGCGCACACCCTTGCCTGCGGCGAGCAGGCCTTCGGCGAACTTCACCGCACCCGCAACCACATCGCCGTCGATGACCTCATCCAGCAGGCCCATTTGCCTGGCGCGCTCTGGACTCACGAACTTGCCCCCCACCAGCAGTTCGATCGAGTAGTCCACGCCGACAAGACGCGGCAGCAGCTGGGTGCCCGGCGTGGCGACGCGGCCGATGTCGATTTCAGGAAAGGAAATCCGGGTGCCCTTGCGCGCGAGCCGGTAATGGCAGCCCAGGCCCAGGATGGGGCCACCGCCGACGGAAAACCCGCTCATGGCGGCGATGACCGGCTTTTTCATGTCATCGAGGCGCGCGATCATGTCATGCAGTGTCGGGAAGGAGGTCGCCTTGGGCGTGCCCATTTCCTTGATGTCGGCACCGCCTGAGAAGGCCTTCTCGGTGCCGGTGAGGACAACAGCGAGCACCGTCGCGTCGGCCTCGGCGCGGTCCAGTGCGGCCTGAATGTCGGCGCGCATGGCATGGGAAAGCACATTGACAGGCGGATTGCTGAACGAGACGACGGCAACCGCGCCCTGCACCTTGTATTCGACTGAGATCATGAGAATGCGGACTCCACCTTGTATGTCGCGGTTGTGAAAGGCCGGTGCGTTGCCGCGTTTATGGACAGCACGCGGTCTGTTTGCCTGCGGCCCTGCGCTTCTATGTGCCGCCTCTGTGTGAATGAGGGCGCTCTGGATGCCATTGTAACCCGCTGCGGGGCGCCCGCTTCTCCGGGGCCGTCGCAACTGGACGGATGGAAGTGCCTCTCATCCCCCCTTGCATGTGCGGCGGGTCAGAACGCGAAAAACTTGTCGTCGCTATCGTTGCCGTTCTTGCTGCCTGTCGTGCCACCGACCGGCTTGTTGAGGCGCCGAAGGCTGGCGAGGTAGTGGTTGCCGGGCAGCCCGAACTGGTCCTGCAGGGCCTTGGCGCGCTTCTCCAGCACGCTCCAGGAGATGCGCTGCGGGCCTTCGCGGAAGGCGAACAGGATGGTGTTCACGCGATCAGCCGCCGCCAGCAGCGTGGGCGGACGGCCAAAAGCCTGTTCGATGCGCTCGGCGTAGATGTCGACGCGGTCATCGTCGGACATGAAGTTCTGCACCAGAACGCCGTTTTCCGGCAGTGCAGCATATGCGATGCGGTAGAACGCCTCGCTGCACAGCGCGGGAACCTGACGGCCATCATCGAAGGCATCCAGCAGCAGCACATCGGCCGTGTCGGGATGCGCTGCCACCCACGCCGCGCCGTCATCGAGCACGGTGGTAAAGCGCGGGCCGTCGGCCGGCAGGTCGAAATGTCGCCGCGCCGCGGCGACGACATCGGGATTGAGTTCGATCGCGGTGACCTTGCAGCGCGGGTAGCTGCGGTGCAGGAAGCGCGCCATGGATCCGCCGCCCAAGCCCACCATGAGCACAGCACGCGGGTCGGGCCGGAACAGCAGGAAACCCATCATGGCGCGGTTGTAATGCAGTTCCAGGTGATCGGGCGCGGACAGGCGCATGGCGCTCTGGATGGCATCCCCGCCGATGTGTAGGTAGCGCACGCCGCCCTCCTCGCTCACCGCGACGGAGGTCTGCCTGCCAACGGGCCAGCGGCGCTGGCGCCTCATGGACAGCTTCCAATAACGCCGGCGTAGAATCCGGCCGGTTCAACTGTCAGGAGTGATTCCCGATGTCGTGCTTTCGCCGCTGCCTGCTCGCCGCTGCAATTCTTGGATTGGCATGCCTGGCGTCGCTCGGCGCATTGGTCTGGTTTGCCGCAGGGCTGCTCAACGTGCCCGATATGCCGGCGCGCTCCGATGCCATCGTGGTGCTGTCCGGTGATGCCCTGCGCGTGGTGCATGCCGCCGACCTGTACCGGCAGGGCCTGGCGCCGCGGGTGCTGCTGACGGTCGAGGCGCGCAGCCGTCCCCAGAAAAAGCTCGATGAAATCGGCGTGCCGTTTCCGCGCACTGAAATGGTCTACCACGATGCACTGGTGAAGCTGGGTGTGCCAACTGCGGCGATCAGCATCGTTGGCAGCGAGGTGTCGAGCACTGCAGCCGAAGCCGATGCCCTGCGCGCCGCCCTGCCGCCCGCCACCCGCCTGCTGGTGGTGACCTCGCCCTACCACCTGCGGCGCACGCGCATGGTCTTCACGGATCGCTTTCCGGCGGATCGGGTGCGCATCGTGCCGACGCCCTACGACCCGTTTCCAGCGCGCTGGTGGACCGACCAGGACGCCGCACGCAATGTGCTGCTGGAACTGGCCAAGATCGTGTTCTACCGCCTTGGCGGGCGTTTCTAGCGCCCCGCCATGGAACACCGCCCCTGCCCCGCAATCAGCGCGTGAGGGCATTGAAGCGTCCGGCAAAGGCTTCGCGCAGCGCCTGACCAGCGCGATGGATGGCGTGCCGGCTGGCGGCCAGCTCCCCGGTCATGAGTAGAAAGCCGTGAATCATGCCGTTGAAACACTCATAGCGGAGCGGCACCCCGGCGGCATGCAGCCGCTCGGCATAGGCACGCCCCTCATCGACAAGCGGATCAAAACCAGCGGTGACGATGCTGGCCGGCGGCAGTCCGGCCAGGTCACCAGCGCGCAGCGGCGAGGCGCGCCAGTCGGCGATGTTGCGTTCAAGGTCGCGCCCATTAACCGGACTGCCCAGGTAATTGGCGCGAAACCACAAGAGGCTGGTGCGGGTCAGCGCATAGCCCTCAGCGAGGCGCTCATGGGAGGGCAGCTCATGCGCCATGTCGGTGGCCGGATAGAACAGCAACTGCAGGACAAGGCGCACATTGCTGCCGCGCAGCGCGAGTGCCACTGCGGCGGCCAGGGTGCCGCCCGCGCTGTCACCACCCACCGCCAGGCGTTCGGTATCGATTCCCAATACGTCGGCACGAGCGGCAATCCAGCGTGTTGCGGCAATCGCATCCTCCACTGCGGCAGGAAACCTGTGCTCGGGCGCAAGCCGGTAATCGACTGCGGCGACGGCGCACTGGCCGGCCTGGGCGAGTGCGCGGCACAGCCCGTCATGGCTTTCCAGATCGCCCAGCGTCCAGCCTCCACCATGAAAATACACCAGACAGGGCAAGGGGCCGGAGATGGGGTTTTGTGACTGAAGCAGCGGGCGGTACAGGCGCAGGGCAATACGCTGCACTGCGCCATTCTCAGCTTTGTCCATGAACAGGGGCTCCACCGCCGCCACCGCCTGGGGCTCGCCCTGCAGGCACAGGCGCGACTCCCGGTACGCCCGGCGCGCCTCATCCGGCGTCATGGATGCATAGGCAGGCTGGGGCTCCCGCGCCCAGCGCTCGAGCAGCAATTGAACCTGGGGATCGAGGCTATGGCTGGCATCGTCCGTCAGTACTCCCCTGGAGCGTGCGGCGGCACGGTCGCTCAAACCACGCCCCCCGTGCCATGGCCTTGCACCCTGCGGGGAAAAGCAGCGGAGAAATAAGCGCCTGCAATGAACGTCATGGTTTTGTCAGTCACCTGAACCGGTATGTTCGAGAGCCGGTCCGGATGCGAGTCAGTCTGTATGCCGTTCATCATGGGTTGAATTATAGGTGATCGCAACCCAGCCTCCGGCGGACGCGGTCGCTTGCTTTTTGCGTTTGAAAGTTCTGCCGGTTTCAGAGGGAAAACAGCCCGTTTTTTTTCACTTTCGCCCGTTGACATTGACGCGCCATTGAAGCATTCTCAGCGCGCACGTTGTTGTGCAGTCCTTTTTCACCGACCCCGAAACGATTGAGGGAGTACACATACATGGCAACAAAGAAAAAAGTAG
>CAMCYY010000155.1 GCA_945885335.1 Bordetella parapertussis
GCACAGTGAACAAGGCCATGCAGGGCGCCCGCCTGATCCGCAAGACTGTCGCGCTGTTCCTTGCTGGTGATGTCGGCGACAATGGCCGCATGTCCGCCCGGTGGCATCTCCGACAGTGTTTCTTTCAGGCGATCTTCATTCCTGCCCGAGATGATCAGTGTTGCGCCCATCTTCGAAAAGGATATTGCAGTCTGCCGGCCGATGCCGGAAGAGGCACCCGTCACAAGGACGCGTTTTCCTTCCAGCGAAAACGGATTGAAGCTCACCATTTCACAGTTCGATGAGTTCCGGCAGGAACGGGCGGTCGAGCTCGAGAATGCAGGAGGCCCAGGACAGTCCGACGCCAAAGCCGCTCATCAGAATGCGTTTGGGGCCTGACAGAAGCTCATTCCTGAGGCGCACGGTCATGGTCATGGGCACCGAGGCGGAGCTGGTGTTGCCGAATTCATGCAGGGATGAAGGAACCTTGGTCTCCGGCAGGCCGAGCTTCTTGCGGATGGTTTCATTGATCATCCGGTTGGCCTGGTGGAAAACGAAATAGTCGATGGCTTCGGCGGTATGCGGCGAGGATGCGAGCAGCGCGGTCACTGCCGGCGGCACTTCGCGGATGGAAAAATTCAGGATCGCGGGGCCGTCGAGAATCACGTCAGTGCCCTTGCGGGAAATGCCATCTTCCCCTGGCAGTCGCTCCAGGTGATGCGGCTGCATCGGGACGCGCTGGCCGCCGGCCGGAATGATGATGGCCTTGTATCCGCTGCCGTCACTGCCGAAATGAAAGTGCATCGGCGGGGCGGACTCGTCGAATTCGAGGGCGGTTGCGGTTGCGGCATCCCCGAACAGCGACAGGAGCCCGTTGTCATGCGATTCCGGGTTGGACGACTTGTCGCCCACAAGCACGATGCCGCGCCGCATACGGCCACTTGCGAGCATGCTGCCTAGAACGAACAGCCCGTAGGGGTAGCCCGAGCAGCCGAGATTGATGTCGAAGGCCAGCGTTGATTTCGGCAGGCCGAGGCGATCCTGCATGATGATTGCGGTGGCCGGAATCGGGTAATCCGGAGACTGGGTGATGACCAGCAAGACGTCGATATCCTCTTTTTTCCATCCCAGGCCGCTGATGAGCCGCTCTGCGGCTGGCAGCGCGAGATCAGAGAACACCTGACCGGATTCGCATACGCGCCGCGTCTGTATGCCGATGTTTCGAACCAGCCGTTGGCGTTCCGCCAGTTTCTCCGGCGGACAGTCGAGATTCGAGACGACCCTGCGCGGGACACAACTGGTGAGTCCGGCGAAGCGCACTTTCTCCAGAACGGCGGTGGCCATGAGACTACCCCTTCTTTTTTGCGATCAGGTCAAAGACGTCCTGAATGACGACACAGCTCTTCAGATCGTTGCCGGTGATGGTGGCGCCATATTCCATGTCGAACATCACAATGACACCAAGCGCCGCCAGGGAATCCCATTCCGCGAGATCGGCCAGCTTCGTGTCCGACTTGATTTCAACTGCATCCTGGAAATCCACGGCTGTCGTGAAATTGCTGATGAATGATTCGAGAGAGCTCATGAGATGGTGCTTTCTATTGGAGAGGTTGCGGGTCATGCCGCCAGGGCGCGCTGTCTGGCTACAAAATTTGACCACATGACGTGATAAACGGATTCCAGGTTTCGCGTCACGAAATTGCTATCGCCTATCGATGAGGCGGCAACCCGACCGCGCAGTCCGGCGCGGATGTCCGCCAGGCCTGGAAGGTCAGCGGCGAGGCTCCTTGCCACGTTCAGATAGCTTTCCTGATCCTTTGCAACCAGATGATCCAACCCACAGGATCTCATCATACCACCGGTGCTGCGGGACAATTCCGAGTCGCCCTCGAGGCTGATGACGGGGAGGCCCATCCACAGCGTGTGCAGGCTGGTGGTCCCGCCGCAATGAGGATAGGGGTCAAGCGCGACGTCCGCTTCATGGAACATGCGCAGGAACTGGGGCAGTGTACGGCGGCCTCGTATCTCGATCCGGCGTAGGACTGAATCCGCATCACCATTGCAATGACTGGCAAAGCGCGTCCGGGCCGCAGCCTGGATGACCGCATCGTCTCCACCGAGCATGACGATCATCAGGCGTGAGGAGGGCAGGTCCTGCAGCAGACGCACCCAGCAGGCGACCACTGCATCGCCGACCTTGGTGTAGTTGTTGAATGAAGCGAAAGTGATGTATCCCCGTGTGAGGGCGGGAAGGGGGTTGACCATCGGGCTTTCCGGCGCGGGGGAGAAAGTCGCGGCGGTCGGCATGCGCATCAACGCTTCGGTGTAGAAGCGCTCGGTCTGTCCCGGCGGATCAAGGTGGGGATCAGTGATCCGGTAGTCCATCGCCCGCATGCCGGTTGTGCACATGTAGCCTAGCCAGGTGACCTGGACCGGGGCGGGCTTGCGTGCAAATGCCAGCAGGCGATTGCCCGTGGTATGGCCTGAAAGATCGACCAGGATATCTACCTGGTCGGCGCGAATCTGCCTCGCCAGTTCCTCGTCATTCATGCGATTGACCTTGCGCCAGCCGTCGGTGTAGGTACGCAGCCGCCGGTTGACAGCATCATCACCCGGCCAGTTGTCATAGCACACGATGCGGAACGCATTGCGATCATGGTTCGCCAGCACCGGCTCCATGAAAAACCGCATGGAGTGCTCGCACAGATCGGCTGAAACATAGCCGACGGTCAGGCGGCGACCGGCGTCGAGGGAGTTGTCGAATCGCGAGTGCTCGGGGGTCAGCGGGTCGGCGTGGATGGCGCCCCATCGCCGATGCTCCTCAAGCAGGCGTTTTGCATCATGATTACGGCTGAATCCGTAGATGCACAGCAGCGAACTGTGGGCAGTGGTGAATCCAGGCCGGATTTCAATCGCCCGACGCAGATGCTGTTCTGCCTCATCGACGCGTCCCGTTTCGTAGAGTAGCAATCCAAGGTTGTAGTGAGTCTCGGCAATGTCCGGATCGACGTCCAGCGACTGCCTGTAGGTTGCGATCGCTTCCGGAAGACGCACGAGGTCCTTGAGAATCACGCCCATATTTGTGAGGATTGCTGCGGTATGGGCATGGCCGGATTGCATGGTCAGTGCATGGCGGTACAGCGTGAGGGCATATTCACGGCGGTCCATCTGGTGGGCGAGGCTGGCTGCAGCAAGCTCGGCCCAGAAATGACCCGGGGCCAGTCGCAGCGCCGTCTCATGATGGGCAAGGGCGGTTTCCGGTGAACCGGCCCCCGCCGCCAGTTCGCCCAACCTGTGCCATGCGTCGGCATCTTCCGGAAATGACTGCAGCCGGGACAGAATTCCGGCCTCTTCCGGGTTGATAGGGCCGGTCAGTGGCAGTCGCAATGGCCCCTGCGCTCGCGTGCGCGTCAGGGATTTCCATGTGTGTCTGAGCAATTCAGTCAGCATGCCGCATATAGAGCGTTGGCTCGACTCCGGACGGGTATGGGCATATTTTAGCCTGCGCCCCGACCCTCAACTGCTCGGGCTGAGACTTGGCGTGCGTTTATGCACATGCGGTTGCGGCCCCGGATTGCTATCATCGCCGGCCAATGTGCAGATTCCCTTACTTTCGACGCGCCGGTTCTCCGGCCGGCCGCCCATGAACCTGTCAGTACCAGTCGGGATCGAGGCGGCTGAAGCTGCGTTTCTTGCCGGCGACCTCGATCGTGTCGAAGTCTTGTGCCGTGCCTTGCTGCATCAGGATGAGAACCATTTACAGGCCTGTCATCTCCTGGGTGCGCTTGCGTTGCGCCGCCGCGTTCCGCAGCAGGCCGCCGATTGGCTGGAAAAGGCCTTGAAGGGGGGGCTGACCAATCCCGTGGTGCTGAACAATTGCGGTGAGGCCTACCGGCAACTGGGGCGCTTTGACGAGGCCTACGCGCGGTTTGAGCAGGCCCTCAGGATAGATAACCTGAATCCCTACCCGCACTTCAATCTCGGCCTGCTCATGCGGGATCGCGGACAGGCGCGCGAGGCGGAGCATTTTTTTCGCAGTGCCCTGATCGCCGCACCGGGCATGGCGCGGGCTCACTACGAACTGGCCGAGCTCTACCGCGAAGAGGGCCATCGAACTGAAGCAGAACGCGAGTATCGCGAAGCCATTGCCATGTTGACTGCGTCCGGAGACAAGGACGCCGCCGGTGCCACGGAGGATGCCGGCCGCTGGCGGGTCTGTCTGGGCTCGCTGCTGGTTGAGAGAGGTGCTCCCCGCGAGGCCATTGTCGTATTGCGCAACGCGCTGGCCCTCGATGAAGCCCTGGCGCCAGCACACCTTGCACTTGCGAGGGCGCAATCTGAATTGTGCTGGGAGCGGGATGCGGAGGCGAGTTACCGCCAGGCTGCGGCAATCGAGCCCGCACTGGCACTGCACAACCCGCCCAGAGTGCTGTCTGCGATGATTGCCCAACCACAGGCCTGGTGTGACCGGGGGTACGGACGTTACACGCGCCTGGCGCGCGCCCAGTGGCTCGCGCTGACGCCATTCAAGGCGATCCCGGAGGAGTTTGCAGGGGCCTTCATGGTGGGCGTGCCGATGATGCCGGAGTTGTTCATCGTCCGGCTGAATCAGGCAGAAGTAATGCCTGCAGATTTTTCGGTGCTGTCAGGTGGCCGTTTTTTTGTGGATGGCTTCGTCAACTGGGCGCAGCACTACCCGCAAAAGGGGCACTACGCGCGACACAGCACCGACGACCTGCGCGTGCTGCTGGACCTGCCGGCACGGGTAAAGGAATACGACGGGGCGTGCATCCTGCTGGGACGGGACGGCGGCCACTATGCATGGATGTTCGAGACGCTGGCTCGTTTGTGGTCGATTGAACAGCAGCCGGACCTGGCACAGTTGCCGTTGGTCATTCCTGCAGGCTTGTCCGCCGATCGCCTCGCGATGCTGGAAGGGCTGGGCATCGGGAGCGAGCGTATCCTCGTCATTGAGGACGATTGCACCCTGCGGGTGGCCGAACTGCACGTGCCCTCATTACTTGCCGTGGGTGACTGGGTTTCGCCGCTGGCGCTGCAGCACCTGCGGCGCAGATTTTCCGGGGATGCCGCGCGGATACGGCGCAGGATTTATCTCAGCCGCCGCGGGGCGGCGGATCGGCGCCTGGCGAATGAGCTCGAATTGCAGTCCGTCCTGGAGCGGCATGGTTTTGAAACTGTTGATGCCGAGAGCACATCGCTGGCGGCGCTGCTGGAAATTCTCGGTTCAGCGGAAGCCGTGCTTTCAATTGATGATGAATCACTGGCTGCGCTGGTCGTGGTGCCGCAAAAGGCGCGTGTTGGCGTGATCGCAACCGGTGGTACCTACCGGCCCCGGGCCTATTTCATCTCGGGCCAGCTCGCGCATGACTTCCGCTACCTGGGTTCGGAAGTGGTGTTCGAATCAAATCCGGCGCATGCCTTGTGTGACGTGATCCTGCCGCCCGCCACGCTGGATGCTTTTCTCAAGGACTTGTGACAGGCTTGTGTGTCACCCGGCGAACGCGCTTGCGTGGGGCTCTACGAACGCGCTTGCGCGTTACCCCTGCGGACGCAGGAAGGTGCCTGATTTCCCACCGGATTTCTCTACCAGCCTGATGGCCTCGATGGTCATGGCGCGATCTGCGGACTTGCACATGTCGTAGATGGTCAGCAGACCGATGCTTGCGGCAGTCAGGGCCTCCATTTCAACACCGGTCTGGCCACGGGTTTCCGCAGTGACAGTGATGGTGATGCCGGGGTTGGCTTCATCAATGCCGAATTCCACGCTGACACGGGTCAGCGCCAGCGGATGGCAGAGCGGGATCAGGTCGCTGGTGCGTTTCGAGGCCTGGATCGCAGCGATGCGTGCGACGCCCAGCACATCCCCCTTGGCTGCCGCACCACCGCGGATGAGCTGCAACGTTTCCGCGCGCATGCGAATGGCGCCGCAGGCTCGAGCTATGCGCGTGGTGACCGGCTTTCCGGCGATATCCACCATGTGGGCGTTGCCACCTTCGTCGAAATGCGTCAGCGGATTGGTCATTGCCGGTTGCCTTGAAGGGTCATAGTCGTGAATGCAGTGAATGCGGTATGCGTGTGAGAAATTGTAACGCCGGCAGATTGGAAAGTGCGTCGGGTATCATAGCGCGATGCGCCTGGCGCCCTTACTTCTTTCCCTGCTGATCGGCCTGTCCGTGCTGCCGCGCGGCTTTGCTCAGGGCTTTCCCGAAAACCTGCCCTCCACGCTTCCCGATCTGGGAGACGCGTCCTCGGCCACGCTTTCCCCGCAGATGGAAAAACGCATTGGCGAGGAGGCGATGCGCCAGATACGGGCCAGGGAGCCGTCCTATGTCGATGATCCCGAGATTGCCGAGTATCTGAATGTGCTGGGCAAAAAGCTGTCCGCCGCAAGTTCCGGCATGCACCAGGATTTCGAGTTTTTCCTGATCAAGGATGACAGCATCAACGCCTTTGCCATGCCCGGGGGTTTTATCGGGGTCCATTCCGGGTTGTTGCTGGCGGCGCAAACGGAATCCGAACTGGCCGGGGTGCTGGCCCATGAAATTTCCCATGTGACCCAGCACCACATTGCGCGCCTGCTGAGCAAGCAGAGCCAGCTTTCCGCCATCAGCCTGGCCGGCTTGCTGGTGGCCATCCTCGCTTCGCGCTCGGCAGCCGGTCCGGCCGTGGCGATGGCGTCACAGGCCGGCGCCGTTGGAGCGCAGCTTGCCTACACCCGCGATTTCGAGCGTGAGGCGGATCGCATCGGATTTCAGGTGCTGCAGCAGGCCGGGTTCGATGGCAATGGCATGGTGTCGTTCTTTGAGCGGCTGCAACGTGCAACCCGCGTCCATGAGAACAACGCGCCGGCCTACCTGCAGAGTCACCCGCTGACTCTGGAGCGGATTTCCGACATCCAGAACCGGGTGCAGGGCGCACCGTACAAGCAGCGTGTCGACAGCCCCGGGTTTTATCTGGTGCGTGCAAAGCTTCGTGCCGAAAACGGCACGCCGCGTGAGGCGCTGGCCTACTTCGAAGGCGAACTGGCTGAAAAGCGCTACACCAGCGAGGTGGCGGCACGATACGGCCTGGTAACGACGCTGGTGCGCAACCGGGAATTCAAGCGCGCTGAGGCCGAGTTGCAAGGCCTGCGGGCCCTGGCCGGGCAGCAACCGATGGTGGACCTGCTGGCTGCGCGCATCAAAACGGAGTCGGGAGATCTTGCCGGCGCGGGGGATCTGTTGAAGGCGGCGCTGGTGCGGCTGCCGAATTACCGGCCCTTCAATTACGCCTATGTACAA
>CAMCYY010000156.1 GCA_945885335.1 Bordetella parapertussis
AGGGATGGCAATGTTGTCCTGGAGTTTTCTTTCGACCTCGAACGAATGCGGTGAGGCCAGGTCTTCCAGATTGATGGAGCCGCCGCGTTCCGGGAGGATCTTCACGAGCAGTTCGACGATCTTGTCCGGGTCGGTTTCATCCATGACCAGGCTGATTGCAGGAATGTCCGCCAGGCCGGCAATCAGGATGGCCTTGCCGGTCATCACCGGAGCGCCGGGCTGGGGGCCGATATCGCCCAGGCCCAGGATGGCGGTGCCGTCGGTGATGATGTACACCGCCTTGCCGATGGCGGCAATCTTGTCGCGGATGGCCTCCAGGTTCGAGCTGCGGCTGACGGGAATGATCAGGTTGGAGTGCGACAGCGCCTTGGCCAGGCTGTAGAGGGCATTGGCCCGGTACAGGATGGCCTGGCGGGCGCGGTCATCAGCGATGTCGGCGGCGAACAATCGGAGGTCGATCGACTCCCAGAGCAGGTGCTTGATGACATTGCAGATGAAACCCACGCCCGGGGTGTACACCTCGGCCAGGACTTTCAGCGAGGGAATCCGGACGCGGCGCGCATCACCGACGGGGTAGCAGGGATAGTGGATCGCATCCAGATAGGTCTGCACGAAATCCATGGTGCTGCCGCCCTGGTAGCCGGCGGCCAGATAGGGCGCCGATGAGCGAAACCGGGCGTGCCCGGGAACCTTGAAATGCCTGAGAATTTCCGCGACGCGTTCGGGTGAAATGATCCGGCTGTCGCCGCGCTGCACGCTGCCGAGCTTGCGCACCATGGCGGCAACCTCGGGGGTATTGGGAAACAGGCGCACGGGTTTTGTCAGGTTGAATTCCATGGGTGCAAGCCGGTGTTATTGACAGGCGTTCATTATGTCACTCCATGGGTGGCTGCATGGCCTGCGCAAGCGGCAGGGAAAAATCGTTGTTTCGTATGGTGACAGTTGTGCTGCCGCGATTGTGATGCCGTAGTTTGCAGGCCGGGGAATTTCCTCTGGAGCCTGACCCGGCGGTCACGCCGCAGGTCGCGCTTAAGCGGGTTTTAAGTTTCAGCGGCGATACTGTTTCCCTCATCGAACCGGATTTAGCATTGCATTTCGCAATAGCGGAATCAGAATTCAGGATCGAGTCATGCCGCATGGACTGCGTGCGGGCGTCACTATCTGCAGCATCCTTTCCATTATCTCCATGAAAGAAAATTAATGAATGTCAAAGATGTGCTGGTTGGTGTAGTTCTTGGCGTAATTGTGGTCGTTGTCGCCGGGTTCAATTATTTTGGTTGGCGGCTTTCCAGTACCTCCGCCGAACTTGCGAAGGCGGCCATGAAGCAATCGGCGGTGTGCGTGGCGGAATTCGTGAAATCCCCGAACTACCCGGCGAGGTTAAAGGAGTTCTCCGGAAAGTACCCATTTGAATACTCCGCCTATATTGAAAAAGAGGGCTGGGGCAAGAGTGCTGCGCAGACGGTCTATCCCGCCAATGAGGCCTGCGCCGAAGGCATTAGCGTTCTTGTGGGGCCCAAGCCGGCCCAGTAATTCCAGGGCGGAAAATGCTGAGAACTACAAGGGCGGCTCAATTGAGCCGCCCTTTTGTTTTCAGCGAGCCTGATCCAGTTTCAGCCGGTTAGCCGGCCAACCACCCGGCGCACCCATGGCGCAAGCAGCGTCACCGTCGGAAACGCAATGGGCCAAGTGTTCAGCGCGCTTTTCGCCCATTGCGACAGGAAGCCGGCGTGAAGTCCCTGCGTCGTGGCAAGCACAAAGCCGGATACGACAGCGACCATGATGGCCGAGAGAATCGCGCCGAAGAGGATGGGGGCAAAGCGGACGGGAATGCGCATTTCACTGCTGTGCCCGCGCTACAGCTCAGGCTTGATGCCCAGTTCCTTGACCATGGACTTGATGAAGTTGATCTCTTCAGCGACAAAGGCCTTGAACTCTGCCGGTGTCGATCCGATCATCATTGCGCCGGTCGGCTCGAGCGCCTTCCCGGCGTCGGGGTCCTTGGATACGGCGATGAAGGTGGCGCTTATCTTGTCGAGGATGGCCGGGGGCAAGTTGGGCGGTCCGAACACGCCGCCCCACGAAACGCTGCCGAACTCCGGGTAGCCCTGTTCGGCCACCGTCGGGATATCCGGCATCAGGCGGTCGCGCATCTTCCCGGGGCCGGTGCCGCCAATCGCGCGCAGCGTGCCTTCCTTGATGGGCTTCACGACCAGCGTGGGCAGTGTCAGCGCGATGTCGGTGCGTCCGGCGAGCAGGTCGATGGTCATCGGCCCTGTGCCCTTGTAGTGGATGAAGTTCACCTTCACGCCGGCTACGTTGTACAGCCGTTCCGCACGCAGATGCGGGCCGCCGCCTGCGCCGGAGGTGACGTGGTTCAGCTTGCCGGGGTTGGCCTTGGCGTAGGCCACCAGTTCCTTGATGTTGTTGATCGGCAGTGTCGAGCGGACGACGACGAGGCTGGTCTTGCCGGTCATCTGGGAAATGGGCGTGACGCCGTTGATCGGGTCATAGGGCAGGTCCGGATGGGCCGCCGGCACCGCCGCGTAACTGGAGGTGGTTCCAAGCAGGGTGTAACCATCCGGGGCCGCCTTGGCGACGAAGGTCGTCCCCAGCGCGGACCCGGCGCCGGGTTTGTAATCCATCATGAAATTCTGGCCCATGGCCCTGGTGAGCAAGGCCTGGTAGACGCGAAATTCAAACTCGGTTGAGCCGCCCGGCGTGAACGGTATGACCAGCGTCACGGGCCGGTTCGGATAGTTGCTGGCCGAAGACTGCGCGTGGGCAGAGGTGCACAGTGCGGTGAGGATTGCAATGCAGAACGTCTGGCGACGAAACATGGAACCACCTCCTTGTTTGGTTGAGCGTGTTATCGCATCTTTCCCGGCGGCGAGGCCGGGTGCGCGCTTTTATTCCAGATCGAACCCCAGTTCCTTCAGGTTCTCGCGCAGGTTCTTGCGTCGCGGTCCGCCGAATTTCTCGGCGATGGGCTGTGTCCATGCGGCGGTAGGGCCCTTCATGCCGCGATCGACGTAGTACTGCTCCAGCACGCGGTTGTAGTCGGCGATGGCGCGTTCGCGCGCGGCGTCGCTGTAGAACTCCTGGTGCACCACGGCGTCCATGGACTGGCGGGGCTTGGCCATCGGCGCCGATTTCGCAAAGCCCACGCACAGCCCGAACACCACATACACCCGCGGCGGCAGTTTGAGTAGGCGTGCCACTTCAACCGGCTTGTTGCGCATGCCGCCGATCATCACGTTGCCAAGGCCCATGGAATCGGCCACCAGCGACAGGGTCATGCCCATCAGCGCGGCATCAATACTTGAGACGAGGCCTTTTTCCAGGGTGCGGCCTTCGAACACCTGGCCGTGCATTTCGGTGGCCATTTCGGTGCGGGTGAGGTCGGCGCACAGCGCAAAAAACACCGGGCAGTCGATGATGTGCTTCTGGTCACCGGCAAGTTTTGCCAGTTCGGTTTTGGTGGCGAGGTTCTTCACCACGACGATGCTGTAGGCCTGGATGTTCGACGAGGTCGGTGCGCGTTGGGCGGCGGCGATGAGCGCATTGAGCCAGGTATCGGGAATCGGGTCCGGCTTGAAGTTGCGCACCGTGCCGCGGTTGTTCAGCGTGCGAAGGATTTCGAGGTCCGGCACCGGTGCGTCATTGGGCAGCGGGGTGGTTGTGGCGTAGCGATTGGTGCTCATGTTGTCCTCTGATTCCTGGGGTTGTATTGGCTGGCTTTGCGGTACGGGCCGCAGTGGCCTGGGTGGCTTCTTGTGCGCGAAGCATACGGGATTTTTGCGCGGTTCGGAAATGCGTTCGCGGGATTGCCGCAGAGCGAATTCTGACTTGCAAAGGTTGCGCATTCGCTGTGCATCCGCTCTGCATGCCGCGGCATGTACCCATCCGCTTTTCGCATGACGGGATGAGGGCGTTGCATTCGCTGCCGGACACGGTTGGTGATACTATTTTCATAGAAGAAAATCTGTTGCACGCCTTCCGATTCTTCGATGTGGCGCGCACAACCCGTTTGATTTCGGAACAATATCCAGGGAGTGGGGCAATGACAGTCAAGACGAGAGACATCGCGAAAATCCGCGCACAGATCAAGCATCCCATCGTGGATGGCGACGGGCACTGGGTGGAGTCCATTCCCGTGCTCATCGATTACGTGCGGCAGGTGGGCGGGCCGAAGATGGCCGAGGCTTACGCGAAATTCTGCACCGGTCACCGCAAGTGGTACGACTCGACCGACGAGCAGCGCAAACAGCAGCGCATCCGCCGCGCCGCCTGGTGGCTGTCGCCCACCGACACCTATGACCGCGCCACCATCATGCTGCCCGCGCTGCTGAAAACCCGCATGGACGAACTGGGCATCGACTACGCAATGATGTATCCGTCCATCGGCCTGAACATCCATCGCACGCCCGGCGAAGATATGCGCAAGGCCGTGGTGCGCGCCTTCAACATCATGACGCGCGACACCTTCGAGGGCCACGGCGACCGCTTCGGCACGGTGGGCGTCATTGCGCCGATTACACCGCAGGAGGGCATCGAAGAGGCGAAGTACCTGCGCAATGAACTCGGCCTCAAAGCCATCATGACGGTGGGCGCATTTCCGCGCGTGGTACCCGCCTTTGCCGACAAGGACGGCGAGGAGGCTTCAGTCAATTCGGCTTACTACATGCGCCCCGAGCACCGGCCGTACTACATCGAGGCGCTGGGCCTGGACAACCAGTACGACTACGACCCGCTGTGGCAGACCTATGTGGATCTCGGCGTGGCAGTCACCGCGCACGGCGGCAGCCGCGACTGGGTGGACCGCATGTCCTGGTCGAACGATGTGTACAACCACATCGATCACTTCGCCAACGGCAACCACACCTTTGCCAAGGCAGTATTCCTGGGCGGCGTGGTGAAGCGCTTCCCGACACTGAACTTTGCCTTCCTCGAAGGCGGCATGGGCTGGGGCACGTCGCTTTGCTGCGACCTGCAGGGCCACTGGGAGAAGCGCAACTGGGCGGCGATGAAGAAGGCGCTCGATCCGAAGAACCTGAATGAAGCCGAGTTCAGGAAGCTCGTCCTGCAGTACGGCAATCCGCGCATGCAGGAAAACGCCGATGCCATCATCAAGAGCATCGAGTGGAACAAGTACCAGGCGGATTCGAACCACCTGAGCGAGCGGGAGACGGAACACTACGACGACTTCGCGCACTTGGGCCCGATCTCGAGCAAGCGCGAGGTGCGCGAGCTGTACAGCCGCAACTTCTACTTCGGCTGCGAGGCGGACGATCCGACCACGGTGTTCGCTTTTGATCCGCGCATCAAGACGCGCCTGAAGGCCATGTTCAGTTCTGACATCGGCCACTGGGACGTGCACCACATCAATGAGGTGGTGCCGGAGGTGTTCGAGGCGCTTGAAGAAGGGAACATGACCGAGCAGGACTTCCGCGAGTTCACCTTCAGCAACGTGGTGGGCCTGCACGGCAAGATGAACGCCGACTTCTTCAAGGGCACGGTGGTGGAGAAGGAAGCGGGCACCGAACTGGCAAAGCTGAAGGCGGCCGATGCTGCCAAAGCGGAGGCGGCCAAGCCGGCACGCGCAGCCTGATTCCCCGCACACCTGTAAAAAAAGCGCAGCGCCACCAGGCGCTGCGATTTTTTATTATTGTGATCAGTTTTAAGGTGATGTAGCCACTCAGAAAGCGAAAACAGCCGAATTGTTATCGGCTGTATTCTTTGATTCTTTGCGGCTTTCTACATCGGCCGGCCATTCGCTGTTCCGGAATGGCCGGTTGACCTTCGATTAGCCTCAGGACTTGGCGTACTTCCCGGTGAGCTGCTCCGAGTTGCCGGGCAAACCCTTTTGCGCGCGCTCAAGGCGCGTTTCGCGCGCCCAGGTGCGCTTCAGGTCGTCGCGGCAGTTGAACTGCAGGCGTCCGAGGCCATCGACCTCGAGCTCGATCTTGTCGCCGTCCTGGAAGCTCGACAGGCCGCGGTGGTTGGTGCCCATGGCGAGGATGTCCCCCGGAAAGAGCGGGTGGATGGAAGTCACCCACTCGATCGATTTCGGGATGTTGTGCGCCATGTCGCTGGTGTTGTAGTTCTGCTTCAGGCCACCATTCACCCACAGGCGGATCTGCAGTTTGTGCGGGTCGGGGATTTCATCCGCGGTCACGATGTAGGGTCCGATCGGCGCGAAAGTTTCGCGCGACTTCATCTGGTAGAAGGTGTTGTTCGAAGGCGGCAGGCCGCGCGCCGAACCGTCGATGAAGTTGATGTAGCCGAACACGTAATCCATGGCATTGGCGGCCTTGACCTTCGAGGCATTCTTGCCGATGACCAGGGCGATCTCCGCTTCGCCTTCGAAGCTGGTGGCGCCCACGTCGGGGAACACCATGGTCTCGCCCGGCCCGATGATGGAGCCCGGTGACTTGTGGAAGCCATTGATGGGGGAGGGCTCGGACTTGGTGCCGTCCTCCATGTAGTTGACGGCCATGCAGTCGATGTTGATCGGGCGGGGCAGCGGCGGGCGGATTTTCACGCTGGAGACGGGGACGCCCTTGCCGGCTGCGACGGCTGCTTCGATCTTTTTGCGATAGGCATCGAAATGCTCGATCAGGCCGTTGATCAGGTCATGCGGTCCGAGGTGCGGAATGTCGGCGACGACGGCGGACACATCCACCACATGGTCGCCCTTGAGGATGCCGAGCTTGAAGTCATCAAAAAACAGGATTTTCATTATTCCTCCGGTTGGTATTCTTGTGTGCCCCCGAATCGGCCTGCAAGGGGGCGCTGCGTCTGCGACGGGCGAAATAATGCCACGGCGTGCGGGGTACGCCTAGTGTGGTGATGACAATGCTGCAGAATCAATCAGCCCCCTGCACCCCTGTGAGGGGAGCAAGGGGCTGCGAGTGGAAGGCGCGGCGGTGCCCGCGCCTGGGCGGGTCAGGTCTTGGGTTTCAGATCCAGATTGGCGTCCCGGACCAGCTTCTCGACACGCTGGACGAAGTCATTCAGCGTTTCCTGGAATCCTTCCGGTGTTGTCGTGACCACGCTTGAACCGTTTTTCTCCAGCGGCGTGCGGATCTCCGGCTTGATCAATACGCCATTGATCAGCTTGTTCAACGTACCAACAACTGGTTTGGGCATGCCGGCCGGACCTACGACCCCATAGAACGAGATGTACTCGAATCCGGGAATGAATTCGCTCATTGCCGGCAGGTCGGGCAGATCGGGCAGGCGCTTGCGGCTGGTAACGGCCAGCAACTTCAGGCT
>CAMCYY010000157.1 GCA_945885335.1 Bordetella parapertussis
GTGAACATGTTCTCCTTGTAATTCTCCCAGTGGCCGGATTTTTCCCACAGACTGCGATCCAGTATCTGCGGACAGCGCACTTCCTGGTAGCCGTTGTCGCGGTAGCCCTGGCGCAGGTACTGCTCGATCACCTGCCAAACCGCCCAGCCCTTGGGGTGCCAGAACACCATGCCCGGCGCCTCTTCTTGCAGATGGAACAGGTCAAGCTGCGTCGCCAGGCGGCGATGGTCCCGTTTTTCAGCCTCCTCCAGCATGTGCAGGTAGGCATCCTGGTCGTCCTTCTTCGCCCAGGCCGTGCCGTAGATGCGCTGGAGCATTTCGTTTTTCGAGTCACCGCGCCAGTAGGCGCCGGCCACCTTCATCAGCTTGAACACTTTCAGCTTGCCGGTGGAGGGCACGTGCGGCCCGCGGCACAGATCGATGAAGTCTCCTTCGCGGTACAGCGATACATCCTCGCCCTGCGGAATGGACGCGATGATCTCGGCCTTGTATTTCTCGCCGATGGACTTGAAGAACTCCACCGCCTGGTCGCGCGGCAACACCTCGCGCGTGACCGGAAAATCCTTTTTCGCCAGCTCGGCCATTTTCTTTTCAATGGCAGCGAGATCCTCCGGCGTGAACGGGCGCTTGAAGGAAAAATCGTAGTAAAAGCCGTTGTCTATAACCGGGCCGATAGTCACCTGCGCCTCGGGAAACAGCGCCTTTACGGCATAGGCCAGCAGATGTGCCGTGGAATGACGGATGACTTCGAGGCCATCGGGGTCGCGATCGGTGACGATGGCGACATCTGCATCCCGCTCGATGCGATGAGAGGTATCAACCAGTTGTCCATCCACACGGCCGGCCAGCGCAGCCTTGGAGAGGCCGGGACCTATGCTCGCGGCAATGTCAGCAACCGTCGGTGACTGTTCGTAGCTGCGCACCGAACCATCCGGCAATTTGATGTTGATCATGGCTTGTTCCAATAGAGTCCGCACAAAACGGCAGACGAAAAAAAAGTGCGGCCAGGCCGCACTTTTTGCATGAAACACGGCAGACCGATCAGCGTCTCTGAGTCGAAAACGTCCTAGTTCGCGGTGTCATAACGCTTGCCTTTTCCATCGGCCGCCCCGTCAGGGACAACCTTCGTTTCTTCATCTGCTTAGTCAGTTGGTAGGCGCGATTGGACTCGAACCAACGACCCCCACCATGTCAAGGTGATGCTCTAACCAGCTGAGCTACGCGCCTACTGCCTCAAATCGCCGCGAATTATATCCCAGACCGCGCTCTTCGAGCGCGCTTCGGATTATCCACGCCGCATTCTGCACTGTAATCAGCCCGTCCAGGCCTTGGTACGCGAGTCGTAGGTGTAGGGCTTGGACTTGAATACGACGCCATCACAGGTCAGCGTGAATTCAGCCCCGGTCAGCTTGTAGGCGATATTGCTGCCATCCGGACACTTTGCAACCGCCGGCGTGAACTGCGGAACCAGCTTGTCCAACGCCTCCGGGTAGTTGCCCGAATCCAGTTTGCTGCGGGTCAGGGCCTGGATCATGTTCATGCCGCGCGTCTCCACCGTGAGCATGTCCTTCTGACCGGCTGAATACCGGTCAAGTGCCATATAGCCTGCTGCAAGCACCAATGCCACGATCACCAGCGAGATGACCTACCCCATCCCTGCTTTTTTTTCCGTCTGCATGACTGCTCCTCCGTGTATATGGCCCGGCTCCCGGAGCCGGCTGCGCTATTCTCGCATTTTCCTGCACCGTCCACCGTCACACAAAATCAGATGGACTCAGGCCTTGCCCAGCATCTCGGTGGCGTGTTTGCGGGTAGTCGCGGTGATATCCACGCCGCCCAACATGCGGGCGATTTCCTCCACCCGGCCCTTGCGGTCACGCGACTCCACGCGACTGATGACACCACCACCTGCGCCAGCATCAGCGCCCTTGGATACGGACCACTGCGCTGAGGCCTGCGCCGCCACCTGCGCCAGATGGGTGACGCACAACACCTGCCGACCCTCGCCGAGCGCGCGCAGCTTGCGCCCGACCACCTCGGCCACCGCACCGCCAATGCCTGCATCGACTTCATCGAAAATCAATGTCGGCACCGCAGCGGCTTTGCTGGTGATTACCTGTATCGCAAGGCTGATGCGCGACAACTCGCCGCCGGATGCGACGCGCGCCAGTGACCGCAATTCGCCGCCCGCATTGGCCGCCACCAGGAACTCCATTTGTTCATCGCCGCCGGCGCTGCCATCGGGCAGCGGCCGCAGTGCGGCCTCGAAACGCGCGCCGCCCATGGCCAGCTCCTTCATTGCCACGGTCACCTCACGGGACAACTTTGCCGCGGCCTTCGTGCGGCCTGCAGTCAGCTTCGCGGCCAGTGCCTGATAGCAGCCGCGCGCCGCCTGTTCCTGCTCCTGCACGGCGCCGAGATCCGAGGCCAGTTCCAGATCAGCGAGCCTTGCCGCCTGGCTGTAGAGCAGGCCCGGCAACTCATCCGCCTTCACCCGGAACTTGCGCGCCGCACTATGCAGCGCCTCGACCCGCGCCTCAACCTGGGCAAGCCGCGCCGGATCGAGCTCGATGCGATCGGCGTAATGCCGCAGCCCGTGCGCCGCTTCACGCAGTTGCATCTCGGAGGATTCGAGCAAGGCCGCCGTTTCCCCGAGCGCGGCGTCGTAGCCCACCAGCGGGCGCAAGCGGGATAGCGCGCCTGACAGCACCGCCGTTGCAGCGCCATCCGCCTCCGAGAGTGCATCCAGCACGCCCTGCGCGCCTTCGATCAGGCTGACGGCATGGGTCAGGCGCGAATGCTCGGCCTGGATTGCCTCCCACTCGTCCGGCTTTGGCGACAGTTCGCGCAAGGCCTCAACCTGCCATTGCAGCTGCTCGCGTTCATTGTTGCGGGCCGCGACATTGGTTTCGTATTCGGCGCGCGCCTTCGCCAGGCGCTGCCACTCGCGCCAGGCGATGCCGGTATCGGCTGCCAGTGCTGCCAGCCCGGCATGCGCATCGAGCACATTGCGTTGCGCGTCGCCGCGCAGCAGCGACTGATGAGCGTTCTGTCCATGGATGTCCACCAGCGCATCGCCCGCCTCGCGCAATTGCGCCAGCGTCGCCGGATAGCCGTTGATGAAGGCTCGTGATCGTCCGCCGCGATCGACCACACGGCGCAACAGCAGTCTGCCGCCCTCTTCGTCGGCATTCGCATCAAGCGCCTGCTCGCGCAGCCACGCCTGCAAGGCCGGAAGCTTGTCCACGGCGAATTCGGCAGTCACGTCGATGCGTTCGCGACCAGTGCGCACATCGGCGGCATCGGCGCGCTCACCCAGCGCCAGCGCCAGCGCATCGATCAGGATAGATTTGCCGGCGCCGGTTTCGCCGGTCAGTGCGGTAAAGCCCGCAGTGAACTCAAGGTCGAGTTCATCGACGATGGCGAAATCACGTATGGACAGGTGGACAAGCATGCCGACTGCTGCGGATCAGAGAATCCCGCTCCAGTGCAGCTTCTCCCGCAGCATGGCGAAATAGCTGTACCCGGGCGGGTGCAGGAAAATGCTGCCGTGGGGCGCGCGGCTGATCACCACGCTTTCGCCCTCTCGCAGGTCGCCATGCAACTGGCCGTCGTAATGCAGCCGCGCATCGGTGGCGCGCTTCAAGGTGATTTCGATTACGGAGCGGTCGCTGACCACGATGGGCCGGTTCGACAGCGTGTGCGGGCAGATCGGCACCAGCGCAAAACCCGGCACACCAGGCTGCACGATGGGCCCGTTGGAGGACAGCGCATAGGCGGTCGAGCCGCTGGGCGAGGCGATGATCAGCCCGTCGGAACGGAGGTCATACACGAACTCGCCGTTGATCTCGACGGTGAATTCGATCATGCGGCCCATCGCGCCCTTGTTCACCACCACATCGTTCAAGGCCATGGTGGAGAAGGTGGCGCGTCCTTCGAGACGCGCCTCCACCGCCAGCAAGGTGCGCTCCTCGGTGACGTAATCCCCCTCCAGGATGCGGCCGATGACCTCCAGCATGTTGCCGATGGAAATATCGGTCATGAAACCCAGGCGGCCGTGGTTGATGCCCACCAGCGGCACCTGCGACTTCGCCAGATTGCGCGCGGCGCTCAGCATGCTGCCGTCACCACCCAGCACCACGGCCAGATCGGCATTGGCGGCAATCGCGGCATAGTCGGCTGCGGCGATGTCATTGACCCCGCTCGACTGGGCCGTCTCGCGCTCGATGCTCACCGCACAGCCGCGCCCCTGCAGGAAACGCCCCAGGCTGTAGAACGCCTCGGCGCTCTGCGGCGTGTTGTAGCGCCCGATGAGGGCAACATTCCTGAATGCGGGAGTGGGAGACGTGGCGGACATAGAGCCCGATTAGACCATAGCTTGTAGTCTGCTCAAAGCGCGCATCCCGATTTCTGCCGAACGAATCGCGCCGTGAGCCGGGAAGCCCGGAAGGCGCCTCTCATGCTCTCGCATCGCGGGCCTGGTCCGCGAAAGGCACCGCTGATATTTTCCGCAGACTGCTAGAATGCACCCATGCTAGACCGCCGCGCCCAGATACTGCTCAAGACACTGGTGGAACGCTATATCACCGAGGGCGAACCAGTGGGCTCGCGCGCGCTTTCGCGCTACTCCGGCCTGGATCTCTCCCCCGCCACCATTCGCAACGTCATGGCGGACCTGGAGGAACTGGGTTTCATCTCCAGCCCGCATACCTCTGCCGGCCGCATCCCCACCCCGCGCGGTTACCGCGTCTTTGTCGATACGCTGCTCATTGTAAAGCCGCTGGACAAGGTGGAAATCAGCCAGCTGCAGGACAACCTCGCCCCCGAGCATCCGCAAAAGCTGATCAGCTCGGCCTCGCAACTACTGTCGCAGCTCACCCATTTTGCCGGCGTGGTGGTTGCCGCCAAGCGCACCAGCGCCGCCTTCCGCCATATCGAATTTCTTGCCCTTTCGGAAAAGCGCGTACTGCTCATCATCGTCACTCCCGATGGCGACGTGCAGAACCGCATCATTTTCACTGACCGCAGTTACTCGCCGTCGGAGCTCACCATGGCGGCAAACTTCCTGAACCAGAACTACGCCGGCCTCACCTTCGAGCAGATCCGCGGCCGCATCCAGGGTGAACTCAAGCAACTGCACCAGGACATGAGCTCGCTGATGACCGCGGCCCTGAATGCAGGGGACCAGGCCCTGTCGGAATCCTCGGAGAACTTTTCCATCTCCGGTGAGCGCAACCTGCTCGACTCGGTCGAACTCTCCTCGGACATGAGCCGGCTGCGCGAACTGTTCGAGCTGTTCGAGCGTAAAACACTGCTGGCGCGCATCCTCGACATGAGTTCGCGTGCTGAAGGCGTACAGATCTTCATCGGTGGAGAATCAGGTATTGCCACGCTGGACGAATGCAGTGTGGTTACCGCGCCCTACGAAGTGGATGGCAAGGTCGTCGGGACGGTGGGCGTGATCGGCCCGACGCGCATGGCCTACGAGCGCGTCATCCCCATCGTCGACATCACCGCCAAGCTGCTCTCCAGCGCGCTATCCAACCACTGACTGAAAGCGACCCGGCGTGCGGCTGCATTAACACGCCGCACCTGCCGCCGGCCCGAGCCCATGCCCCTTCTGCCTGAACCGTCACGCCATACCAGCGCCGCCAGCATTGGCCTGCTGTTGGTCAATCTGGGCACACCGGATGCCCCCACGCCGACAGCGGTACGGCGCTACCTGAAGGAGTTCCTTTCGGATACCCGCGTGGTGGAAATTCCGCGGCTGATCTGGTGGCCCATCCTGAACGGCGTCATCCTCAACACCCGTCCGCGCAAATCAGCCAAGAAATACGCTTCAGTGTGGATGACGGAAGGCTCACCGCTCAAGGTGCACACCGAACGCCAGGCAAAGCTGCTGGCCGGCTATCTGGGCGATACCCTGAAGACGCCGGTCAAGGTGGCCTTGGCCATGCGCTACGGCAATCCCTCCATCGACTCGGTACTGGCCGAACTCAAGGCTGGCGGCTGCGACCGTATTCTGGTGCTGCCGCTATATCCGCAATACGCCTCCAGCACCACCGGCGCAGTCTTCGATGTCATCGCAGACCGGATCAAACGCACCCGCAGCCTCCCCGAACTACGGCTGGTGCGCGGCTTTCACGATGACGCAGGCTATATCGAGGCGCTGGCCGCCTCGATTCGCGACCACTGGGAAAAACACGGCCGCGGAGACAGACTGGTGATGAGTTTCCACGGCCTGCCGCGCTATACCGTCGAGCGCGGCGATCCGTATTACGACGAATGCCAGGCTACTGCAAGCCTGCTTGCGAGCGCACTCGGCCTCGCACCCGAGCAATGGCAAATCACATTCCAGTCACGCTTCGGCCGCACCGAATGGCTGCAGCCCTACACCTCGGTCGTGCTGGCCGACCTGGCGAAACAGGGCGTCGGCCGGGTCGACATTGCCTGCCCCGGCTTTCCAGCTGACTGCCTGGAAACCCTGGAGGAAATCGGCATGGAGGGCCACGAAGATTTTCTTGCAGCGGGCGGCCAGGAATTGCGCCTCATCCCCTGCCTGAACGAGCGCGACGACTGGATCAGGGCCCTGGCCGCCCTTGCCTGCCGCCAGATGGCGGGCTGGATCGGCCCCGGTTGATCCCCCGGCAGCACCGGCAGCGCTGCTAAGCATTATTATCAAAAAACAAATGATCCCCTTTATTTGTAAGCCATAAAATAAAAATTATTATCAGGCCATTCCACCGGAATGGCCACCCCCGGTGCCGGCTCCGCAGTCTCCGCCGAAAAAACCTTGCCGGCAGCGCTTGAAACTCGGCAATTCGCCCACATTGATTTCTATTACTCTCAAAGAATCAGGTAGCTACGTCATGTCCGCAGAACACCAGCCCCCCCCCGGCGGCGATTCGCCGCCCCCGTCCGACACCACGCAGGCTGACTCTGCACAGGCCGCCCAGGGCGCTGCGCCCCTCTCCATCGAAGAGCAACTGCGCCAGGCC
>CAMCYY010000158.1 GCA_945885335.1 Bordetella parapertussis
CCGGAACGTAGAGAAGCTGGGTGTATTCCTGGCGCCCCTCGACCCGTGTGTGCGTCCATGCCAGTGGCGGTTCGAAGTCGTGCGCCACATGCTTGTAGAACTCTTGATACTGCTCGTCGGTAATGTCGGTTTTGGGGCGCGCCCACAACGCACTGGCCTGATTGACGGTCTCCTCCAGTCCAGTGCCCATCGTCTCCTGCTTTTCCTGATTCCATTCCAGCTTCTGCATCACGATGGGAATGGCGATGTGATCTGAATACTTTCGGACCAGTTCCTTGAGACGCATGTCGGAGAGAAACTCGTCCTCGCCTTCCCTGAGATGCAGGGTGATGTCCGTGCCACGCGTGGCCTTGACCACGGATTCGATGACGTACTCCCCGGCACCGTCGGACTCCCAGCGGATACCGTCTCCCGCAACCGATCCGGCGCGGCGCGTCAACAGCGTGACGCGATCGGCGATGATGAATGCCGAATAGAAACCGACCCCGAACTGGCCGATCAGGTTGGCATCCCGGGCCTGGTCGCCCGTCAGGGATTTCAGGAACTCCTTTGCCCCCGATTTGGCAATGGTGCCGATATTGGCGATCACCTCATCGCGCGACATGCCGATGCCGTTGTCGGACAGCGTGATGGTGCGGGCATCCTTGTCGAAGCTGATCCTGATTTTCGGATCGACGTCATCGCCCAGCAGATCCGGCCGTGACAGCGCTTCGAAACGCAGCTTGTCGGCGGCATCGGAGGCATTGGAAATCAATTCGCGGAGAAAAATCTCCTTGTTGCTGTACAGCGAGTGGATCATCAACTGCAGGAGTTGCTTGACTTCAGCCTGGAAGCCCAGGGTTTCACGGGTGGTCATTGCGGCATTCCCTTGCGTTTGGTTGTATGGCAGCCGGCAGGAGACGGCAACACGGCATTGGGGCCGTAGGGTATCAGGTCCTGCCACAGCGACATTTTGGGCGGATGGTACGGTTTTCAAGCCTTGAAGCCCGCGTCCCGCGCCGACGGGTAGAATCGCCAGACAGGGCTCCGGCCACCGGTCTCGAACCTTCGGCCGGCTCCGCGGTCTGAGCAGCAGCCATACCAGAAAGCCCATCTAAAACATGCTGATCCGAACCCGTCTTTCCACCCTGCGCCTGGTTGCATTGCTCGGCCTCGCGACATGGGCACTTGCCGCGCCCCTGGCAGCCCAGACCCAAACCTCGCAGGCAACAGCACCGACCACGCTGCCACAGGGCGTCACGCGCCTCACGCAGGTCGAAGGCATCACAGAATACCGCCTGGACAATGGCCTGCGGCTGCTGCTGCTGCCGGACGTTTCCGTCGACAACATCACCGTCAACGTCACCTATCTGGTCGGATCGCGCCAGGAAGGCTACGGCGAAACCGGCATGGCCCATCTGCTGGAACACCTGCTGTTCCGCGGTACAACGCGCCACCCCGACATCAAGGGAGAATTCCAGGCACGCGGCGCACGCTATAACGGGACCACTTCGTTTGACCGCACGAATTACTACGAGACATTCCCGGCGAGCGACGCAAACCTCGACTGGGCACTGGGACTGGAAGCTGACCGCATGGTCAATTCGCCGGTTGCGCAAAAGGACCTAGATGCGGAAATGACCGTGGTCAGGAACGAATTCGAAATGGGCGAGAACAGCGTCGCGGGCGTATTGCACGCACGCATCGCCGCGACCGCCTACCTGTGGCATGGCTACGGCCGCGCCATCATCGGCAACCGCTCGGATATCGAGAATGTCCCGATCGAAAAACTGCAGGCCTTCTACCGCACCCACTACCAGCCGGACAACGCCGTCATTGTCATTGCCGGGCGTTTCGACCAAGCCACCGCCCTGCGCTTGGCGGCACAACATTTCGGCAGCATCGCCAGGCCGTCGCGCAGCCTGCCCCGCACCTACACGGTGGAGCCGACCCAGGACGGCGAACGCACGGTGACCCTGCGCCGCGCCGGTGATGTGCAGATCGTCGGAGCCATGTACCACCTCCCGCCCGGCACACACCCGGACTACGCCTCGATCGACGTCCTCGTGGGCCTGCTGTCGCATGTCCCCACCGGACGCCTGCACAAGGCCCTGACCGAGGCGGGCAAGGCCAGCTCGACATTCGGCAATGAACGCCAACAACGCGAAGCCGGCTATGCCTACTTCGGTGCCACCGTCCGCCAGGACCTGCCGCTTGAGGCGGCACGCGACACCCTTGTCGCCACGCTGGAACGCTTTGCCGCCAATCCGGTGGTCGACGAAGAGGTCGAGCGAGCCCGGGCACGCCTGCTCAACGACATCGAAATGCTCATCACCGACTCGCGGGCCCTGGCCATGACCCTGTCCGAAACCATCGCCATGGGGGACTGGCGCATGCTGTTCCTGCATCGTGACCGGCTGCGCGCCGTCACCACGGCCGACGTGCAGAGGGTCGCCACACGCTACCTGAAATCATCCAATCGCACGATTGGCACCTTCCTGCCCACACGGGAACCTGACCGCGCCGAAATACCAGGTGTGCCTGACCTCGCTGAAGTATTACGCGATTACCGCGGACAGCCCGACATCGCCCTTGGCGAGGCGTTTGAGCCGACACCATCCAATATCGAGGCGCGCACCATCCGTCATACCCTGCCCGGCGGGATGAAGCTTGCGCTGCTGCCCAAAAAGACCCGGGGCGGCACCGTCATCGTCCAGCTCAGCCTGCGTTGGGGTGACGAGAAATCCAAAACCGGACGCGCCACGGCCTGCGGCATCGCCAGCGCCATGCTGATGCGCGGCACCGAAAAACATACGCGCGCCGAACTCACCAATGAGTTCACGCGCCTCAGGGCCAGTGTCGGTGTCGGTGGTGAAGGCGGTTCGATCGATACCGTGCGCGCAAACCTGCCGGCGGCATTGCGGCTGGTCGCCGAGATCCTGCGCCAGCCCGCCTTCCCTGCCGCAGAGTTCGAGCAACTGCGGCAATCCGCCCTCACCAGCATCGAGGCCCAGCGCAGTGACCCTGGCGCGCTGGCCGGGCTCGCACTGTCACGCCATCTCACCCCATACCCTCAGCAGCACTGGTTCTACAGCACCACACCGGAGGAACGCATTGCACGACTGAAATCGCTGACACTGGAAGAGGTGCGACAGTGCCATCGCGATTTTTTCGGCGCCTCCCGCAGCGAACTGGCCGTGGTTGGGGATTTTGATCCCGCCGAAATCATCAAGCTGGCTGGCGAATTGTTCGATGACTGGAAAAGTCCAACGCCCTACACCCGGATTGCCACGCCGTACCGCGAAGTTGCAGCGCTGGATCGGGTCATCGATACGCCGGACAAGGCCAACGCCACGTTCCGGGCCGGCCTAGGCCTGCCCATCCGCGATGACCACGCTGACTACCCTGCCCTGGTCCTCGCCAACTACCTGTTCGGCGGGACCTCCAGCAGCCGCCTGCCGCGGCGCATCCGCGAGCAGGAGGGCCTGTCGTATAGCGTGGGCTCTTTCCTCAGCGCGAGCAGCCAGGACCTTCGTGGCGAGTTCGGCATTTCCGCGATCCATGCGCCACAGAACGGCCCCCGCCTGGAAGCGCTGGTCAGGGAAGAACTGGCTCGCGCCTTGTCAGACGGCTTCTCTGATGAAGAAATTGCCGCCGGCAAAAAGGGCCTGCTGCAATCCCGGCAGCTTGCGCGCAACCAGGACGGCGCTGTTGCCGGACGCCTGCTGTCCTACCTTGAGCTGGGACGCACCTTCGCCTGGGACGTGCAACTCGAACAGCGTATTGCAGCGCTGCCCCGCGAAGAAGTCAATGAAGCGCTGCGCCGCTATATCCGGCCGGAACAGCTTTCCTTCGTGCGGGCTGGCGATTTCAAGGCCGATGCTGCAAAAAAGTAGCGGTCCCCAAGACCATCCGGAGTGGCTGGCGTTAGTCCAGCGCTTCGTAGCGAATGTCGAGGACTTCGAGTTCCTCGGCGCCACCCGGCGTGCGCAACAAAACGGTATCGCCCACCTGCGCCTTCAGCAATGCCTTGGCGACCGGTGATATCCACGATATCCGGCCACGCGACAGGTCAACCTCATCCAGTCCCACGATGCTGATGGTGTGCTGCGCACCCTTGCGGTCCGCGTAATCGACCGTGACACCGAAGAACACACGATCGTCATCGCCATCGTGGCTTCGCGGATGCACCACCTCGGCATTTTCCAGCCGCTTGATCAGGTAATGGATGCGCCCGTCGATTTCACGCAGGCGGCGCTTGCCATAGATATAGTCCCCGTTTTCCGAGCGGTCGCCATTGGAAGCGGCCCAGGACACCGTACGCACCACCTCCGGACGCTCCCGCTCCACCAGAGCCTTGAGTTTCGTTTTCAGGCGCGCATAACCCGCTGGCGTGATATAGTTTTTTGCCCCTTGAATGGGGTGCTGGTGTTCGGGAAGCGGGTCGTCATCCGCATCGGCATCGTCGCTTTCCCGGGTAAAGGCTTTGCTCATGATTTTTCCGCATTCGTCCTGGTGAGGGGATCACCGCAAAGGGATGAAACACGACGAAATTATAGTACCGCACAGCAACTGCAATCCTGCCATCGCGCTGCGGCGGCGAAATTTCAATAACTCGGGAGAGAACAATGCAGATGAGCAAGCGCATGAGAGATTGGATACTGTTCGCCCTTATCGCCCTGACGGTAATCCTGGTCAACCTGCCTCAGCAATGGCTGGATTACGCCAGCATCAACCGCAACTTGCTCCTGGGCGTGCTCGCCCTCACCGTTTTCATCGCTTTGTTCCTCTACCTCAAGTTCCAGTTCTTCTTCCTCGTTGTGGCGCTAGCGCTGGGCGCCAACATGCCGGGAGAAGTATCGGAGTCCCTGGGCATTTCCACCATGCCGCTGATAATCGCCATGGCCTTCATGATCGGCATTTCGCTGATCAATTATGTGGTGGACCTGCTGCCAACGGGTCTTGAAGAAAAACCCAAGGAACAGAGTGCCGAGGGCATCAAGGCGCTGTTTTATGCCATCGAAAAGGGCAATCTGGTCTATGCGCAGAAGATCCTGTCCATGAACTTCGATCCCAACCTGCGCGCCGACAACGGCTACACGCCGCTGATGTATGCAGCGGCGCGCGGCGATGCCAAGATGTGCGAACTGCTGGTGCGCAACGGCGCCGACACGAACATCATGAGTGCCGACGGCGACACCGCGATCGAACTGGCCCTGCGCGTAGGGTCTCAGGAAGTCGCTGATGTGCTCAAGAAAGCCCGTGCCGAGCAGCAGGCGCGCGAAGAAGCCGCGGCACAGGCCAAGCCGGCCTGATCCTGCCTTGCCCCCGCCATGCGTTGTCAAACCATGGCGGGTAAAACCCGGCGCGGTAACAATTTGTAAAGGTCTGCCGCCCGCCGGAACTCCCGGTGAATCAGCCGCTCAAAGCGGTTGTCACTCATCAGGAGACTTCCATGTCCCGCATTCCCGCCCGCTTCAAGATTGCCGCTGGTACCACAGCGCTGATTGCCTGGACGCTCGTTGTCGCTGCCATGGCCGGCAGCCACGGCATGGATCCCATTTCCACTTCGCGTGCCGCCGCTGCTGCATCCCCTGCCGCGACGTCAGCCGCCACTCTTGCGCCGGCAACCGCCGCGGCCACTCGCCTGCCCGACTTCAGCGTCCTGGTCGAGCAATACGGCCCTGCAGTGGTCAACATCAGCACGACCCGGAAAGCCGGCAATGCTGTCGCCGAACTGCCGGTGCAGCCGGGCGATCCGTTTTATGAGTTCTTTCGCCGCTTCCAAGGACCGCAGCCCGATGCGCAGCCGCAACCCAGCCGTGGTGTGGGCTCGGGCTTCATCGTCAGTCCCGATGGCTACATCCTGACCAACGCCCACGTTGTTGCTGATGCCTCGGAGGTCAGCGTCAAGCTCACCGACAAACGCGAGTTCAAGGCCAGCGTCGTCGGCGTCGACAAGCGTACCGATGTTGCCCTGATCAAGGTCGAAGCCGCCGGTCTGCCCGCCGTGCGCATTGGCGATCCGGCGCGCCTCAAAGCCGGCGAATGGGTGGCAGCGATCGGCTCGCCCTTCGGCCTGGAGAACACCGTCACTGCCGGTATCGTCTCAGCGAAGTCGCGCTCCCTCCCCGACGGCACCTACGTGCCATTCATCCAGACCGATGTCGCCATCAATCCGGGCAATTCCGGTGGCCCGCTATTCCACCTGAATGGCGAGGTCGTCGGCATCAACTCACAGATCTACAGCCGTTCCGGTGGCTACATGGGCCTGTCCTTCTCGATACCCATCGACGTGGCGATGAACATCAAGGACCAGTTGCAGAAATTCGGCAAGGCCAGCCACGGCCGCATCGGTGTAGCGGTGCAACCGGTGACTCGCGACCTGGCCGAATCCTTCGGTATGGCGAAGCCGCAGGGCGCACTGGTAGCCAATGTCGAGGACGGCGGTCCGGCCGCGAAGGCCGGCATCCAGTCCGGTGATGTCATCACCGGTGTCAACGGCAAGGTTGTGGAGGACTCCGCCGACCTGCCGCGCATCGTCGGTGAAATGCGCCCCGGCGCCAGCACGACATTCAAGCTGTGGCGCAAAAATTCGATACGCGATGTCACCGTCGTCATCGGCGAGCAGCAGCCCGATCGTGTGGCCTCGGCGCCTGAAGCCGCAAAGCCGGCTGGTGGCAAGCTGGGCGTGGCGGTGCGCCCTCTCACCCGGGACGAACAAAGGGCGCTGCAAAACGACGGCGGCGTACTTGTCGAAGGCAGTAGCGGGGCTGCCGCCACTGCCGGGATACGGCCGGGCGACGTCATCCTCGCCATCAACGGCGAGTCCGTGAAAAACGTGGATCAATTGAAAAAATCGTCGACGGCGCCAAAGGCAAGGTCGCCCTGCTGGTGCAGCGCGACACTGCACGCATCTACGTGCCGGTGAACATCGGCTAGGGAATAACTGAACAAGGGGGCATGCCCCCTTGTA
>CAMCYY010000159.1 GCA_945885335.1 Bordetella parapertussis
GCCGTGTTCACCAAAATAATCGGTGAGCTCTTCGGACATGCGCTTGGTCAGTGTGGTCACCAGCACGCGCTCACCCTGTGCAACACGCAGGTTGATTTCCGACAGCAGGTCATCCACCTGTGAAGTCGCCGGCCTGACCTCGATCTCGGGGTCGATAAGACCAGTGGGGCGTACGACCTGTTCGACGATCTGCGCCGAGCGCTGCTTTTCGTAGTCCGCCGGCGTGGCGGAAACGAAAATTGTTTGGCGCATGATTTTCTCGAATTCCTCGAACTTCAGCGGCCGGTTATCCAGTGCTGATGGCAGCCGGAAGCCGTAATCAACCAGGTTTTCCTTGCGCGAGCGGTCGCCCTTGAACATGCCGCCGAGTTGTCCGATCGTGACATGGCTTTCATCGATGATCATCAGCGCATTGGGCGGCAGATAGTCGATCAGCGTCGGCGGCGGTTCGCCCGGCGCGCGACCGGACAAGTGGCGCGAATAATTCTCGATGCCCTTGCAGAAACCCAGCTCGGCCAGCATTTCGAGGTCGAACCGCGTGCGCTGCTCGATGCGCTGTGCTTCGATAAGTTTATTCGTGGTGCTGAAGGTTTCAATGCGTTCGCGCAGTTCCTTCTTGATGGCCTCCACGGCACGCAGTGTCGTTTCGCGCGGCGTCACGTAATGACTGGACGGATAGACGGTGAAGCGCGGCACACGCTGATGCGTGTGTCCGGTGAGCGGATCAAAAATTGTCAGCGTTTCGATCTCGTCATCGAACAACTCGATGCGGATTGCAGTCTCGGAGTTTTCTGCGGGAAATACGTCGAGCACATCGCCGCGCACCCGGAAGGTTCCGCGGCGGAAGTCGAGTTCGTTGCGCTCGTATTGCATGGCCGCCAGCCGCGCGATGATGTCGCGCTGGCTGCAGCGTTCCTTTTCACGCAGATGCAGGATCATGCCGTGGTAATCAACGGGATCACCGATACCGTAGATGCAGGAAACGGTGGCGACGATGATGGTGTCTTCACGCTCCAGCAGGGATTTCGTCGTCGACAAGCGCATCTGCTCGATGTGCTCGTTGATTGACGAGTCTTTTTCGATGAACAGGTCGCGCGACGGCACGTAGGCTTCGGGCTGGTAATAGTCGTAGTAGGAGACAAAGTACTCAATGGCGTTGTCGGGGAAGAATTCCCGCATCTCGGAATAGAGCTGCGCCGCGAGCGTCTTGTTTGGCGCAAGCACCAGCGCTGGCCGGCCGATCTGGGCGATGACATTCGCCATGGTGTAGGTCTTGCCCGACCCGGTCACCCCCAGCAGGGTCTGGTAGGCGAGGCCGTCATTGATGCCCTCGATCAGTTTTTTGATCGCCTCGGGCTGGTCTCCGGCCGGAGGAAACGGCTGGTTGAGCAGGAATGGACTGTTGGGGAAAGTGACGCGCAAGGTACAATACGACCATCGATAACAACTCAGTCTAACACCATGAACGCCCCTTTTCCCTTATCACTGCTGGCTGGCGTCGAGATGGCGCCCCGGGACCCCATTCTTGGCCTTACCGAGACGTTCAATGCCGACAAGAATCCGGCCAAGGTAAACCTTGGCGTGGGCATTTATTACGATGACAACGGTAAAGTGCCGTTGCTGGCCTGCGTCAGTCGCGCCGAGAGGCAGTTGGCCGAAAATCTTCCCCCGCGCTCCTACCTGCCGATAGAAGGCCTTGCTGTCTATGACAAGGCGGTTCAGGAACTGGTATTCGGAGCGGGCGCCCCGGCGGTGAAGGAAAAGCGAATCGTGACCGTGCAGGCACTGGGCGGCACCGGCGGGCTCAAACTGGGCGCTGATTTCCTGCGCCGCACGGCGCCAGGCGCCGAGGTCTGGATCAGTGACCCGAGCTGGGAAAACCACCGCGCGTTGTTCGAGAGCGCCGGCTTCAAGGTCAATAACTACCCGTATTACGATGCCGCAACGCGCGGCGCGAATTTCCCCGCCATGCTGGCCGAATTGCGCCGGATTCCCGCGGGTTCGATCGTGGTATTGCATGCCTGCTGCCACAACCCCACCGGGGTTGATCTGACACTGGAGCAATGGACCGAGGTCATTGAAGTGGTGACGACGCGGGCATTGACGCCTTTCCTGGATATTGCCTATCAGGGTTTTGGCGATGGCATCGATGCCGATGGGGAGGTTGTGCGGCGCTTTGCCCAGGCCGGTGGTCCAGTGTTCGTATCGAACTCATTCTCGAAATCGTTTTCGTTCTACGGTGAGCGCGTTGGTGCGCTTTCGGTCGTCACGTCCAGCGTTGACGAAGCCGCCAGGGTGTTATCCCAGTTGAAGCGGGTCATCCGGACGAATTACTCGAATCCGCCAACTCATGGCAGCCAGATTGTTGCCACTGTGCTGACGACGCCGGACTGGCGTGCCTTGTGGGAAGCAGAGCTGGCCGGCATGCGCGACCGGATTCGCGCCATGCGCCAGCAACTGATGGAAAAGCTGGTCGCGCGAGTTCCCGGGGCGGATTTCGCCTACGTTACCCGGCAGCGCGGCATGTTTTCCTACTCTGGGCTGTCCCGTGATGCCGTGACGGTATTGCGTGAAAAATACGGCGTCTACGCAGTCGATACGGGACGCATCTGCGTTGCGGCCCTCAATACGCGCAATATCGATTACGTAGCAGACTCCATCGCCAGCGTCATGAAGTAGGGTTACCTGGGGAGGCCTCTCCCCCGGTTTACTTTGCGTTGTCGAACAGGCCGCGCACGCCGGCCTCATCCGGATTCTGCAGAACACCACGCTCGGTGATCAGCGCAGTGACCAGCTTGGCCGGAGTCACGTCGAAGGCCGGATTGAACACGCCAACTCCCTGCGGTGCCCAGCGCGTCCCGGCATATCCGGTTACCTCTTCCGGTGAGCGCTGTTCGATCGGGATTTTTTTCCCGTCAGGCGTATCCAGGTCAATGGTTGAGAGCGGAGCGGCAACATAGAACGGAATGCCGTGGTGCCGGGCCAGCACGGCCAGTGTGTAAGTCCCGATCTTGTTCGCAGTGTCGCCGTTGGCGGCAATGCGGTCTGCGCCAACGATGACCAGATCAACCCTGCCTTGCTGCATCAGATAGCCCGCCATGCTGTCGGTGGCCAGAGTGACCGGAATCCGTTCTTCCATCAGTTCCCATGCGGTCAGCCGGGCGCCTTGCAGGAACGGGCGTGTCTCATTTGCAATCACTGAAAGTGACTTGCCCTGGTCACGGGCAGTGCGGATCACGCCCAAAGCCGTGCCGTGGCCGGCCGTGGCCAGGGCACCGGTATTGCAGTGGGTCATGATGCGGGCATTGTCTTGCAGCAATCCGGCGCCAGCGCGTCCGATGGCGCGATTGACGGCAATGTCTTGAATGAAAATTTCAAGCGCAACGGCGTCCAGTGCATCTGCAGTCTGATTGCTGTCCAGTGCAGCCATGCCGGCAAAAGCCTCATGCATCCGCCGCAGTGCCCAGAACAGATTCACAGCCGTGGGACGGCTGGCCTGCAATTGCTCAAAAGACCTTGCCAGTGCCCGATCAAATGTTTCCCGGGGCTGTCCAGCGTACAGTCGTGCCTCCAGGGCAATGCCGAATGCAGCTGCGCAGCCGATCGCAGGTGCACCGCGTACCACCATGTCTCGGATCGCGGTCGCAACGTCGGCCGCGCTGGTGCAGCGTACCGTTTCAAACGTGATGGGCAGGCGGCGCTGGTCGATCAGGTCCAGCGCGCCGGTGTGCCAGCGCAGGGCTTCTACAGGGGATGTCATTCCGTGCTCTCTCGGACTTTCTCGTGCCCGGTGTCAGTATCTGCACCGGAAAGCGGATGATTATACTGACCACCATGGTGGATATATTCGACATAAGGCTTCTGTCCTGGGAAGCAGCGCAAGGTGATGCAGGCCGCATCCGGCGGCAGGTATTTGTTGTCGAGCAGGCTGTGCCCGAAGAGATGGAATGGGATGAGTGGGATTCCCGATCGGTGCACGCGCTCGCAATGACGTCCGTCGGACAGGTTGTTGGCACGGCACGCCTGCTACCTGCCGACACCGGGGGCCGCGCAAAGCTGGGCCGCATGGCCGTGCTGCCTGAGTGGCGGAGGAGAGGTGCCGGCGCAGCTTTGCTGCTGGCCTTGCTGGCTGAGGCACGGCGTCGTGGAGTCCGTGAAATCGCACTGCACGCACAGATGTCAGCAGCCGGCTTTTATCGCAGCCACGGTTTTATCTCACAGGGTGCGCAATTCATGGAGGCCGGGATACGCCACGTCGGGATGACGTTGTTCCTTGGCGTGGATGCTTCGCCAGCGTAAACGCGTAGCTCACCTCGCCTGCAATTTCCTCGTCACGCCGGTAGGTTCGCTCGGCGAAATCCGTCTCACCGCCATCGCGAATGCGCAATACCGTGGAGCAGCGCGTTCCGTAGTCGCCCTTCAGGATACGCATGGAAGACAGGCTGCGTTCCCAATCGGCACTGACGCCGGACTGCGGCAAGTCCCGCTCTTCCGCTGGAATGGAGTCGTCCATGAGATCCAGGTAGTCACCAGCGTGAAAAGGTTTGACCAGCAAGGCTTCCAGCTTGTCACGGCCCTTGACCACCTTCGGCCAGGGCGTATCAAGCAGGTGATTTGATAGGCCGTGTATGCCGGGCTGCACTTCTTCGGGCCCATTGCCGCGGTTGGAATAGAAAAAGAGTTTTGAAAGATCTCCGGCCAGGATGCAGAAACCGTTGTAGTCATTGCCGTGCTTCGCCAGTTCCATCACGAATGCGCGCGGCGTTTCCTTGCCAGTGAGAAAGCGGCTGACCAGCTCGCCGCGCGATGGCGCATCGGTTCGAGTGTTGCCGGGATTGCGGAAGTTCGTCAGGGCGGCGAAGCGTCCGCCGGTCGTGATGCCCAGCCAGGTGCCGCCAGCCTCCAGGTCGCGACCCGCCAGAACGCCGGGGTGATCGGGCCAGAATCCCGCAGGCGTCGCCGGTCGGGCAAACCATTCATCACGGTTTGCAGAGACGACGAGTGGAGTGCCGGGAACCGCCTTGTAGGCAAACAGGATCAGGCACATCGCGTGTCACCAGCGCCCTCGGGCAACAGAACGTCGGCGATGAAAATCTCCAGTGTTCTTTCGCTGGTCAGTGCATGCAGGCCGTGGCGTTCGGTTGCCGATTCCAGTTCGTGTCGAAACTCATCGGGGTCACGGAAACGGTCGTAGATTTCCATCCAGGTGTCCGGATCGTCGCGCCGACGCGCCAGCCGGCACGAGACATCGATACGCTTCTGCAGGTCCTCGAACAGTGCCCCCACGACATGGCGCACCTGGGTGCCTTGTCCAGGGGGGACGCGGTAGTACACGTAGCAACTGGCGTTCACGACTTGCCGGTTTCCGGCAGTGCGTAAGGCAGGGGGAGAAATCGAAGCTTCGGACCATCAGTGGATCCTAGATGCACGCCGTCACTTTCTGCGCTGGTGCTTTGCACCACGGCCAGCACGTCACTGCCACCGCCCGGGGCCGGCGCAGCGTTCGCGATCATGCCGTTGATCTGGCCACCAACATCTTCGCTGCAGAGAGCATCACCCGCATGTACGGAAGCCTCTACATGGGCGAGGTAAAGCCTGCGCTTGAGTTTTCCGAGGTACTGCGTGCGTGCCACGATTTCCTGTCCTGGATAGCACCCCTTCTTGAAATTGACGCCACCGATCAGTTCCAGGTTCGCCATCTGCGGCACAAACTGGTCCTGAGTTTGTGCAGTTACCCAGGGAATGCCGTTGCGGATTTCAGTCCAGTTCCAGGCAGCGGTGCCGACGGGCCGCAAGGTGTCGGCAACTGCGGTTCGCACAGACAGGGCGTTGTCTGCCGCCACAGCGAGGAGCCAGCGCCTGCCCGGCAAGGCAATCAGCGTGGTGGCATTGGTACCTGTCTGCAATTGATGAGCCTCTTCGGGTACCGCATTGATCAGCGGCTGAAGGGCCCCGGCAACCGCAGGGCCACCCACCCCCATCAGAGACACTGCGCCGGTCATATCGGCAATCTTCACCTTGGCGCGCAGCACAAACATGCCAAGGCGTTTCTGGATTGCCGGTGCAATGGAGCGATGCAGAACCATGCGCCACTCGCTGCCTTCCTGCCACAACAGGAAATTGGCCAGCATGCGCCCCTTGGCGGTGTTGTAGCTGCCGTAGCTGCTGACAGTCTTTCCTGCCAGTGCATCAACGTCGCAACTCAACTGCCCCTGTAGAAAAGACTGGGCATCCTCTCCGGAAAAAGCGAGCAAGCTGAAGTGCGAAAGGTCCGCCAGGAAGCTGCCGCCTGCGACTGCATTCAGTTCAGCTGCCAGATCGCCCAGGTCACCTGCAGCAGCCGGATCAGGCTGTATGCCAGGTGAAGGCGTGTCAGATTTTGGGGGCGTGCTCATGAGGATCTGGGGCGGTGATGTAAGAGAAGTAGGGCGACGCGTTATTATATCGACCGATGCAGCAAGCCAGACTTCTTCTTCGAGGATAGTGTTGTCCCCATACGCCATTTCAACTTGCAGCATGTGCGCCGCCGATGCTGGTGGCTGCGCACATCGCCTGCCCTAGACTGCCCGAACGATGTGGAAAACACTCAAGCGACTCGTGTCGCTTTTCGTGCTTGGCGTGATTGCACTGGTGGCCTGGACAGTGTGGTTCGCGGTTACGCCGGTGTCCCTGCCTGGTCCGACGTTGGGGTTCTCGATACTGCCTGGCAGCAGTCTGCGTGCGGCAACCAGGCAGATTGTCGATGCCGGTGTAGTAATGCCGGCATGGCAGTTCAACCTGCTAGCCCGCGTCAGTGCCAGCGACACGGGCATCAAGGCCGGCAGCTATGAAATTGCCCGGGGTGTGACCCCCTGGCAGATCCTGCGCAAAACCGTCCAGGGTGACTTTGCCATGTCCAGCA
>CAMCYY010000160.1 GCA_945885335.1 Bordetella parapertussis
TCAACCACTCGCCAGAAAGGCATCGCTATGAACGATTTCAGTGCTGAATATGCCGCCATTTTATCTCTGAGAACGGAACGCGAGTTGATTAGTCTGTCGAAAGGTGAATATAAAAAAAGGGGAAGTGAATTTTCAGCATCAGCCAAAAAAAGCTTAAGGTTAACAGTTGGACCACGCTACGCTGACGAACTAACTAAAGCCGGACACCAAGAAGTTGCGGTGCTTGAGTTACTCCTTGAGAGGGAAGACAAGCGACTTAGTGAGTGGCGCCAGGCCATGGATAAGATTCGGTCTGGTGTGGATGGCAAATCGTAGTTTAAGCAGCCGCCAGATCTGAAGCAGCCTGCGACAATGGCCCCGCCAGCCGATATTGCGCACATTGCGCGCCGCGATCTGCGGATTGCAATCGATCCAGATGATGTCCTGGCGGTCCGGCACCCAAGGCTTGCGTTTTCTGGCCGCCGTCGGCGTGGCCGCTACCAACGCTCAGCCCCGCGTGTTTGCGTCGTGGCCATCTGCTCGCCGCCGTGGCGCTTTGAATCATAGAGAGCCAGGCGTTGTTCCAGGGTGAGTCGCGTAGCGTCAACCGGCGTGATAACGACGTTATCGCTTTCAACTGAAACGCGCACGCGTTGATCGACACGCGGGTGCGCTTCCCGCGCCACCGCAGCCGGCAAGCGAACACCCGGATTATTGCCCCACTGCTTAAGGAATGACTGAACAGGGGGGCATGCCCCCTTGTATATCCCCCACTTCAGAAGGAAACGCAGCGCAGGTTTCCGAAATGCCGGACTTGATCAGCGTTTCCTTAATACTCAGAACGGCTTCGGCCATGAAACCCTCTTTGCATCAATGTTTAAACCCTAATCTATACAGGCTGGGGGAGCCAGACAATTTCGGTCCGACTATCGGTTGCCGGTAGCGCACCGCGACGCATCGAACACCTGATCGAGCAGGCCGGAGGAATTGCACATTCTGCTGAAAACACCGGCGCGGGGAGGGCGTGGGCCAAATCTGCGTGTGCCCTTTGACAACAATCTTGCGAACGCGATATCCGAGGCCAAGCCTTGGATGGAATGGTCACTCTGTCATTTGAAGACCCACAACGGATGATCACAGTTTTGTCTCAGGAGCGTCGTCTGATGAGTGAGCTCATGCACCTACCCAAGACCATCAATGAGTTGACGAATCGTTTGCGGCGTAATCGATCAGCCGTTACCAAGGAGGTCGGAATGTTGGAGAGGATGGTGTTGATTCTCTCAAGTCGGCAATGCAATCCGGGTCATGGTATACAGACGCCTGCTCAGTCAGTTGCGCCAACGATTGAGATGGTTGTAACGCTGGGGTAGTGAGAATTTCACAATCCGAAATGGAAAAGCCCCACAAGAAGGAACACGCTTTCCATCATATTGAGGTGGAGAGAGTGCGCGTTGGCCTGGAGGAGCGCGGCTTGATGCACGTCGGATTGGCAAAGCGCCCCATGACGTGATTTCAGCCCAGGCCAGTCTCGCCTACGGTGTCGCGTTGCGATTGGTCAAACGCAAGGATCGGAGAAGCTGCCCTTCAGCGATGAAATCATGGCGGAAAAGTTTCGCACCCTGACGCGTGTCGTGTTGCCCCATGAACGGGTTGAGGCGATCATGCAAGCTGTCGAGCGCCTGGAGACGCTCAAGTCCATGTCCGAACTCGTACCGCTCTTGCAGAAGTAGCCGCGGCTCCGCTCTCGTCATTCAGTTAAAAAAAAGAAACAATAGAGAAAGAAAAAGGGGAAAGACATGACCAAGACTGTTACTGAGACTTACGTCGAAAATCTGCTGGCGATGAAATACGAGACTTTGCCCGCTGAGGCAATAGCGCTTTGCAAGCACGTGGTGCTGGACGGGCTGGCCGTGATCCACGCAGGTTCCACTGAGCCGGAAGGCGTCGGCCGTCTGGTCATGCAGTACGTGAAAAGGATGGGCGGCACGCCCGAGGCCAGCGTGATTACCGGGGGATTCAAGACCTCCATGGAAAACGCCGCCTTCGCCAACGGCACCATGGCCCATGCGCTGGATTTCGACAACACCTCCTATCCGACCAATCACCCCACTTCACCCACCCTGCCGGCCATTCTCGCGATTGCCGAACACAATGGCGCAAGCGGCAAGCAGGTCATCGACGCGCTGGCCACCGCTTTTGAGGCGCAGGCACGTTTCAGGCTGGCCGGCACCGGCATGGCCACCGGCGTGGGTTTCCACAAACCCAGCACCGCGGGCATGTTCGGCGCCACTGCGGCCGCCGTGAAACTGCTCAGGCTCACGCAGGAGCAGGCGCTGGTGGCCTTTGGTGTCGCCGGCTCGCGCGCGAGCAGCCTGTCGATCAACACCGGAACCATGACCAAGTCGTCACATTCCGGGCATGGCGCGCGCATGGGCGTGGAGGCCGGCATGCTGGCGAAAATCGGCTGGACCGCCAGCAAGGATGTGTTCGGGCCCAAGGGCTTTTTCGACACCTTCATGCCCGGCAACTCGAAGCCCGAGTTACTGAACGAGGGTTTTGCCGCGCCGCTGCGCATGCTGGACCCCGGCATCGGCTTCAAGGCTTTCCCCTCCAATGGCTTCACGCAGCGCCCCATCGATGGCGCACTGCGTCTGCGCAAGGCGCATGATCTCAAGCCGGAACAGATCGAGCGTGTGCAGGTCGTATTCCCGCGCTTTGAATACGTGAACCGTCCTCAACCGCGCAGTGGCCTGGACGGCAAGTTCAGCATCCAGTACACCACACTGCTTGCGCTGCTGGATGGCGAAGTGACGGTGGATTCATTCACCAACGAGCGCCTCAACTCGCCTGATGTCGAGGCACTGCTGCCCAAGGTTGAACTTCAATTCGATGACAGCATCCCGTTCGACAAGCTCAAGATGCACGTCATCGTCAATGTCTGGCGCAAGGACGGCACACAGTTGTCCGAGCGGGTCGACAAGCTGCTGGGCTGGCAGAATCCGCTGACGCGCGAGCAGCGTCTGCACAAGTTCTTCGGCTGCACCCGCCGCGTGCTCAGCGAAAAAGGCGCCAACCGCGTGCTCGAACTGGTGGAAGGCCTGGAAAAACTGTCCGACGTGCGCGAGATCATGGACATTATTCGAGGCGATCCGCGCTGAAGAGATCAGGGGGAGACGTCCCTGGGTCAGAACGCGTGAATGTGTCCGGAGGGGTAGGGCAGGGGCAGGAACAGTGATCAAACGATGATTAATCTGATCATAATTTACCGCATAAGGCTTTATGGTATTAGCCTTACCTATAAAAATGATCACATTATCATTTTAGTGCCTTGTTGCCCTGCCGTTACCTGACATCGTCTACAGTCCGTTTGCACGGTCAACGGTCAAGTCAGTCACATGGCCACCCCATGCACTCCCCGCCTGGGTTGCATATTGATTTTCATCACGAGCCTGTTTTCCTCCGCCTCTTTTCAGGCGTACAGCGATTTTTTCCATTGAGGCTTGATCTGCCGGCTGGGCGGCCCACTGTTTTCTGCTGACTTCGATGATTCGCTTTACTGTGCAGTGCAATGTTATGGTTTGCGCCGTCATGTTCTGCGCCGTCATATTCTGAATGGTCATGGCCATCTCCTTCGGTCCTCTGGCTGCTCCCTGAGGCGGCGACTTTAGGTGATCAAGATGACGTGCAGATTAAACGGGGCAAATCTTATGTCCGGGCAGGCGGCTGAATGTCGCAGAGGCCACCGGTAGTGCTGAACCCGATGCCATCCAGCGTGGAGCGCGCGAGGAAGCGGGCAATCACCTCATCTGCCTCCGCGCCTTCGAGCAGTTCCGGTGCTGCCGGTGACGTGGCGTCGGGTGTCTTGTCCAGCGGAAGGCCGACGCGGATGGGCAGAATGCGCAGGGACTGCAAGGCCCGGTCGCTGCCAAAGCGCAGTGTGGCAACGGCACTGCGCCATACGTCGATGCCGTTGCTGTCGTAGCGTGGAGCGCGCGCGGTGTGGAATATGAAATTGCCCAGGCCGTAGAATATCGGCCGGCCGCGGTGAAAGCCCATGCCCTGCAGCACCGGTGGCCCGTGGCAGAACACCACATCGGCGCCGGCATCGACGAGTTGTCTGCACAGGTCTTCCATCCATGCGGGGGCGGCGGCCCAGTCCACTTCCCAGTGATGGTTGTGCATGGACACGACTACCAGTTCAGTATTTCCGGCGGCGGCTCGCACGGCTGTCAGTGCGCGCGCCAGGTCCTGCGCGTCGGGATAGCGATTTTCCGCGATGGCTTTGCCGGCACGCACCTCGATGCCGAAAAAATCCATGGCCCCTGCAGAGGCGGCATCGGAATAGCCGACTTCGACGCGACGCGCCATCCTCTGCGCGTGGCCGCAGGCTTTCGAGATCGCGACGAAGCGATCCAGGTCTTCCTGAGGCAGCAGCAGTTCCTTGCGGACACGCAGTGGGTTGATGCCGGGCCGGGCCGCTCCTGCATACACCATGTCCTGCTGCGGGCCGAGGTCGAATGAAAGCAGCGCCATGCGCGACGTGCCAGCCATCACAACGGCTGGCGTTGACGCATCCGCGAGGTTCGCGCCGCTGCCGGCAACGGCGAAGCCGGCAGCCAGTGCGCCGGCACGCGTTGCCATGACGCCGGGCTGTCCGAGATCGAAGGCGTGATTGTTTGCGAGGCCCACCGTGTTGATGCCGAGCTGGCGCAGACTGACGAGCGCCTCCGGCACGGCGACGTGCAGGGTTTTCATCTTCACGGGCCAGGCGTTGGCTGCGCCCAGCGTGCCTTCGAAGTTGGCCGCGGCCAGATGCGCGCCCGACAACTCTGCCATCAGGCGGATTGCAGCCGGGGATGTCGCGGTAACCGGCTGCTCGATCAGCGCCTGGCCGGTCAGCGCAACCTGCAATGTCTGGTTGCTGTTGATGACAGCGCTCATTTCAGCCTCGTGGACGAGGCCACCACCGGCAGCACAATGTGCGAGGCATGCAGCTGGCTGGTGTGCACGGTGTTCGTGGCGACCTGCATGCGTTGTGCGCGGCCTTCGGGCTCACCCGTGTTCGGGTTGACGTCAAAGTGCGGGAAGTTGCTGCTTGAAATATCAAGGCGGATGCGATGACCCTTCTTGAACAGATTCGAAGTGGGCATGGGCTCGATCGTGATTTCAGCAATCTCCCCCGGGGTGAGCATTTCCGGCTTCTCCCATGACTTGCGATAGCGGCAGCGCAGGATGCCGCTGGACAGGTTCATGGCATAGCCCTGCGGATAATCCGCACTGGAGGGATGGCAGTCGATCAGCTTGGCGGTGAAATCGGTGTCGGGCGCACTGGATGAAATCCATAGCCGCACGACGATGGGCCCGGTGATCTCGACATCGGCCTCCAGTGGCGGGGTCTCGAACACCAGAACGTCGTGGCGCGCGGCAAGCGGCAGGAAGGGCGCTTTGGCGCCATACACGGTCGATGAAGTGCGCTGGTCCCAGGCACCCGGATACATCACCGGTTCACCCGAAGTGAGCTGGCCACCGATGGTGGGCACCGGGTTGCGCGGATCGAAATCGTAAGTCCGCGACGCGGCTTCGGCTGCGGGCAGTTCTGGACGCAGGTCGCCATCTTCATGCAGATAGTAATTGCGGAATTCAGTCTCCGGCAGCGGCCAGTGCGAGGCCGTGCGCCAGCTGCCGCCATGGTCGAGGCGCTTGTCTGCGTTGCGTTTGCCAGACCCACCGCCCATGCGAAAGTAACGTACTGCAGGCATGTCCTTGTGCTGCGTGCCCGGTTTGAGTGAGCGGTTGAACCAGTCCAGACGCAGCGCCAGATAATCCTCGGCGATCTGACCCTCGAAGATGGCCTCTGGACCGAAGTCCACATCGCCGGCATACGAGATGCTGCGCTGGCCGTGCGTCCACGGCCCCATGATCATCCAGGCCTGGCCGCGTGGCTGACTGGAGATGCCGACATAGTTGTCGGTGGTGGTCTGCGCATACGGATCCCACCAGCCGCACATCAGCAGCACGGGGATGTCGTTGAAATCTTCGTAGTGGCCGGCGGCGTAGAACTCCGGCTGGCGCCAGTAGTCGTCGAAGGTACCGCGTTCCCATTGGTCAAAGAAATAATCCTCGTATTCGGGCACCCAGCGCAGCGGCGAGTGACCGCGCTTCCAGGGCATGGCCTGAAACCAGGTCTTGATGTCCTCGGTTTTCAGGGCGGCGCGCACCACCGGGTCGGCTTCGGCGACGGGGCTGAGCGCAGCCTGCTTGAAAGCCCAGGTGGCCTGCTTCAATTCGAACGTGCCGCCGTTGCGTATGCCGCCGCGATAGGCGTTGGAAAAGCCGCCGCAGTCCAGTTGCATCGATTTCAGCCCCGGGGGTTTCAGACTGATGACGGCCGTCTGGGTGTGCGCGCAATAGGACAGACCGAAGGTGCCAATGCTGCCATTGCACCAGGGCTGCGCGGCGATCCAGGCGAGGGTGTCATAGCCGTCATTCGCCTCACCCAGATACTTCGTGAACGTGCCCTCGGAGCGGTAGCGGCCGCGCAGGTCCTGGATGACTACGATGTAGCCGTGGCGCACGAAGTAGGCCGCCACTGCGGCGCGATTCAGCGGTTCGGGTTCGGTGGCGGTACGTTCGCTGATGCGCACACCGGTTTTGTCATAGGGCGTGCGTTCCAGCACGACCGGAAACTTGCCGCTTACCGCCTGGCCGTTGTGTGCCGGGCGGTGGATATCCGTGGCCAGGCGCACGCCGTCGCGCATCGCCACCATGATATTGCTGTCGATGACGACGTCGAACAATGATTCTTCTTGTTGCGCTTGCAAAGGGGTCTCCAATACAGGGGTCTCCACTCAAAGCAGTCCCTCACCCCTGACCCCTCTCCCGGAGGGAGAGGGGAGCCTGCCTTCTATTTGGT
>CAMCYY010000161.1 GCA_945885335.1 Bordetella parapertussis
AAGCGATGGGGATAGAAAATCCCCCTTGAGCTCAATGTCGAAGAAGCGACAGAGCGAAGAAGAAAACAAGCTAACTATCTGATTTTAAGAGTGCTTACTTCCACGCCCAAACCGGCTGCTCCAGATGCGCCACCCGCGTCGCCCGCCCCTCCAGCGCCACTTCCACAAACTGATACAGCACCGCCGCGGTTGGCGCATGCACGAACTTCCCCCCCAGCGGGTAGCGGATGACGGGGTTTTCGCTTTCGGGGATGGCGAAGAATTCGGGGGCGCCGTGACGCAGGTCGCCAAGCGATATGGGGTGGATGCTTGCCACTTCGTCGGGGTTGGCGCTGAGCACCGCGCCCTCGGGCGCCCAGGCCACGACCGGCGTGATGAGGTAGCCCGAGCGCGTGGGGTAATCGTCCAGCCGGCCGAGAATGGTGTCGGCCGCAAGTTCGAGGTTCACTTCTTCATGCGCTTCGCGCAGCGCCGCTTCGATGGGCGTCTCGCCCGCTTCCATGCGTCCGCCGGGAATGGCCCACTGGCCGGAGTGGGCTTTCAGTTTTGAGGCACGCTTGGTAAGGATGAGTGCCGCACCGCCGCGACCGTCGTCGGTGATGATGAGGCAGACGGCGGCGCGCTTCAGCACACCTGACTTCGGGTGCACGCTGGAATCGATCTCGAAGCGCGCCAGGTTCGCGGCCATTGTCGCGCGCTGCCGGTCATCGAATGGAACCACGCCCATCAAATGCTCCTCATTGCCTTTTCGGCTTGAAATGCCTGAAACTTACGATAACAATTATTTTGTAAACGCTTATGCTTTATTGTTAATTTTATGAAAATGATTATATTATTGCCAGGCGCTGCCTTGGCGCCGGCAACCACCGATGTGGCTGGGTAGGCGGCAGTATAATCGTTGCACACAATAACAAGACCGTTACCCAAGGAGAACCCCTCATGCCCAACATTCAGTTGCTCGGCGGACTCGCCAGCCCGTTCACGCGCAAGGTGCGCATTGCCTTTGCGGAAAAGAACATTCCCTTCGAGCACATCAAGGCTTCGGCCGCCGGCGAGGACAACCCGGTGCTGCCGCACAATCCGCTGGGCAAGATTCCGGTGATCGTGGTGGACGGCAAGAAGGATATCTACGACTCCAGCGTCATCCTCGAATACATCGACACGCTGTCGTCCTCGCCGATGCTGTTCCCGCCGGTGGGCATGGACCGCGTTGAAGTGAAGCGCTGGGAGTCACTGGGCGATGGCATCTGCGATGCGGGCGTGGCGTTCATGGGCGAGAAGCGGCGCACCGAAAACCGCAGCCAGGAATACATGGACCGGCAGTTCAACAAGGTGCGGCGCGGCATCGAGACTGCGGCGCGCGAGTTGGGTGAGCGGGAGTTCTGTTTTGGTAATCGCTTTAGCGCGGCGGACATTGCACTCGGCATGGCGCTGGGCTATATCCCGTTCCGCATTCCGGAGTACGAGTGGCCGAAGCTGTTTCCGAACCTCAAGGCCTACAACGAGCGCCTGCTGCAGCGGCCGGCGTTTGCGAGCACAGTGCCCAGAGATGCCTAGCGACTGACCCGACTCAGTAGGCGATGCGCCGGGGCAGTCGCCGGAGGGTGCGCGTGCGCTTCAAGGCCGATGGGGGCCGAGCTGACGATCCGCCGGAAGGCTGGTCACCAAACATACTAACCAAGAGGGTCGCCAAAGTCGCTGCGATGGTTTGGAGGATTTTCATGGTGCCCCAATCAGATGAAAGCACGTCCAGAATGCGCTGCTTTCATGACTGTAGCGTGACATCAGTCGCGCGGGCAGGCGAAGCAATGCTGAATTGTTTGTCGCATTCAAGGAGACAGAGCAAGGCGTTGCTGCCCTGAGGGCCGATTACCGCTTCGCCGCAATCACCTTCTGCGCAAAACCCCAGCCCCACTCTGTCAGCGGGCCGATGCGCTCACCCACGGTATGCGACTGCGCGCTGGAGGCGGTGCCATCGAGCACGCGCTTGCGGATGCCCTGCAGGATGGCCGCCAGCCGGAACATGTTGTAGGCCAGGTAAAAATCCCAGTGCTCGATGCGCTCGCGGCCGGTGCGCTTGCAGTAGGCCGCGACGTATTCGGCTTCTGACGGAATGCCCAGCGCTTTGAGATCGAGTCCCTTGATGCCGCGAAACACCCCCGGCGGCACATGCCAGCTCATGCACTGGTATGAAATGTCGGCCAGCGGATGGCCCAGCGTCGAGAGCTCCCAGTCGAGCAGCGCCAGCACGCGTGGCTCAGCGGGATGAAAGATCATGTTGTCGAGGCGAAAGTCACCATGCACGACCGTAGTCTCATCGTCAGCCGGGATGTTCTCCGGCAGCCAGGCAATGAGATTGTCCATGGCCTCGATTTTTTCGGTCTCCGAGGCGCGATACTGTTTTGACCAGCGTCCGATCTGGCGTGCGAAGTAATTGCCAGGCCGGCCGTAGTCTTCGAGGCCGATGGCCTTGTAGTCGGCGCCATGCAGCGCGGCGAGCACGCGGTTCATTTCTTCGTAGAGCGCAGCGCGCTCCGAAGGCGCGAGGCCCGGCAGATCCTGCTGCCAGAAAATGCGCCCCTCCACGCAGTCCATCACCATGAAGGCGCGGCCGATCACGGATTCGTCCTCGCACAGGCAGAAGGTCTGCGGCACCGGAATGCCGGCCTTCGCAAGCGCCGTCATGACGCGATACTCACGGTCGATGGCATGCGCTGATGGCAGCAGCTTCGCCGCCGGCCCCGGCTTGGCACGCATCACGTAGCGCCGCCCGCCTGCACTCAGGCGATAGGTTGGATTGGATTGGCCGCCGCGAAACTGCTCGACCTCCAGCGGTCCGCTGAAACCTTCGATGTGCTTGGCGAGATAGGCTTCGAGTGCCGCGATGTCGAAGCGGTGGCGCTCCTGGACTGGTGCGGTGCCTGAAAAGGGGCTGCTGTCTTGCGGTGGGCTGCTGCTCATGATGTGCCAAGGAATAAAGGAGCCGGAAGTATATCCGTGTAGAAACCTGCCTCCTCCCCACCTTCCCCCCCTCCCACCCTCCCACCTTCGCCGCTCCGCGGGGGAGGCAGCACAAACTACATCACAGGCTTGGCGCTCATGTAATCCAGCCGGTCCTGGGAGCGCACGCGCACTTCGCGCAGGCCGGCGCCCTGCAGAAGGCGCAGCGGCACTTCCACACCGGCCGAACCGAGCGCCCACATCGTGCGATACAGCTCTTCCAGGGACCTCACCGGGTTTCCGCCCACGCCGATGACGATGTCACCGCCGCGAATGCCGGCACGCTCAGCCGGACCGCCCGGCGAGACGCGGGTGACGAACAGGCGCCCCTGCGACTCCTCGGCGGACATGCCAAGCCAGGGTTGCACCGGACCGCTGCGGCGGCCCTTGGCGATCAGGTCGGCGAGGATGGGCTTTACCACATCGGTGGGCACGAACAGGTTGCCCGGCAGCGGCGTGCCCGGCTCCATGCTGTCGCGCACCAGCAGCGAACCGATGCCGACCAGCTTGCCGCCATGGCTGATCAACGCTGCGCCCGCCCATTGCATGGTCGGCGGCGAGGTGTAGATCGCGCTGTCGAGCATGTACTCCCAGCCGCCGGCAAAACTGCGCTTGGACACCACATAGGCCAGCGTCGCGTTCTCGCGCCCGCCGGCGGGCAGCACCATCACCGGTTCACGCACTTCAAGTGCCGATGATTCGCCCAGCGGCATGGGTCTCACGCCGGCCGGCAGCTCGGCACGCAGCAGGCCAAAGCCGGTGGCGTGGTCATAGGCCACCAGCTTCGCGGGCACGGTGCGCCGGTCCAGTCCATTGCCTTGTGCGCTGCCGTTCGTGGTGACCTCGATGGAATCGGCCTCGGTGACGATGTAGCCGATCGTAAGGATGTGGCCAAGGTCATCGATCACGACGCCGCTGCCGTCACGTTCGCGGCCCAGCGTGGAATTGGAGCGTGCATCTGGCAGCGCACGCATTTTCACCCCGACCACGGCCGAGAGGATGGCGTCGGTGTCCTGGGCTGCGGCGGGCCCGGTCGCGGTTCCCGTGGCCAGCAATATGAAAGCCAATCCACTGAACACCCGGTACAGAAGCTGGCGTGTCGTTGACGTTGTCATGGCAACCTCCTTGCGGGAAGCAGATGCTGGCTATTGTGCGCCAGCCACAGGAAAACACCAGCACACGGACACTGAAAAAATGTGCGACGGCTGCGTTAAACTGTAAGCCCAAAGTTCACGAATGTTTCCGAATGCTAAAGAACCCGAGCATGACCCTACCCGCGACAATGCGTGTCATCGAAATCACCCAGATCGGCGGGCCCGAGGTGCTCAAGGCCGGCACCCGGCCACTGCAGTTGCCGGCGATGGGCGAAGTCCTGATCAAGGTTGCCGCGGCGGGCATCAATCGCGCCGACACCATGCAGCGTACCGGCAAGTACCGCATGCCGCCGGGCGCCCCCGACATCATGGGCCTGGAGGTCTCCGGCACCATCGTGGCACTCGGCCTGGGCGTCACCGAATGGCAGTTGGGCGACGAGGTCTGCGCACTGGTGGCAGGCGGCGGCTATGCCGACTACTGCGTCGCACCAGCGCAGAACTGCATGACCATCCCCAAAGGCGTGTCGCTCATGGATGGCGCAGCATTGCCCGAAACCTTCATGACGGTATGGAGCAATGTGTGGGATCGCGCGCAACTCTCGCCGGGCGAAACACTGCTGGTGCAGGGCGGATCATCGGGCATCGGCGTGACGGCTATCCAGATGGCGCATGCGCTGGGCAATACGGTCTATGTCACTGCAGGCAGTGCGGCGAAGTGCGCCGCCTGCGAGGCGCTTGGCGCTGATCGCGCCATCAATTACCGCACCGAGGATTTCGTTGCGGTAATCAAGGAACTCACCGCCGGCAAGGGCGTGGATGTCATCCTCGACATGGTTGGCGGCAGCTATGTGGAGCGTGAACTGAAGTCGCTCGCCACAGACGGGCGGCTGGTGTTCATTTCGGCGCAGGGCGGCCCCAAGGGGGAGATCAACGTCAACGCATTCATCACGGGCCGCCTCACCGTCACCGGCTCTGCACTGCGACCGCGCACCGTGGAGTTCAAGGCGCAGATCGCGCGCAACCTGCGCCATCGCATCTGGCCGCTGATCGAGGCAGGGAAAATCAAACCGGTGATCTACAAGGCCTATCCGCTCGACGAAGCAGCGGCTGCACACGCACTGCTGGAGTCCAGCGAGCACATCGGCAAGATACTGCTCGTGCCCTGAGCAGTATTCTGCCTTCCGACACTTTTACTTTTCGCCGCTGGGTGCCGCCGCCAAGCGCTGTGTCTTGCGCAGGTTCATGGCCCCCGACATGCCATCGATGATTTCACGCAGGATGCGCGCCACCTCAAGGCTGGCAATGGTGGCCGGCTTGTGACTGGTCAGGCCGAGTGTGATGATGCGCTCGATGCCCGGATTGACGATGCGGGAAGCCTGCAACAGGCCAAGTTCAACCTCCCGCGCAGCGGCATAACCCGCGAGGACGGTGTGCACGTCGCCCTTCACGACGACATCCTTCTGGATCGGCAATGCATTTGCCTCCATGACGACTGAAAGCGTGACGCCTTTTTTCTTCGCCAACTGGTCGAGGATCACGCGCAGGCCGTTCGGCGCACCCGGGAGGATCAGCGGCAGCCGGTCGATCTGAGAGAAATTGACGGTGGGTTCGCGCGTGATCGGATCGCCTTTGGCGCCGATCAGGTAGGTATCGACGACGCCCAGCGACTGCTCATTGCCAACTTCAGCGCGGCCGTAGCGGAACAGGAGCGCCATGTCGATGTGGCCGCTGGCCAGCCACTCGTCGAGCTGGCCGTTCGAGCCGCCAAAGACATGCAGCTTGATGCTCGGATAGTTGGCCCGGACATGCCGGAACAACTGATTGATCACCGGATGCGCGAGCGAGGCCAGCAGGCCAACGCGCACTTCGCCCATCGGCACGCCGGCATTGGCGCGGATGTCATCGGAGAGGTGGTCAAGGCCGTTCAGCAGTTCGCGGGCGCGCGGCAAAATGCGCTCGCCCAGTTCGGTCAGCGTCACGCCGCGCCCGGTGCGATGGAACAGCCGCCCGCCGCATTCCTGCTCGAAGGCAGCAATCTTTCGGCTAATGGCCGAGGGCACGGAACTCAGTGCGATCGAGGCCTTGGTCAGGCTGCCGTGCTCCGCCACTTCAACAAACAGTTTGAGTTTTGCGAAATCCACACATCCTCCGGGAAACGATCGTGCCGACGTGTTGCTGAAGCCACCGCCGGTTCAAATGCGCCTGATCAATCGCGGTTCCCGCCGTAAAACCAAGACTGGCGCCGGACACACCGACCACTTGATCACCTCGTCAAAACCAAAACCAAGCGGAATGGCGCGTAAGTGAGGCACGTTATCATTTCCAATTGGGATGCAGCCCGGCAGGCTGGCCGGGGCGACGTCCAGTGTTGCACTATGTGGAATTTACGGCGACATCGGGCTGGCCAGACGAAAAAAGGGGGCGGTTACCCGCCCCCTTCTTCCTGCTTCCCTGCCGCGCCGGGCTCGAACACCCGGCGCTGATGGGCACTTACTTTACCGGAGCACGCGGGGAGGCCTTCACTGCGTTATCCCAGAACAGCTTCTGCTTGCGGA
>CAMCYY010000162.1 GCA_945885335.1 Bordetella parapertussis
ACCGACTCCCTGCCCACCCTTCACCCGCTTGACAGCCAGTTCCTTGAACTCCGCCGTGTATTCCTGCTTCGGTATCTTGAACATCAGTTTCCTCCCGTTTCGCATCCTATCGACTTACTCATGGAAGACGAAATTGCGGGGGAAGCTCATATGTCGCCCCTGGTTACCAATTGTCGCCGTCTAGCTTGGCTTACGTGAAACTCGGCTATAGCCAAAATAGCAAAAGCCTTAGTTCTTCCGATGCCACAATTCTTCCGGGTGGGACAAGCAATAGCGGATGGTTGGCTGGCATTGGTTATAAGCAGTTCTTGACGAACCAAGTGTATGGTTTTGTGGAATATAACCAAACAAACAATTCATCTGGTCGAGTTTCGGCTGGGGCGGCTGCCTATTGGAATTCTGGCAATCTCAAGAGCGAATCGTTTCTCGTGGGTGTTGGCTACAAGTTCTAATCAAACTTGAGCGCAATAAAAAGCCCACCGAAGTATGGTGGGCTTTTTTGTTTCGGTGTGCTTGCTAAATGCCCAATGCGACCACATGGAATCCAACCAAAAACCATTAAGCCAATCAAACCGCTGACCCCCGACCCGCAACGTGTCGCGTCGCTTCAATCCAGCGCTAAACGTGCAGGGCAAGCAGTTAAGGCAGAACGTGCCAGACAGCAACAGCGTAAAGCACCACAGACGCTGGCCACGGTGCAGAAAACAATCGCGGCAGTTTGGTAACTGTCATTTCAAAATGACAGTTACACTGGGTGCTGACCGTTACGCAAAGTAAAAGCAGGCGCGGGGGTAATTACGCAGATGGGCTAACCCCCCTATCCCTACGGCCTGAGTTTGAAAAACAATCAAAGGGCGAGGAGTTGGCCAGACCGCAAGAACTCGAAGCCCTCGGCAGGGCTATCGGCATGATCACCGGCTACAAAACCCGTGACCCGAAGGTAAGATTGGGTTAATTCAAGCAAGCGCGGAACGGGTTACACGTGCATAGCGCGGTCGGTTCGAGTACTGCCTTCGTCGATATCAACAACCCAAAAGAAAAGAGCCGACTTGCATCGGCTCAGGCAGTACGTTCAACGCTGGGTGTCATGGCTACACGGCGGTCTTCAGGGCGCGGTTACTGAGAACCGATTCAACCAGATATTGAACTTTGTGAAAAATAGGATATCCGCCAAGCCTGATTGATTTTTGCAAAAGTCAGTGGGGTGAATAAGTGGGGCTTATTTAAAACTTTTGGCAAATGCCGCAGTACACTGCATTTGCTGGGCTATTACCAGCGCCGCCCCCCATCCAAAGCTGGCGCCGACCGACTGGTAGACTTCCATCTTTTCGCCGTATTGCATCATTCTATGTAAAGTGTCATTTGGCGGCGCGGGTGGATTTAATAGGGTTGGGGTCGGGTAACTTCTCAGATAATTCAACGCCTGCGTTATGCCGCCCTGCAAATCGGCTGGCCATTTATTCAGAACTGTGTACCCATTGGTAACTCGTGTAAGGGTGTAGGGGGCGGCTGCTGTGCACGCGGTGAACTCCTGCACCGCCGTCGCGTTCGCGATGTGAAGGGCTGTTAGCAAACTTACTTGGGAGGTGAGTAAGTTTACTTGGTTGACGAGTTGTTGCTCAGCAGCTTGAACGTAAGCTGGCGGAGCAGGAGGCAGACTCTGTGCTTGGCAAACGTGGGGGATTAAGCTTAGCGCTGCAAAGAATAAACAGTTTCTTACTGTCATAATCACTCTCTATGATGGTGGTGGAGAAGAAGGGGATCGAACCCTCGACCTCCGCATTGCGAACGCGACGCTCTCCCAACTGAGCTACTTCCCCATCGGCGTTGATTTTACTCCCAGTCCTTCGGGAAGGACAACGCCATCCGCCGCGCCACAGGTATGATATGTACACCCATACCAATACAACCGTCAGGGTGACATCGTGCAAATCAATCCCCCATTCGGCTACCAGAACATTGCTCCGTTTTACAAGAACAACCGGGTCAGGCTACCGGCGCCCGGCGAGCTGCCGGCGTTCGCGCGCGGCTCGAATGCCGTGCCGATCAGCTATTCGGAGTTCGCCTCTGCCTGCCGTGACTATCCCCTCGCTTTTGTCACCACCGACAATGGCAAGAGCTATTCGTCCGTAGCCATCATCGGCATGGCCGGCGCCGAGAACCTGTATCTGGAAAACGGCCGCTGGGATGAGACGGTGTACCTGCCCGCCTACATCCGACGCTACCCCTTTTGCATGGCGAAGGTGACGCTGGACGGAAAGGCGCAGGCCGATCGCCTGGTGTGTGTGGAGAAGGCTTTTCTTGCGCCTGAAGACGACAAGGGCGGCGAGGCCATGTTTGATGCCGAGGGCAAGCCGACGGCGCACTGGGAGTCCATCAGCAAGCTGCTGGAGGAGTACGAGCGCGATCTGGAGCGCACCCGGGAAATGTGCGACATCCTTACCGAATACGCGCTGTTGGAGCCATTCACGCTGCAGGCGACGCTCAAGGATGGCGGGCCGATGAACCTGGGCGGCATGTCGCGCATCAACGAAAAGAACCTCGAGTTCCTCAATGCGGCCCAGCACAAGAACCTGATCAAGAAGGGCATCATGGGCCGTATCTACGCCCACCTGATTTCGCTGGAAAACTTCGCGCGCCTGCTGGCGCGCAAGGCGGCCGTCACAAAACCGGGCCCCGCCATAAAGTAGCTGATAACAATTATTTGGTCAGAGCTCTGGACACAAGGGCTTTTTTTCAGAACTGATCATTTTCATGAAGCAGCCCTGATCCCCGGGAACAGTGTTCAGCCCGTGCGGGCGGCGCGTGACAGGCGGTCGCGCACGCCGGCCCAGGACGGCGTCTCGGGCGGCAGCTCAACCAGAATCAGATCGGCACCGGTGGCATCCAGCGCGCGCAGGTTTGCATACAGAGAGCGCGCATAACTGGCCGCAATTGCAGGAACGACAATGACCTGCGCGGCAGGCAGGCGCGGCACTGAAACCTCCAGCGCCAGTGCAGCAAGCCGCTTGCCCTTGTGCGAGGTCAGCGCTTCGATGATTTCCGTGCGGCGCAGCAGCCGCACCTTTGCACGCGGCGCGTAATGCACCGCCAGCGTACCGGGTGCGCGCGGCGCATCTTCGCCAGGAGCGGTGACTGCCAGTCCGGTGACCGCCTCGATGTCAGCCGCCAGTATTTTCCCCGGGCGCAGCAGCACCGGGCCTTCGCCCGAGCAATCGATGATGGTGGATTCGATGCCGACATCGCAGTTGCCGCCATCGATGATGGCATCAACATCGGCGCCCAAATCGGCGTGCACATGCACCGCGGTGGTCGGGCTGATGCGCCCAAAACGGTTTGCAGAGGGCGCTGCAATTCCGCCGCCAAATGCGCCGAGCAGTTCCAGCGCGATAGGATGTGCCGGAACACGCAGGCCTATGGTGTCCTGTCCGCCGGTGATCGCATCAGCCACGCCTTCGGCGCGTTTCAGCACCAACGTCAGCGGACCGGGCCAGAAACGCGCGGCCAGTGCTTCGGCAAACGGCGGGATGTCGCGTGCCCACTCAGTCATGGCCTCGCGGCTGGCAATGTGCACGATCACCGGATGCGCCACCGGCCGGCCCTTCACCTTGTACAGGCGTGCCAGGGCTGCAGCATTGCGCGCATCGGCACCCAGGCCATAAACGGTTTCCGTGGGAAACGCAGCCAGGCCGCCGCGCTTGAGGATGGCCACTGCCTCCTCGATGCTGGCTGCCGGGAATTGCGGCGTTGCGCGCGATGTCGCCGATATTTCAATCGGAGACACAGCAGATTCTGCCGCAGTGACGGGCGCTGCAGCCGGGACTGTCTCAGGCGCTTTGGATTCCAAAATCAATCGGGCAGTTTTGCCGACAGCACGGCCTTGGTCTGGCGTTCGCGGAACTCCTCGAGCTTGCGCGCCATCGCGACATCACTCAGCGCCAGCATGGCAACGGCAAACAGCGCGGCGTTCGACGCACCGGCCTCGCCGATCGCGAAGGTCGCCACCGGAATGCCCTTGGGCATCTGCACCATGGACAGCAGCGAATCCATGCCCTGCAGATACTTCGACGGCATCGGCACGCCCAGCACGGGCAGCGTGGTCTTGGCGGCGACAACGCCGGCCAGGTGCGCCGCCGCGCCGGCAGCGGCAATGAAACAGCGCACGCCGTGCTTCTCGGAGGACTCTATCCATTCGAACAGCGCATCGGGCGTGCGATGCGCTGACAGCGCGCGCGCATCGTAGGGGATGCCGAATTCCTTCAGTTGCTTGGCAGCGTTCGACATGACTTCCCAGTCACTGGTGCTGCCCATGACGATGCCGACGAGCGGTTTGGTTCTGGCCACTTAAATCTCCAAGTCTTTGCCGGTTAAACATTTGAGCGCTTCACGGTATTTTTCCGCGGTCTGCGCGATCACCTCGGCAGGCAGTCGCGGTGCGGGCGGCTTCTTGTTCCAGCCCAGCGATTCGAGATAATCACGGACGAACTGCTTGTCGAAGGAGGGCGGGCTCGAGTCCGGACGATATTGATCAGCCGGCCAGAAGCGCGAGGAGTCCGCAGTCAGCACTTCGTCGATGAGGATGAGGTTGCCGGCGTCATCCAGGCCGAACTCGAATTTCGTGTCGGCGATGATGATGCCGCGCTCACGGGCATAGTCAGAAGCCTCGCAATACAGCCGGATGCTGGTGTCACGAATCTTCGCAGCAAGCGCGGCGCCGACCTTCTGCTCGACCTCGGCGAAGGAGATGTTCTCGTCGTGTTCGCCGACCTCGGCCTTGGAGGACGGCGTGAAGATGACCTCCGGCAGCTTGTCGGCCTGTTTGAGGCCCGGCGGCAGCGGTATGCCGCAGATGCCGCCGGATTTCCGGTAATCATTCCAGCCCGAGCCGATCAGATAACCACGCACCACGGCCTCGACCATCACCGGTTTCAGGCGTTTTGCAACCACGGCGCGACCGCGCACCTGCGCCACTTCATCGGGCTTCACGACCGATTCCGGTGCGATGCCCGTAAGGTGGTTCGGGATGACCCCTTTGAGGCGCTCGAACCAGAAGTTCGCCATCTGGTTCAGCACCTGGCCCTTGCCGGGAATCGGGTCATCCAGGATCACGTCGAAGGCCGACAGGCGGTCGCTGGTGACGATCAGCAGGTGCTTGTCATCGACGGCATACATGTCGCGCACTTTTCCGCGTGACAGCAGGGGCAGGCTCTTGATTGACGATTGCAGCAAAGTGGAAATCACGATGTCTTCCTGTGTTCTTTGATGGCGCTCAGGCTGCCTTGGTTTCGAGGCCAGCGCGATACTCGCCGGTGGCCGCCAGGCCGTTCATGCGGGCGCGATGGATCAACACCTTCTGCGCCGCCCGCACATTCGCCGCCGCACCACCCCAGGCCTTGATCGCCGGCGCCTGCAGGCCGCGGCCATAGGAAAAGGTCAGCGCCCAGGGCAGGTTGCCCAGCCGGTTCATGGCATCCAGGTGGGCGGTCGCCAGTGAGTCGCTCTGGCCGCCGGACAGGAAGGCAATGCCGGGAACGGCCGAGGGCACCGTGCGCTTTAGCACGGCAATCGTGCGCTCAGCCACTTCCGCGACGCCGGCCTGCGATTTGCAGGATTTTCCGGAAATGACCATGGAGGGCTTCAACACGATTTCCTCAAGCTTGACGCGCTGGTTGTACAGCGAATCAAACACCGCGTTCAGCGTCCATTCGGTGACTTCTTCGCAGCGATCGATGGTGTGATTGCCGTCGATCAGCACTTCGGGCTCGACGATGGGCACCAGGCCGTTGGCCTGGCAGATCGCGGCATAGCGCGCCAGCGCATGGGCATTGGCCCAGATGCAGGAGGCGGAGGGAATGTCGCGGCCGATGGTGATCACAGCGCGCCACTTCGCAAAGCGCGCACCCAGTTTCACGTACTCGGCGCAGCGCGCGGCGAGACCGTCGAGGCCTTCGGTGACGGTTTCACCCGGGCACAGCGCCATGTCCTTCGCGCCGGTGTCGACCTTGATGCCGGGAATCACATCCTGACTGGCCAGCAGCTTGGCAAACGGCGTGCCGTCGGCCGATTTCTGGCGCAGGGTTTCGTCGTACAGGATGACGCCGCTGATGTTCTTGCCGATGCCCTTGGCCGAAAACATCATGTCGCGGTAGGCGCGGCGGTTCTCTTCGGTGTTCTGCACACCAATGCTCTCGAAGCGCTTGCCGATGGTGCCGGTGGACTCGTCAGCGGCCAATATGCCTCTGCTTCTGGCGACCATCGCCAGGGCGGTTTTAGCCAATTCGCTGCGGCTCGAACTGGTGCTCATTTTGACTCTCCGGAGGACGTTGAAGGGGTTGGCGGAAGGCCGGAATTTTACCGTTTTCGAAGTGCAAAAACCATGGGAAAAAACAGACCCAACCAGATGAAAGCGGGCCGCTTACAGCATTAAAAGCGGCTTGGACGAAAAAACTGTCCGTGCGGGTCGCGCTTATGCCAAGCGGATATAAAACCCGTCCGCATTGCACAAACACGCCCTCTGATTAAACCCTCCGAATCCCGCTTTTTGTACGGCGCCGGAAATCAGCCCTTCTGGCGTTCGCCCACCCGGACAATTTTCAGCGTATTCGTGCCGCCAGCAAATCCGA
>CAMCYY010000163.1 GCA_945885335.1 Bordetella parapertussis
CCGACTCCCTGCCCACCCTTCACCCGCTTGACAGCCAGTTCCTTGAACTCCGCCGTGTATTCCTGCTTCGGTATCTTGAACATCAGTTTCCTCCCGTTTCGTCATCCTATCGACTTACTCATGGAAGACGAAATTGCGGGGGAAGCTCAAATCCCCCAGCCCGTAAGGTGGGCCAGCCCAAGGAAATTAGCGCAACAAGATCAGCTTCGGCACAGCGTCGGCTCCGACCCACACAATGGCATCCTGCCTGTAACGGGTACCGAGGTTTCTCGCGGCGTCGAGATCGACCCCGAGGGCAAAAAAACTTTTCTCTTCCGGCCAGGCCCCCGACGGATCGGCGCCGGCTCCTACCATTATCTGGATGGACGAAGCCGTCAGGTCGGTAGCCAGGCGTTCATGTGCGGCCTCGTTGTCCTCGATGCTTTGTGCGTGCCCCAACGGGTTATATGCTGTAACAAAGACGCCACTCGTCGTTCGGGAGGAAGCAAAGAGCCGGGCCAGTTCAACTGATCGCTGGTCTATACGCAAAGTGACAGCATCAGCCCCCTCTCCAAACCGATAATCGGTCTGAAGATAAGCCTTGATCTTCTCAGCAGATATTTCAGAATGCGCCAACAAAAAACCCTCCGTTAGGTGGAGGGTCGACGCTTCCCGCTTGGTTGCTCACTAGGAGCCTCATCCGCTTTCGCGTTCCACCTTGCCCGGGGGGCAGGTTGGCTTGGGCGTCGACCCAACTCTTGATGCAGCATTTACTCTACCGCCATTTAATACCAAAAGCAATACGACCTGAGGGCGGCCATGGCTTCAACGAGCGGAATCGCGACGATGTCATGGCAGTTTTTCCAGCAGCTACTGCACCTTACTCCGAATGTGATCGCGTTTATATTCAGCATCAACACTCTTAATGCTTATGGAAGGATAGGTAGTTTCCGAGACGGGAGGCCGGAGGGCGGTAGCCCAAAGCTGAATGGGGTCTTCTAGTGTTGTAGTAGGCAAGGAAGGCTGGGAGCCAGGCGGTGCGTTCGGAGGCGTCTGGGCTTGCAGGGCGTTCGTCGTGGCAAGGTGGTACGAACCACCGTGCCCGATGCCTCGGCACCTTGTCCGCTGGATCGGGTCAACCGGCAATTCAAAGCCGAGCGTCCGAATCAGTTGTGGGTCTCGGACTTCACGTACGTCTCGACATGGCAGGGCTGGTTGTACGTGGCCTTTGTGATCGACGTGTCCGCCCGACGCATTGTGGGCTGGCGCGTCAGCAGCGCCATGAGAACGGACTTCGTGCTCGATGCGCTGGAGCAGGCGCTCTACGACCGCCAGCCGCAGAACTCAGATGCCTTGGTGCACCATTCGGACAGAGGCTCGCAATACGTCTCCATTCGGTACACCGAGCGGCTTGGCGAGGCAGGCATAGAACCTTCGGTGGGCAGCCGTGGCGACAGCTACGACAATGCGTTGGCCGAGACGATCAACGGGCTCTACAAGACCGAGTTGATCCACCGCCGGGCACCTTGGAAGACCAAGGAATCGGTGGAACTGGCTACCCTGCAATGGGCGCACTGGTTCAATCACATCAGACTGCTTGAGCCAATCGGGTATATCCCTCCGGCAGAAGCTGAGGCAAACTATTGGCGGCAACACGCCAATCAGGCTCTTGAAACGGCCTGACTTAAACCAACTGGCCTCCTCGAAACCCGGGGCGATTCAATTTACCCATTACCCCGCAGCCCGCGCCCCAGTACTTAACCGGACATAACCCAATGGCAACTGCATCAACCCGCCTCGTTGACTATCTGATGAGTCTCAGCGAAGGCACCATCGCGCCGGCGCTTCTCGATCATGCCAGCATGGCCGTGCTCGACAACGTCGGTTGCGGCCTCTATGGCTCACGCAAGCCCTGGGGACGGATTACACGGGAATTTGTGCTTGCAGAAGGTGGACGTGGCCGCGCCACTTTGTACGGGGCGGAACAATCCGTTTCGCCTGCACGGGCCGCTTTCTCCAATGGCACGGCGACACATGGCTTCGAACTCGACGACATCGTACAGGGCGCGCTGGTGCATCCCGGCGCAGTGGTCGTGTCGTCGGCACTGGCGGCGGCCGAGGAAAATGGCGCATCCGGTCTAAGACTGCTGCTTGGGGTGATCGCCGGATACGAAATGATTGCACGGCTGGGCCTGTCACTGGGCTCCGAGCATAACACCAAGGGCTTTCACACCACTGGCGTTGCCGGAGCAATAGCGTCAGCCCTCGCCACTGGCATAGTATTGAATCTCAATCGTGACCAGATACTGGCGGCCATCGGTATTTCCTGCTCGACCGCAGCAGGAATTAAGGCGTTCACCCAGGGGACCGGCGGCATGGTTAAACGCATGCACGCCGGGCATGCCGCTGAGTCAGGGGTAGTGGCCTGCGAACTGGCCAGACGCGGCTTTACCGGGCCGCAGGAAGGCATTGATGGACGCTTTGGATTGCTGGAAGTCATAGGTGGCAGCGACATCATTCCCGAGGTCTTGGACAGGGACCTTGGCCATACTTTTGCGATCACCCAGATCTGGGTAAAGGCCTATCCCTGTTGCGGCCTGCTGCATTCAACCTCGCATGCCCTTGAGGCGCTCAAGGCAGAGCATCGGTTGACATCGAACAACGTTGCTGAAATCCGCATCTTCACCGGAGAACGCGCCGTCGATCAGAATAACGACCCCGACCCGCGCGAGCCGATGACGGCCCAGTACAGTCTCCAGTATTGCGCCGGAGTGGCCATTGCAAAGGATGCCCGTGACCCGCAAGCGTATGCCCAGGAAAACTTGCTCGACCAGGAAGTTCGGCTAATTGCTGCAAGAACTCACCTCGAAGTCGATGCCAGGATGAATGCGCTGTTTCCGGCGCACTTCGCTGCGCGAGTCGTCGTCAGGACCACCGATGGGCGGACCCTGGAGCAAACTGTCATCGACCCCAAGGGAACCATCGCAGACCCGTTGAGTTTCAATGAAGTGGCCGCTAAGTTTGCACGCCTCACCGCATCGGTAAAGTATCCACAAGCGATCGAACGCGTCCGAAAATCCGCTCGTGAACTGGTTACGGCACCTTCGCTCGATGTATTTTCCCGGTCGCTGCGCGAAGGCAATCTGCCAGTGCAATCGAAGTAACCCAGCACAGTAATGAAGGTGGCTGTTTCGACATGTCCAGACAACTGGCACAAATTTCCACAACGAGACGTAAAGAAATCCTTCAGATGAAAATCAGGCTAATGCTCCTCGCTGCCGCAGGTAACTCCTGTGCATTGACTGCGTCAGCCCAGACTTAACCCACCCGAGCGGTTCGCGTCATCGTGCCGTTTGCACCTGCCGGCGGCATCGACATCATGGCGCGCACCCTGAGCCAGCGCCTACAGGAAAACCTTGGGCAGCCATTCATCGTCGAGAATCGCCCTGGCGGCGGTGGCGTAGTCGGCAGCGAAGCCGTGGCTACCGCACGTCCTGACGGATATAGCTTGCTGGCAGTGCCGATCAGCCATGCCGCCAATGTCAGCCTGACCAAAATGTCGTTTGACCCGGTCACAGCGTTTGCGCCAGTCATTCATCTGGCCTCGGCACCGAATGTGGTACTGGTCAACCCGTCACTGCCGGTGAAATCCATTGCTGAATTCGTTAAGCTCGCGCAGCAGAAACCAGGGCAGTTGAGTTACGCATCGAGCGGCAACGGCAGGTCCACTCACCTTGCCAGTAAACTGTTCAAGATGCAGACAAAAGTCGACTAGCTGCATGTCCCTTACAAGGGTGGCGGACCCGCCCTGACTGATTTGCTGTCCAATGCTGGAAACGCCTCATTACTAAGAACCCAACAATTTTTGAGCGCGAGCATATGCACTTACTGAGGCATCAGCATGTCAGAAATTAGCTCGATGACCTCTGTTCCGACGCGCACAACGGCAAATCCCCCAGAGCCTAGTATCGTCCCCGCTACAGCGAGCTCAATGACACCAGTTCGCATATAGGCATAAATACCGACTGCAATGCCGAGTGCCAACACGGACAACGCCAACTGGCGCCCGTGTTTGACCACCCATTTCAGTGCAGGATACTCCTTCATAGGGTCACCTTTCTTCCTTCAATGCGCGAATTTGGGAGACCATATGGCCCTTATTTCACCACTTCCAACGTCTTCATTAATTCTGCCCACATAGCGGTGTCGGTCTTTAAGGTATTGAGCAGTTCCTCGGGGGTGCTGAGCACGGAAACGAACCCCATCTCAGCAATGCGCGGCCCCAGCACAGGGTCCTTCATAGACCAAGTGAAATCGTTATGGAGCTTGGTGACGATGTCTCGGGGCGTGCCACCAGGCGCCAGAAATGCGTACCAGGTGTTGGCCTCGTTGCCTGGATAGCCAGCCTCAGCTAACGTGGGCACGTCGGGCAGCAAGGCCGCACGCGTCCGGGTGGTAACCCCTAGCGCCTTGAGCTTGCCAGCCTTAACCATAGGCATGCTCGCCGGAATCGCCGAAAAACCCAAATCCACATCCCCTGCGACCATGGCGGCAATAGGCGTGCCCTTGAAAGGAATACTGACCATCTTGGTGCCAGTGAGCTTCATTAGCAGCGCCATCTGTAGATAAGGAGTCGTCCCCACGCCTGTGGATCCGAAGTTCAGTACTCCTGGCCTTGCCTTGGCGTACTCGATGAGTTCCTTCATGTTGTTGACCGGCAGCGATTGCCTTACCACAAGCAGGCCGGGCGAATATGCCGCCAGAGATATCGGAGTGAAGGTCTTCACCGGGTCATAGCTCACCTTGCGCTGGGCGGGAGCGATGGTCAGCGCGTTGGAGGCCAATACCACGGTATAGCCGTCTGGCGCCGAGCGCATTAGCCCCTCCAGTGCGATGTCGCCGTCGGCGCCCGGACGGTTTTCTACCAGCACGGACTGGCCCCAGCGTTCCGTCAGTTTCACGCTCACCAGCCGGGCGAGCGTATCGGTACCACCGCCGGGCGTGAAGCCGACTAGGATGCGGACAGGCTTTTCCGGATACGCTGACCGCGCCGTTGGAACGCTTAGTACTGACAGCCAAACGGCAAGCAAAACACTCAAAATACGCATGATGACTCCTCCTTATTGAACGACCGTGGTTTTTGTCTCGATTCCTATCAGTCTACTATCCCAATCTTAAGCGACGTCCTGGCTTCCATGCCTCGAACTATACAGGCGCTTCATTCGCAGTAAATTTATGCCATTGCTGCGGCGAAGTGCTCAGCCGCCACCAGCGCGGTCACACCAGCCTTAGCGAGACCGCCCACGTAGGCTACATTGGGACCACCTTCGATTCCGCCCGCTGCGGAACCCAGGGCGTACAAACCTTCGATGGGACTGCCGTCACGGCGCATAGCCTGCGCGTGGGCATTCACCCTGACGCCGCCCATTGTGTAGGTTATGCCGACACACATAGGCAGGGCATAGAAAGGCCCTTTGAGTATTGGGAACGGATCGTGTTTTTTGCCGTACCGGGGCGGGGACAAGGCACCGGGCTGTTCCTTACCGAACACAGACTCATTGTACTGAAGTATGGTGCGCTTCAACGCTTCCGCTGGGACGCGGGCCAAGACCGCCAGCGCATCGAGCGTATCGGCTCGGTGCATGGTTGCCCCTTCCCTTTCAGCATGCGGATTGGCGGCGATTAGGCCATTGCGCCCAGCCTTGTCCCAGATGGCCTGGTCGAATATCACCTGGGCACTTTGTGGATCGTCTAAGGCAGCCACGGCATTGGCCACGTAAACGCCACCGCGGCCCTCATCGACAAAGCGCCGTCCGCTCGCATCCACCACGATGCCCGCAGTGACCAGACTGTCCAGATAAGGATAGGGCCAAAGCCTGTCGTTCTTCATCGCGTCTATGGACAGCATGTGACCGTAGAAACGGTCCATGCCGACCAATGCCGCACCAGCTGCCTCTGCCATACATAGGCCATCACCTTTGCCTGTGCCCGCACCGCGCTGCTTGAGCCTTTCCGGCTGCCGCGAGATGTACCGTCCCACCAGTCCGGCATTGCCGGAGAAACCGCCGTCCGCTATAAACACTGCCCCGGCAGAATAAGTTATCTCGCCGCCGCCTTGCTGGGCGAGCACACCGACGCAACGCGCGCCATCCATGACTAATGTCCTGGCACGGGAGCCGCGCACCACCCTCCCTCCCCGGTCATGGAGGCGTTCTTCCAGCGTGCGAAGCAGCACATCTCCCGCGCGTCCCTCCCAGTCGAGACCGGGACGGCTGCGGCCGGGCGGCGCCAGCACCCACTTGTGATATTCCGAGGCACTGGCACGCATGAAGCGCATGCCTTCATCCTGAAGCCAGCGCACTACGCGGCGCCCTTCACGGGCGATAACCTGCGCAATATCGGGCGCAATGAAATCCCCCCCCGACTCGAGGATGGTCTGCCTCAACGTTTCCTCGTCGAGCGTAATTTCCCGCATGCAGATGTGAAGCGTCCCGCCAGTGAAGCGAGTGTTACACAAGTACTTGTCTACCTCGCCACACTCAAGCACCACAGCTTTGAGATTGAATTGTGCCGCGCGGTTAGCGGCAATGAGGCCAGCAATGCCCCCGCCGACAACGAT
>CAMCYY010000164.1 GCA_945885335.1 Bordetella parapertussis
TCACAATCCAGGACTCTACCATTGAGCTACAGCCACCATTGCCTTCACTACTGCCACGAACGCCTTAAATCATGGCGTGCCCGGCGGGACTCGAACCCACGACCCCCAGCTTAGAAGGCTGGTGCTCTATCCAGTTGAGCTACGGGCACCGGGTATGTGAATCTGGTCGGGGTGGAGAGATTTGAACTCCCGACATCCTGCTCCCAAAGCAGGCGCGCTACCAGGCTACGCTACACCCCGAGCTGCAGTATTTTACGCTTCCGCGCCCTCGCGGGCAACGCGTTCCGAACGAAGACAGGCTGTCAATCACCGCAACGGGCCATGATTCACACATTCAGTGGAATCGCGGACTGTATCGTTTCGATTGAATGCCCACACATTGTCAGTTGGTTCTCAGCATGCAGCCCAGTGTCACGACTAGACTATCCCCGATTCGCGCTGACACTACGAAGCGCTGCGCTATCACGGATCGTTGTCAAGGACTGGGATGGTGACAATGCCAGAAGCTGTTCTGCCTGCTTCGCGTGGTATCCTAAACTCTGAATCCGATCAAGGGCTTGGCGTGAGAATATTGATTGTCGAAGATGACAAGGCACTGGCTGACGGGCTGCTGCGCACCCTGAAACAATCGGGCTACGCGGTGGACCATGCGGCCACGGGTGAACTGGCGCTGCGCGCCTGTGCAGAAGAACACTACGACCTGATCATTCTCGACATCAGCCTGCCTGGCATTAATGGTTTCGAGGTGTTGAAGACGCTGCGCAAGCAGCATCAGACCGGGAGCATCCTGTTACTCACCGCGCATGATGCGGAAACTGATCGTGTGCAGGGACTGGATCTCGGTGCCGACGATTACGTGATCAAGCCCTTCCTGCTGCCGGAACTGGAAGCGCGGGTGCGCGCCCTGATCCGCCGCAGCCAGGCGGTTCGCAGCCCGCGCTTGCAGTTCGGACAACTGAATGTGGACATCGTCGGTCGGCGTGCGCATATCGGCAATGATGTCCTGGAACTGACGCCGCGCGAATGGAGCGTGCTCGAATACCTGCTGATGCGTGCGGGCCAGGTCGTCAGCAAGGAGCAGATGCTGCAGGCCTTGTGCAGCTGGGATGATTCGCTCACGCACAACGCCATCGAAGTCTACATTTCACGCCTGCGTGGCAAGCTCCAGAAAGCCGGTATCGGCATACGGACTGTGCGAGGCTTTGGCTACCTGGTTGAAGATCCGGATGCCGCTCAAAAAAATCCGTGAAATAAGCGATGCGGGGGCACCCGTCAGCATCCGGCGCATCCTCACCGGATGGTTGGTCTGGCCACTCGCAGCCTTGATCCTCGCCAGCACGATACCCACCTATTTCCTGGCGCTGAACGCGGCGAACGACGCCTACGACAGCGCGCTGCTCGATCCGGTGCTGGCCGTCGCCAAGCACATTTCCAAGGACGAGGAAAAGATCACCGTCGATATTCCGCAGGTTGCGCTGGATGCACTAAGGATCGATTCGCGCGACCGTGTCTTCATCCAGGTACGCGGACCGAAGAACGAGATCATCGCCGGCAACCTGCACCTGCCCCCGCCGCCCGCCGACATCCCGCCGGCCGGTTTTGTCTATTACGATGCCCGCCTGCAGGATGACCGCCTGCGTGTGGCCGCCCTGCACATTCCCCACGCACTGGGACCGGTGGTGGTGCAGGCGGCGGAAACCTACGTGAAGCGCGACAAGATCGTGCTGGACATTCTGCTTGCCTCCATTCTGGCTGAGCTGGTGATCTCGCTGGCTGCGCTGTGGCTGGTGTGGCACGGCATCGGCCGCGGTCTGGCGCCGCTGGAACAACTGCGTGACGATATCGCAGTACGCTCGCCCCAGGATCTGCGTCCGGTATTGCCTGACGGCAAGCCTTCCGAACTGGTGCCCATCATCAATGCCATAAACCGTCTGCTGGGTCGCCTGAAATCGTCGATCGACGGGCAGCAGCGTTTCATCGCCAACGCTGCGCACCAGTTGCGTACACCTCTGGCCGGCCTGAAGACGCATGCCGAACTGGCCTTGCGTCAGCCGAGCACTGCCGAGTTGCGCTCGCTGCTCGAGATGATCGCGGGCGAAACCGGCCGCACCAGTCATATGGTCAATCAGTTGCTGACACTGGCGCGCGCCGAACCCGAGGAGCCGGGCGGCTCGCATCATGATCCGGTCAACCTGCACGAGATTTCCGCCCGTGCCGTGCAGGAGTGGGTGCCACGCGCACTGGCAAAAAACGTCGACTTGGGTTTCGAGCTGCAGGACGCCTGGACATACGGCGAGCCGTTGCTCATGCGCGAGCTGCTGACCAATCTGCTGGAAAACTCACTCGCCTACACCCAGAGCGGTGGGTCGATCACGGTGCGCACCGAGGAACGTGAGGGGCGCGCCGCCATCGAGGTCGAAGACAACGGGCGTGGCATTCCCGAAGATGAGCGCGAACGCGTGTTCGAGCGCTTCTATCGCGCCAAGGGAACACCCGGTGATGGCTGTGGCCTGGGACTTGCGATTGTTCGTGAAATCGCCAGCCGGCATTACGGCTGGGTTGAAATAAAAACCCCAGCGAGCCATCAGGGCACGCTGATACGCGTCGAGTTTCCGCGCATGGCACGGGAGGCCTCTTCGGAAAGCGCAGGCCGGAAATCTGCACGCAGTACCTCGCGCTGAACTACCCCGTCAGGGATTCCCAGGTGACGATCATGCCGGACTCACCAGGTCCGGCCCTCCAGTGGCAGTCAATGCCGACGCCCGGCACCGAAACCAGATTGCCGTCGCAGAACACCAGGGGAAGACGATCACGCCGCCAGGGCGGAATTCCGCTTTCCTGAAACAGATACTTCAGCGTGCGATGCGGCCGCCGGCCGTCCGGCTGCAGCAATTCGCCACCACGCCTGAGGCCCAGCGTCACCGTTCCGGCGTGCAAACGTGTGACAGAGAGTCCGTCTCCATCACCCGGATGAAAGCGCAGGACACCGCCCAGGCTCGCCACATGCAGTTCAGCCTCGCCCTGCCATGTCAGCGCAAAGTCTTCCGGTACCGTCGCCAGGATGGGCTCAAGGTAAAGGGTTCCTCGATACAACCGGAATGACCATGCGCCAAAACGGACATGGATGCTGCCCGCCTTGCCAGCCAGACTCGCCTGACGCAGCAATTCCTTGAGCGCCGCCAGACCGGGCCAGGGTGCACCATGGATTTCGCACCAGCGCCGCAGCACATTGCGCGCTCGTGCCTCGCCCAGCCCAAGCAGGGATGGCGCATTCAAACCGTCATTCGATCCGATGCGCGCAATATCCTCAGCGGCCAGCACATCAAGCAATTCGCCTGCTTCAGAGATATTCGAAGCGCTGCGTACGATGGCCTGACTGGCGCCCGGGAAAGCCTTGTCCAGTTCAGGCAGGATGCGGCTGCGCAGGAAATTGCGCTTGAGGCCGGCATCCTGATTGGACTCATCCTCAACCCATTCCAGTCCGGTGGCACGGGCATGCGCCTCGATGTCACCGCGTGGCACATCGAGCAGGGGGCGCAGCAGCGTCGCACGGGCTCCTTGGATGCTGCGACTGTCCGGCATGCCCGCCAGACCACGAGGTCCGGCACCGCGCAGCAGATGCAGCAGCAGGGTTTCGGCCTGATCGTCTCGATGATGGGCAAGCACAATGAAATCTGCATCGCATGCGGCAGCCTGGCGTGCCAGCGCTTCGTAACGCGCCTGCCTTGCCGCACCTTCCAGTCCGAGTCCCGCATCGTAGTTCAGGCTTACCTGTTCCAGCGCAAAAGGAAGCTGCCTTGACCGGCAGAGTGATTCGCAGAACGTGGCCCATTGCGGCGCATTGGGGCTGATGCCGTGATTCACATGCACGGCACGAAGGGAGAATTGCAGTTCAATGGACAGCCCGGCGAGGATGTCGAGCAGCGCGACGGAATCCATGCCGCCTGAAAGGCCGAGTATCAGCCGTGCCTTGGGCGGAACAGCGGAACGCAGCCGCTCCGCTACTGCCGCGATCAACTCAACGGAGTTCGATTTCCCTGAACTTGCCATAGGCCATCAAACGCTCGAAGCGCTCCTCGATCAACTCGGTCGGGTCCTTGGCGCCGAAGGTCCGCAGCGCTTCCTGCAGGGCTTTTTTCAGGTTCTGCGCGGCTGCGGCGTGATCACGATGCGCGCCACCCAATGGCTCGGGAATGATCTTGTCGATCAGGCCCAGGGTCTTTAACCGGACCGCCGTGATGCCCAGGGTTTCTGCAGCCTCCGGTGCTTTGTCCGCGCTCTTCCAAAGGATGGAGGCACAACCTTCCGGAGAAATCACCGAATAGGTCGAGTATTGCAACATCATCGTGATGTCACCGACAGCGATGGCTAATGCGCCGCCCGAACCACCCTCCCCGATCACGGTGCAGATAATCGGTACACGCAGTTCAGCCATGGCGTAGAGGTTGCGGCCGATGGCCTCTGACTGCCCGCGTTCCTCGGCGCCAATGCCGGGATAGGCGCCGGGCGTATCGACAAAGGTAATCACCGGGATGCCGAATTTTTCCGCAATGCGCATGAAACGCAGGGCCTTGCGATAACCCTCCGGACGCGGCATGCCGAAATTGCGATAGATTTTTTCCTTGGTATCGCGCCCCTTCTGGTGGCCGATGACCATGACCGACTGGCCATTGAACCGGGCAAGGCCGCCGACGATGGACGCATCATCGGCAAATCCGCGATCGCCGTGCAATTCCTCGAAATCGGTAAAGATGGCGTTGATGTAATCGAGCGTATAGGGACGCTGCGCATGGCGCGCCACCAGCGCGACCTGCCAGGACGAGAGCTTGGCGTAGATGTCCTTGGTCAGCCCCTGGCTGCGTTTCTGCAGACGCTGGATTTCATCGGAAATATCCACCGCGGAATCATCCTGCACGAAACGCAGTTCCTCGATCTTGGTTTCCAGCTCCGCAATGGGCTGCTCGAAATCGAGAAAGGTGGACTTCAGGACAGATGACACAAATGGAACCTCTTGATGTGATGGGCGGATTTTACCGCAAGGGCGATGCGCCCGATGCCTCCGGCGGACCCGGGCATGCCCACCTGAACTGCCGAATTACGTCCTCAAGCGGTCGCGTCTGCCAGCGAAAGCACCCTGCTGTGATTGGCCACATGCGGACGCAGGAACTCCATCTGGTCCGACAGGATGCGGCGATTGGTCAGGATCAGGTATTCCGCACGGTTGGGAACATAGGGCGCATAGATCAGTTCCACACCGGATTCCTCGGGTGTGCGGTTGCGCTTGATGCCGTTGCAGTGCCGGCATGCGGTTACAACATTCATCCAGGTATCGCGGCCGCCGCGCGATACCGGCTTGATGTGATCGCGGGTCAGTCTCAGGAAGTTGAATTCACCGCCGCAATAGGCGCAGGTATGGTGGTCCCGGCGAAACAGTTCTCGGTTATTCAGCGGTGGAACCTGGTTAAAGCCCTTGATCGCCATCGCCTTGCCCTTGATGGCAATGATGGACTGTCCCGAGATGCTGGAGCGCTTGCCAGTCAGCCTGGAAGTGCCACCATAAACAGTGAAGGCGGTCTCGCCCAGCGTCCAGGCAACGAGGTTCTTGGCGTAATAAAAACACGCCTGCTGCCAGGTCACCCAGCGGTGCGGAACGCCATGAAAATCCAGCGTCAGAATCAAAGGAGCATCAGTGGCCATATCTCGACTGTCTCAATCCCCGAAGTGAAAGTGACCGCGCCAATAACCTGCTCAAATCGCCTGATCAGGGCTGCGCGAGCGAAACAAATGCAAAAACAACGCCAAGAAATCCGATAAAAACTACTTTAAACAAGAATCTACGGAAGATTGTGCCGGAAAACTCAAGGATTGGCTATCGACCAGACTCCCGCCGCGAGGGATGGCTTGATGTACGTCGGGTACCTGAAGTACCCAAAGAAACGGCCGAGCGCGGAGGCTCGGCCGAAAGAAAAACTCTTACCCCAAAGGAGGAGGAAAAGGCAAAAGTCAGTTCCTTGTAAGCAGAAGGCGTGCCAGGGAAGGTTTTCCGGTTTTCCCTGAGGAAATGCGTCTCAGAAGATACGTTTCGTCACTGACTTGGTGCACTTCGATCTGCTGAGGCGCAATTCATGCACCGCACCAATGTTCACACCAGATTCACAGCTACAGGTACGCGCCGCCTTGCCGCTGACATGCACTCTGTTTACCATGCGTGCTCACCAAAACAGGGTTTGCGTAACCATGCAGCCGCAGAGCGCATCAATGAATGCCAGCACATCCCGCGTCCGGGCCATTATCGTCGGTGGCGGCATCGGTGGTCTGACCACTGCGCTGTGCCTGCACCGGGCGGGACTTGATGTCGAGGTTCACGAAGCCGCACGCGAAGTCCGTCCGCTTGGCGTGGGCATCAACCTGCTGCCGCATTCGGTGCGCGTGCTGCGTGAGCTTGGCCTGCAGGCCGCCCTGGCCGAAAATGGCATTGAAACGGCGGCACTCATCTACGTGAACAAATTCGGCCAGCACATCTGGCAGGAGCCGCGCGGCATTGCCGCCGGCTATGCAGTGCCGCAGTATTCATTACACCGCGGCGAACTGCAG
>CAMCYY010000165.1 GCA_945885335.1 Bordetella parapertussis
TGGCTGGTGCTATTCCAGTCCATGGCCATTTCCACGGTGTGCGGGAAGTGGCTCTCGCCGTGCGGATAGTCGGAGGCGTACATCAGGATGCCATCGCCTACCAGGTCCATCACCGCATTGGTGAGCTTCTCACCTTCCGGCACTTCGATGCTCTGGAAGTAGCGCCCGCTCATGGCGTACTCGCTGGGCAAATGCTTCAATTTCGGAATTTCGCTCGCGATGGTCTTGGCATGCTCGTCAATACGCGCCAGCCAGAACGGCAGCCAGCCATGGCCGGCTTCCAGGGTGGCGATGCGCAGCGTCGGATAGCGGTCCATGACACCGGCGCCGATCAGCGAGGCCATGTTGCGCATGCCGCACCACGGGTGCGCGGCGGAACGCTGCAGGAACAGGTTCTCCCAGTTGTCCAGGCCGCCCGGCGCATAGGGGGGCATCACCGTGAAGGTGTGCAAGGAAACGGTCAGGTCATGCTCCTGGGCAGCTGCCCAGATCGGCTCCAGGTCCGGATGGTCGAGCGGCATGCCGTAGGGCGCGTAGGGCAGAACGCCCCAGGCCCAGGGGGACTTGCCATGCTTCTTGATCTCTTCCAGGCTGCCCTTGATGTCGCGCCCCGAAACGAGAATCACGCCACCGAGGCGGGAGGGCGCGGCCGAGCAGTAATCCGCCATCCAGTTGTTGTAGGCGCGGTACATGCTCGCCTCCAGCGCAATGTCGTCGGCAGTCGTAAACGTGCCGAACCAGCCGGAGGGGAACGTGAGGTTGACATCCACACCCTCGAAGTCCATGTCCTCAAGGCGCTTGTCCACGTGGAGATCGGTATGCGGGAAGGGCTTGCGCGCGCCGTGGGCGCCGGTGAAGCCGGCCATGTAGCCCGCAGGTGTCGTATCTGCGCTGGCCGTGCCCAGCTTGCGGCGATAAATACGCTGACCCTTGTTGTACATAGTCCTCCCGGCCTTGGCGGTGGACTTGTACTGCTCCCAGCCGGCGAGCTTGGTCTTGTCGGCGTCGGAGAGGTACTTCTCCAGCACTTCCATGGTGGGGCCGACGTGCGTGTCGGAGTCGAAAATCTTGAATCCGTTCTTTGCCATGTTGTATTGCTCCTGTGCTAATTAAAAACTACTGATTTAAAATCACTGATTTGAAAATGCTTGTTCAGGCCTTGCGGTATTTGTTGAGCATGTCCGCCGAGAAGTAGCGCTCTTCCAGCTCGCGCTGCTTGTCCAGGCCTTCGCCTTCGGGGCCGACTTCGAGCGGATCCGGGCAGCCGTCCTTTTCGTGTTCCTTGAGGAAGTCCTCGTAGGCATGCATTTCACGCTTGTTGAAATCCTGCAGGAAGCGCCATAACGAATTCCAAGACACCTGGTGCATTATCCGCGGGTACCAGGCGATGTTCACGCCCAGATCCATGTGTTCCTTGAGGCTGACGTGCCGCCCCATGCCGCCCTTCATGAAGGAAAACGCAGCCTTGCCTGCAGCCACTTTCGCCTTCTTGATTTCCTCGACCGAGCGCGGATACTCGAGCTGCACCCAGTCAACCTTGGCATCTTCGGCATAGGCCTTCAGGCGCACCAGCGTGTCATCGAAGCTGCTGTTCGAGGCATTGCCGGCATAGCACTGCGCCATGATGACGAAATTCGGATCGAGTTCGTTCTTCATGTCCACTGCGGCGCGGTAGCGCGCAATGGCCTGCTCGATGGGAACCACTTCAACCCCCGCGGTGCCGGTCTTGCGCTTGCCTTCAATCGGCTGGTCATCGATGCGGATGCCCGCAATGCCGGCGTTGATGCATTCGCGGATCAGGCGGCGCACTGCCATGATGCCGCCGTGGCCGGTGTCGCCATCAAGGATGATGGGGTAGTTCACGCTCTGCGCGATCCATCCGCCAATCTGCACACACTCCGTCATGGAGGCCGTACCGACGTCGGAGACGCCCGTGTAAGTGCCGACCACGCCGCTGGTGCCGACAAAGCCGCACTCCACGCCGGCCTTTTCCATGATCCGCCCCAGCGCCGCGCTGGGCGGATGGAACACTGGCAGCACCTTGTCCTTGCGCTTGATCAGCTGCTGGAGCAGGGCTGTCTTTGCCTGTGAAATTTTATCCATCCTTTTGTCTTTCAGTATGTAGTTGTTTGTTGGAACGGAACCGACTGTCGCAACCCCGTTGAGTCCGGACTGCTTCAGGATGACCGAGAGTGTATCTCCGTGATTTGAATGCGGATACGCCATGCCGGGCAAACCAGTTTTGCAGAGGCCCGTTTGCAAATGCGCTACAACAAATACGGCACTGCAATCGAGGCGCAACAATTGCTGCGTTGCGGGCGTGCAGGATACGCCAGCCAACCGCCGAACACGTGCCAATCAGACGCTTTCCGCAAGCGGCACATCTGGTTTAACAGGCTGCATATAGACGCAAGACCGCAAATGGATAGACTGCCCCTTCACCTGAGCCTCGACTGACGCCCAGTCGAAGTAAATGTGCCAATAATCGCCCGGGCGAGCTCTTAAAAGGAGGGCCATCAAAATGTTACGGATGCGAAACCCACTGAGCCTGCTCACAACGGCGCTGGCTTCGACACTGACTGCGTCGGCAGCACTGGCACCGGCAATCGCCTCGGCCCAGAGCGCGGCAGAATATCCCGCAAAGTCAGTGCGTGTCGTCGTTGCCCAGGCCCCCGGCGGTGGCACCGACATCCAGGCACGCCTGTTTTCGGCGAAGCTCTCCGAGAACCTCGGCAAGCAATTCCTCGTCGAAAACCGCGCCGGCGCCGGCAACACCATCGGCATCATGTATGTCGTGAAAGCGCCGCCGGACGGCTACACCTTGCTCGCGTCCACCCCCGGCCTCACCTTCGCGCCGGCCATCCAGAAGAACGCGCCCTATGATCCGGTGAAGGATTTCACCCCTATCTCCAACGTCACGCGCGCGCCCTATCTGCTGGTCGTTCACCCCTCCGTTCCGGCAACAAACATGCAGGAATTTATTGCTTATGCCAAGGCGAACCCCGGCCAGCTGAATGCCGGCGCAGGGTCCGGCACGCTGACGCATATCGCCATGGCCTGGATGAGCGACCTGGCCGGCATACAGTTGACCCATATCCCCTACAAGGGCACCGGGCCCGTGCTCATTGACATCGTTGGGGGGCGCCTGCAGGTGGCCTTCGGCAATCCGTTGTCGACGCTGACGCTGGTCAAGGCCGGCAAGTTGCGCGCCCTCGCCACCAGCATGAACAGGCGCTCATTTGTGCTGCCCGACCTTCCCACCATCGCTGAGAGCGGGCTGGCGGGCTATGACCTCAACACCTGGCATGGCTGGCTTGGCCCAGCGGGCCTGTCCCCGATCATTGCAAACAAGATGTCCGTGGAACTGGGAAAGGTGGTCCGGTTTCCGCAGATTGCAGAGCAGTTGAAGGACGACGGTGGCGAAGCCGTCGGCAGCACACCTGAGGAGTTTCGCCAACTCATCGCCTCGGAATCGGTGCGCTGGCGCAAGGTCGCTGCGGCCAACAACATCAGCGTTGATTGATTCACCCGCTTGAATAAACTGACCCATCAACCAGACTTACGGAATTGACATGAGCCACTACTCGCACCACGTATTTTTCTGCTGCAACCAGCGCACCAACGGCGAAGCCTGCTGCGCCGACCGCGGCGCCAATGAAGTCCGCGACTACGCCAAGAAAAAGGTCAAGGACCTGGGACTCTCGGGCGAGGGCAAGGTGCGCATCAACATGGCGGGCTGCCTGGACCGCTGTGACGAGGGCCCGGTCATCGTGGTCTACCCCAACGAGACCTGGTACACCTACGTCGACAAGACGGATATTGACGAAATCGTCGAGGAACACCTCAAGAACGGCCGCGTGGTCGAGCGGCTGAAGATCTAGTCACCGCCCTGCATTCCGTCCTTCCCGCAAGCGTCGCGCAACATGGCGCTTGCGATTTGCATGCACTCCTGTTCCAATTGCACGGCGTCGCCGCCAGCACTGATCACGTGAACGAGGCACCGCATGCAGAACAACACCTGGTATTCCCGCTTCGCCAAGACAGCGGCACATGTCTGCGGCCGTCCACCGGTATTCGCCCTGGCCGTACTGGTTATTGCGGCATGGATACTCACTGGCCCGATCTTCCATTACAGCGACACCTGGCAACTGGCGATCAACACCAGCACCACCATCATCACTTTCCTGATGGTGTTCCTGATCCAGAACACGCAGAACCGTGACACCCAGGCAATACAGATCAAGCTGGATGAGCTAATCCGCTCGACCAAGGGTGCGCACAACGCCCTGCTTGATCTGGAAGAGCTCGAAGAGGAAGACCTGGAAGCGTTTCGCGCGAAGTACCAGGCCCTGGCCCGTGCCGCCAGAATCCAGATTGAAGGCGGCATCCTCGATACCGATACACCAGAGGCCTGAAGCGCGGAACCGGTCCGGCCACCAGCTCAGGCCGACGCGGGCTGCGGCACCGCTTTCGCGAGCGGCGCCTCTCGAATCGGAAGATGCACCATTGCTGCAAACACGCCGAGTGCAATCGAAATCGCCCAGGCCATGTCGTAGGAGCCGGTTCTGTCGAAGATCACCCCACCCAGCCAGACACCCAGAAAGGCACCGATCTGGTGGCCAAAGAACACAATGCCGGTGAGCATGGCCATGTAGCGCAACCCGTAGCGGTGCCCCACCAGCCCGTTCGTCAGCGGCACCGTGGAGAGCCACAGCACCCCGATGATGGCCGAGAACACATACACCGAGAACGGGGTGATCGGCAGCAGCAGGAATACCGAGATGAGCACGCTGCGCGAAATGTAGATCGCGGACAGAAGGTACTTCTTCGCATAGCGATCGCCCAGCCACCCGGCGAGAAACGAGCCAAGAATGTTGAACAGACCCACCAGCGCGATGGCCTGCATGCCCAGATTCGCGGGCAATCCCTTGTCCATCAGGAAGGACGGGAAATGCACCGCAATGAAAACCACCTGGAAGCCGCACACGAAGTAGCCCCAGAACAGCAGGTGAAAACTCTTGTCGCGCGCCACCTCGGCCAGCGCCGCACTGACCGTCTGCTGCGGCCCCGTGTGCGTCGGCTTGCCCGCCAGCCCTGCGGCCAGCGGCACAATCAACGCGGCCACCACGGCATGCAGCACCAGCGCAACATGCCAGTCCCAGGCATCGATCCACCATTGCGCCAGCGGCAGCATGACGAACTGGCCCATGGAGGCAAAGGCGCCGATCAACCCCAGCGACATGCTGCGCTTCTCCGGCGGCACCGAACGCGCAATGACTGACATGACAAGACCGATCGCCGTGCCCGCAATGCCCAGGCCAACCACCACGCCGGCCGACAGCGTGAGCTCGGTCGTGGTCTGCGCATGGGCCATCCACACCAGGCCCGCGGCATACAGGAAGGCACCGGCGATCAACGTGCGCCCAGCACCGTAACGGTCGGCAATGGCGCCAAAGAACGGCCCGGTCAGCCCCCACAGCAGGTTCTGCAGCGCAATCGCGATCGAAAACGCCTCGCGGCTCCAGCCGGTGTCCATGGTCATCGGCTTGAGGAATATCCCCGAGGTGGCGCGCAGCCCCATGGAAATCAGCACGATGGCGCAACCGCAGGCGAGGACGATGGCGGGGGTGCGCCAGCCGGACCTGGTCTGCGCTATTGTCGCCATCACCGCCTCATTGCCTGGTCGCGCACTCAATGATTCCTCTCTTGACCTGTCCTTCGACGGAATCAGGACGAAGGGCTAAGGTTGATTCCGTTCGTGGTGAGCCCGGCTTTGTCGGAATAGCGCCATGAACGCAATCAATATCACCGGAATTTCATGAATTGAAAGTCTTCCCCTCGCCTGCCAACTTCACCAGCAGGCCTGCTGGTGTCCAGGCCTCGCCACCGTATCCCTTGGCGTAGCCCCTGATCGCCTCCAGCACCTGCGGCAGTCCGACCACATCGGCATTGAACATCGGCCCCCCGCGATGCGCCGGGAAGCCGTAACCGTTGATGTACACGGCATCGACGTCGGAGGCGCGAAGCGCAATGCCCTCCTCGACGATTTTCGCCCCCTCGTTGGCCATTGCGAACACGCAGCGATCGACGATTTCCTGGTCGGTGATGACACGCTGCCTGATGTCGAGGCTCTTGCGATGCGCCTCGATGATATTCTCCACTTCCGGATCGATCTGCGGCGCGCGGTTGCCGGGTTCGTAGCGATACCAGCCTTTGCCGGCCTTCTGGCCGAAGCGCCCCATTTCACACAGCGTGTCGGCGACCGGGTTGGGCGTGAAGTTCTTGCCCACGGCCTTGCGGTGCTTGCGGATCGCCCAGCTAATGTCGTTGCCGGCCAGGTCGCCCATGGCGAACGGCCCCATGGCCAGGCCCCAGTCGGTGAGCGCCTTGTCCACCTGCTGCGGACTCGCGCCCTCATCCAGCAGCGCAATGGTCTGCACGCGATATTTTTCCAGGATGCGGTTGCCGATGAAACCGTCGCAGACGCCGGAGAGCACGGCGACCTTGCCAAGCTTCTTGCCCAGCGCCAT
>CAMCYY010000166.1 GCA_945885335.1 Bordetella parapertussis
TGAACCGAGTGCCTTTAGGGGTAGTTGTGGCGACAGGAAAATCCATCCCGAGTCATTGCGCGCGTCAGCTCGATCACAGTGGATTGCCACGCGATCAGCGCGCCTGGCTGCGACGCGGGCCGTGCTGCTCGATCCTTATCGCGGAATTCGCGGCGGATTTGTCTCGCTGTTTCTGTTGATGGCCGGGTTGTCACGGCGGGCCTTGCGCAGCTGGCATGAGCGCGAGCTGTCCGGCGGGCGGTAAGCCCGATGGCCACAGGAAAACGGGAGTGCTGTGATCACATTTATTCGGCAGTAGCTTATTAATGCACGAATTAAATGCAAAATTGATAATATCAAATGCTGATCTGGGTGCCCAGTTCGATGACGCGTCCCGGCGGTAGTTTGTAGTATTCGATCGAGCTCGGGGTATTGCGCTGCATCCAGCGGAACAATTCCCGGCGCCAGGTGAACAGCCCGGGGCGCGAGGCGCGCGCAATGGCGGTCTTGCCGAGGAAGAAGGTGGTCTGGTCCACGTCGATGGTGAGGCCATGGCGTTTCAGGAGGCCGATGCCCAGCGGCACGTCGGGATCCTCGCGAAAGCCATAGTGCAGCGTCACCTGGTAGATCTCGCCGCGCTTCAGAACCTGCACTTCGGTGCGCTCCACGTTCGGCACATAGGGCACGTCGTCGGTGGCAATCGACAGAAACACCATGCGCTCGTGGACCACCTTGTTGTGCTTCAGGTTGTGCAGCAGCGTGGTGGGCACGACATCCAGCTGGCTGCTGAGGTAGACGGCCGTGCCTGCAACGCGGGTTATTGAATCCTCCTTCAGCGATTCGAGGAAGCCGGCCATGGGCACGGCGTAGGCAGCTTCCCGTGCGGCGATGATGCTGCGCGCACTCTTCCAGGTCGTGAGCAACGTGAACAGCACCGTGCCGCACACCAGCGGAAACCAGCCGCCATCCAGTATCTTCGTCGCATTGGACGCAACGAACAGCAGTTCCACCAGTCCGATTGCGACCAGCACGGCCGCCAGCACGATGCGGGCCCGATGCTCAAGCTGCATCACGACTACGACGATGAGTGCCGTTTCCAGCAGCATGGTGAGCGACACCGCAATGCCGTAAGCGGCAGCCAGTGCGCTGGAGCTCTGGAACGAGAGCACCAGCGCGACCACCAGGATCATCAGCAACCAGTTGACGCGACCGATATAGATCTGGCCGCGTTCCACATCGGAGGTAACCTCCACCGGAATGCGCGGCAGGTACCCCAGGCGCGAGGCCTGCTGGGTCACCGAAAAGGCGCCGGAGATCGTCGCCTGCGAGGCGATCACGGTGGCCATGGTGGCGAGCACCACCAGTGGCAGCGCCCATTCCTGAGGCACCATCAGGTAGAAGGGGTTTTTTGCCGCGGCGGCGTCGCGCAGCACCAGTGCGCCCTGGCCTAAGTAATTCAGCATCAGGCACGGGAACACCAGGATGAACCAGGCGAGGCGTATCGGTTTGGGGCCGAAGTGGCCCATGTCGGCATATAGGGCCTCAGCACCGGTCACGGCGAGAAACACTGCACCCAGCGTGAAGAAGGCCATGCCCGGATGGTGGGTGGCAAATGCAAGCGCATGCCCCGGATTGAGCGCGCCCAGCACTTCGGGGGTGGCCATGATGCTGCGCACGCCGAGGAAGGCCAGCACGAGGAACCATACGACCGTGATCGGTCCGAACAGCTTGCCCACGCTGCTGGTGCCGCGGCTCTGGATCGCGAACAGCGCGACGATGATGGCGATAGTCAGTGGCACCACCCATTGTTCGAGGCGCGGTGCTGCGATGCTCAGGCCCTCGACCGCGGAAAGCACCGATATCGCCGGCGTGATCACCGCATCGCCATAAAACAGCGAGGCGCCGGCCACCGCCAGCAGCGAAGCCACGGCCGCCAGGCGCGGCTTGCCGCGCAGGCTGCGCGAGGTAAAGGCGAGCAGCGCCAGGATGCCGCCCTCGCCACGGTTGTCAAAGCGCAGCACGATGCTCACGTACTTCATTGTCACGATCAGCGTCACGGTCCAGAACATCATGGACAGCACTGCGAGGACATTGGCCGGCGTCAGCGGCAGGCCGTGGGCTTCACCGAAAGCTTCCTTGAATGCATACAGCGGACTGGTGCCGATGTCGCCGAAGACGACACCCAGCGCGCCCAGGGTCAGCGCTGCGAGGGAGGATTTGTGATGTGTGTTTGCAGTATCGGTCATGGATGCGGCCACCCACGCAGGGGCAGGGTGGGCAGGTGATTTTGCGGCGCAACATTACGCCTGTTGCAGAGGGATTGCAAACCTCAATCCAAGGCGGGAAGGGTGCCAATTGGGTTTTATATTCTTTTCCGGCCTTTAGATATGCTTACTTACAAAGGCGTATTCATTCGTTTTGGTTCTAAGCCCGCGCTAGTAAGGTTCGCTCCGCTTGTTCAATATTTCAGGAGCACACCATGCAACGCAGGAATTTTCTGGTTTCAGCCATTGGCGCAGCGCTGCTCGCCGGTGTCATCACAACGGCCCATGCCGCCGACATCAAACTGCTCAACGTGTCCTATGACCCGACGCGCGAGCTGTATCAGGATTTCAACGCGGGCTTCGCGAAGTACTGGAAGACCAAAAGCGGTGACAACGTCACGATCAGCCAGTCGCACGGCGGTGCGGGTGCGCGGGCGCGCAAGGTGTGACGGGCTGCAAGCCGATGTCGTCACACTGGCCCTGGCCTATGACATCGACGCCATTGCCGAAAAGGGCCTGCTGACCGCTGGCTGCTGACTGGCATCGGAGTCGGACGGTTTGGGCCGGCGCTGGCGTAGCGCGGAAATTGCCGGCCACTTTGTGCTCAGCCTGGTGCCCATTGCCATCGCCTATCATCTGGCACATTACCTCTCCTTCCTGCTGATCAACGGTCAGGCACTCATTCCCTTGCTGTCTGATCCATTGGGGCGTGGCTGGGATTTGTTCGGCACCCGGACCTATGAGATCGACAGCGGCATTGTTGATGCGCGATTCGTCTGGAACGCGCTGGTCATCGCCATTGTGGTCGGGCACATCGCCGGCCTCGTCGTGGCGCATGCTGCCGCACTGCGCCTGTTTCGCGACCGCCGAACCGCCTTCCTCAGCCAGGTGCCCATGGCTGCGCTCAGGGTTGGCTATACAATGTTCAGCCTCTGGGTGTTGTCCCAGCCCGTGGTGGAACAGTGAGGGGCGCACTCTTCGATCGGGAGGACTGATGATGCTGAGTCGCACCAATCGGTGGTTCATGGCCTGCGGAATCCTGTTCACTGCGGCGGCGATTGCTGCCGATCCGGGGCCCGGCCAATGGGGCAAACGGGCCGAGATGGTGGAGCCCAATTCCGAATTCACCCTGACGCCACTGGATGGAAAAATCTACGTTCTGGGCGGCTATCCGGCAGGGCGGGTGACTGTCAGGACCGTGCAAATCTACGATACGGTCACGGATAGCTGGCGGCTGGGGCCGCCGCTGCCCGAACCCAATAACCACGGCATGGCGGCCACTGTCGATGGCGTGATCTATCTCATCGGCGGGCAGACCGATCCCAACCGCGCCTACGTGGACACCGTGTATGCGCTGGACGCGAAAGTGGGCAAGTGGGTGGAAAAGGCACGCATGCCCACTGCGCGCAGTGCCGCGGCGACCGTGGTCATCGATGGAAAAATCTATGTGGCGGGTGGCCGTCCGCCCCGCGGGCATGATTTCGCCGTCTACGATCCCAAGGCGGATCGCTGGGAGGTATTGCCCGATCTGCCCAGCCAGCGCAACCACATTGCCGGCGCGGCCATTGGTGGCAAGGCGTACTTCGTCGGTGGCCGGCTGGAGGGCGGATTCCAGAGCGACAAGACCACGGCCTTCGAGGCCTATGATCCGAAGACGCGCACCTGGTCCGTTGCGGCACCCATGCTGAAAGGACGCAGCGGCATCAACGGCGTCATGGCGCATGGCTGCTTTCATGTCTGGGGTGGCGAACACGCCACGGGAATGTTTCCCGATCACGATGTCTATGATCCGCGCAATGGCCGCTGGACCAAACTGCCCGACATGCCGACTCCGGTTCACGGCGTGACGGGGGCGACGTTTCACGACGGGCTGATCTGGGTCACCGGTGGTGGCATCAGCAATGGCGGCAGCAGCGGCACGCGCCTGAACCAGACCTACCGCCCGGCCATGCGCTGCGAGTAGTGGCCTTGAGCTCTACGACGTAACAAAAAAGCGGCGATCCATTTCTTGCAGGCCGAGCGTCTGCAGCACTTCATTCAGCCGCCTTGTCGGGCGCTCGCGCGGCAGGTTTTTCTGCGTGGCGATGATCAGTTCGTTTTTCATCGAGTGTTCCCAGCCCACCAGCTCGGTCACGTTCACCTGGTAGCCGTGGGCTTCGAGCTGCAGGCCGCGCAGCACGTTCGTCACCTGGCTGCCGAACTCGCGCGTGTGCAGCGGGTGGCGCCAGATCTCGGTAAGGGGATTGCCCAGTGACTGCCCCTTGTTCTTCCTCAGCACTGCAGCCACTTCGGCCTGGCAGCAGGGCGCGAGAACGATGTAGCGCGCCTGGCGTTCCAGTGCGAAGCGGATCGCATCGTCGGTGGCGGTGTCGCAGGCGTGCAATGCGGTCACGATGTCGATGCGCGGCGGCAGTTCCGGTGCATTGATGGACTGCGCCACCGACAGGTTCAGGAAGGACATGCCGGGAAAGCCGAGCCGCTTTGCCAGGGCGCGCGATTTTTCCACCAGTTCGTCACGGGCTTCGACGCCGTAGATGTGCGCGCCGTCGTTCAGGGTCTTGAAAAACAGGTCGTACAGGATGAAGCCGAGGTAGGACTTGCCGGCGCCATGGTCAACGAGTTGCACATCGGGATGGTCCTTGCGCACGTCGTTGATCAGCGGCTCGATGAACTGGCACAGATGATAGACCTGCTTCAGCTTGCGGCGGCTGTCCTGGTTCAGCTTGCCGTCGCGGGTCAGGATGTGCAGTTCCTTGAGCAGCTCGACCGACTGTCCCGGTTTGATTTCGTGCTTTGTTGCGCTAGTGTCACTCATGTTGCGTGGTCATTCTGCTGTCGGCCTTGCAAGGGCGGGGCTCGCAGTTTAAGTCTGCGACGGCGTCAATCCCAGCACAATATCAAAGCGCGCTGTCAGTTCGTCGTTGTTCGCGCCCTTCTGTGGCTCGAACGGAACGATCACCGATGCGCGTGCCTTTGCATCGCGTATGCGGGACAGCACGCCATCGCGTTCGTTCTGCGCTTCGCCGCGCACATAGCATTGGGTGATGAAGGTCTCCATGCCTTTGAGTTTTACCGCGACATGGATATGCGGCGCGCGGCCCGGGTAGGGCGCCGGCTTGATGGTACGGAACAGGTATTCGCCGCTGGCGCCGGTCTCGAAGCGCCCGAAGCCCTGGAAGCCGGTATCGCGCCGCGCGGCATTGCCGCTGCCGCTGTGGATGTAGGCGCCGTTTTTGTCTGCCTGCCAGATTTCAACCGTGGCATTGCGCAGCGGATTGCCGCGCGCATCGAGGATGCGGCCGGATAGCCGCGTCACCTCGCCCAGCGCGGATGCGGCAGCACCCTTGATCTGGACCAGGTCATTGTCACTGTCCAGCGGCAGCTTGTCCGGATAGAACGGCCCTTCGGTCTGCGCCGGCGTGCGCACCAGTTCCTGCGCCAACAGCGCGGGCGCGGCCAGCATCGCCGTGCCTGCGGCGAGGCCGCCGATGAAATGCCGGCGCCGGAAAAAAGAGGAAGGGATGTTGTGGTTCATTGAGACCTCGCCTGAATGGGTAGCCCTGCTGACAACACCATTTGGAACCATCGCGGGCCGGCGCGTTCCCGGCCGAATCGCAGCGACCAGCAGGGCGCTGTTTCAGGCCTCGAGCTGGCGCGCCAGATCCAGAAAATCTGTCGCCAATACGTCGAAATCCAGATTCAGTTCAGCCATCGATTTCTTGCGCTTCTCTGCGCCAAACTCCAGCGCACGATGCACATAAGCGGTTCGCAATCCGGCCTTGCGCGCGCCCTCCAGGTCGTTGGGATGTGCCGCCACCAGCATCACTTCGTCGTTGGCGCAACCCAGCACGGCCGCGGCACCCTGATAGACTCGCGGGTCGGGCTTGTAGGCCTTGAAGAATTCGCCCGACAGCACGCAGTCCCAGGGCAGGCCGGCATTCTTTGCCATGTTCACCAGCAGCGAGACATTGCCGTTGGACAGCGTGGAGATCACATAGCGTCCGCGCAGCCGATTGAGGCCGCCTACGGTATCGGGCCAGGGCGAGAGACGGTGCCATGCACGGTTGAGATAGTCGATGTCCGCCTCTGCCAGTCCCTTGATC
>CAMCYY010000167.1 GCA_945885335.1 Bordetella parapertussis
TCGCAAAACATCAACAAGCAGTCGCTCACGCTGGACCTGAAGCATCCGGGCGGCAAGGACGCCATGCTGAAGCTCGCGGCGAAGTCCGACATCGTGGTGTCGAACTTCACGCCGGGCACGCTGGCGCGCATGGGCGTGGGTTACGAGGCGCTCTCCAAACTGAATCCTGGCATCATCGTGTGCGAGATGCCCGGCTTCGGCAATGACGGGCCGCTCGCCAAATGCACTGCGAACGGTGCCAGCATGGAAGTGGCCGCCGGCATGAGCGCGCTGATCGGCTATCCCGACGGACCGCCCGCGACCACGGGCCAGGTCTATCCCGACCCCATGGGCGGCTACAACGCCGCAGCAGTACTGCTCACTGCGCTGGCGCATCGCGATGCCACCGGCGAAGGGCAGTACATCGAGCTGCCGCAGGTCGAGGCCTCCATGCAGTTCATTGGCGAGGAATTGCTGCATGCCATCGCCACCGGCGTTGACCCCGTGCCGCATGGCAACCGCGTGCGCTGGGCTGCGCCGCATGACGCCTATCCCGCCGCCGCGCATGACCAGTGGGTGGCGATTGCCGTGGAGACCGATGCCGAATGGCAGACGCTCTGTGCGTTGATCGGGCAGCCCGAACTCGCACGCGATGCGCGCTACGCAACCTTCGAGGCGCGCTGGAAAAACCAGGATGAATTGCGCGAACCGATCACGCGCTGGACACGCACCATGCCCAAGATGATGGTGGCCGAACGCCTGCAGGCCGCCGGCATACGCGCTGCGCCGGTGCAGGACGCGCGCGGCGTGATGGAAGACCCGTATCTGGTGGCGCGCGATTTCGTCACGCTGCTCAATCACGCCGAGGCCGGCACGCATGGCTATCCCTCGCTGCCGTTCCGGCTCAGCCTCACGCCGGGCGCGCAACGCAGTGCCTCGCCCTGCCTGGGCGCTGACACACACTGGATACTCAGGGATGTCGTGGGCCTGTCCGCGGCGGAAATCGAAGAGCTGGATCGCGCCGGCGTGACGTCGGCCGAGCCGACGGCGTTTCAGAGATAGCAGTGCAGTTGCAGCGACAATAAAAACAGCAAGTCCGCAGTGCCGACAAGGAGAGCAAGACCATGTCATGGCAATCCGAGGTTGATGAACTGAACCGGCGCGCCGCGATGGCGCGCGCAATGGGCGGCCCCGAGTCGGTTGCCTTTCATAAAAGCCGCGGCAAGCTCACCGTGCGTGAGCGCATCGACATCCTTGGCGACCCCGGCAGTTTCAGGGAGGGGGGCCTGCTGGCGGGCACGCCCGACTGGGACGGCATCAACCTGAAAAAACTCACGCCGGCAAATTCCGTCGCGGGCTATGTCAAGCTCGATGGCCGCAAGGCCATGGTGCTCGGCGGGGACTTCACCATTCGCGGCGGTGCTGCCGATGCATCGATTGCCGACAAGGGCCAGTGGTCGCTGAAGCAGGCCTACACGAACCGCATTCCCTTCATCCGCCTGCTCGATGCCGCCGGCGGCAGCGTGCGAACCTTCGAGAAAATCGGCCGCACCTATCTGTCCACCGCCGACCGCACCATGGAGTACGACATCCTGCAGCGCGTGCCCTGCGTGTCCGCGGTGCTCGGTTCGGCGGCCGGGCTGCCTGCGATTTACGGCGTGTTCTGCCACTTCAACATCATGGTGAAGGGCACCAGTCAGCTGTTTGCCGGCGGCCCGCCGGTGGTCAAGGCCGGCCTTGGCATCGACATTGACAAGGAGGCGCTGGGTGGCGTCGATGTGCACGTGCGCCACTCCGGCGTCATTGCGAACGTGGCCGAGGACGAGGTGGATGCTTTCCGCCAGATCAAGCGCTTTCTGTCCTACCTGCCGCAGAACGTGTGGCAGATGCCGCCGCGCACCGAGCCGGCGCCACCGGCGGTCGAACGCAGCGCGGAGCTGCTGTCCCTGGTGCCGCGCAATCCGCGCCAGGTCTACGACGCGCGCAAGCTGATCGACATTGTCATCGATCGCGAATCCTTTTTCGAAATCCAGCCGCTCTATGGCCGTTCGCGCATCACCGCGTTTGCGCGCGTGAACGGCTTCCCGGTCGGCGTGATGGCAAACAACTGCAAATTCCTCGGCGGGGCGCTGGATGTCGCTGCTTCGGACAAGGTCGGCCGCTTCCTGCAGATCTGCGACATGTTCCACCTGCCCATCATCTATTTCTGCGACGAGCCGGGCTTCATGGTCGGCGAGCAGTCCGAGCGCGACGGCATCATCCGCAAGGGCGCCCGCACGCTGGGCATCCTGAACATGTCGCAGGTTCCCTACCTCACCTTTGTCATCCGTCAGGTCTATGGCGTTGCCGGCGGGTTGAACCATCGCGGCGGCGGCACCACCATGTACCGGCGCTATGCCTGGCCTTCGGGCAACTGGGGTTCCATGCACATCACCGGCGGTGTTTCGGCGGCCTATCGCGCCGAGATCGAAGCGGCGCCCGACCCGGCGGCCAAGCGCGCCGAGATCGAGGCACGCCTCGGCGAACTGGCCTCGCCCTTTCGCACCGCGCATGCCGGGCAGGTGGACATCATCGATCCGCGCACGACGCGTGCGCTGATGGAGGAATTCGTCGAGGACGCCCAGGAAGTGCTGCGTTCGCAGCTCGGGCAGACCAGCCGCGTACCCTTTCTGCCCTAGGCTGCCCTGGCAAGGCAGAAGCCATTTACCGAATTGCAAAAAACACTAACAGGAGAAAGTCCATGAGCAGCTACCAGCACATCAAGTACGCAGAGCAGAAGTACCAGCACATCCTCTATGAGGTGAAGGACAAGATTGCGCGCATCACGCTGAATCGCCCCGAGAGCGTGAACGTGCAGAGCACGATCCTGCTGGAGGAACTGGACCATGCGATTGATTCGGCTGGTGCCGACCATGAGGTGCGCGTCATCTGTCTGTTCGGTGCGGGGAAAAGCTTCTCAGCCGGCCACGACCTTGGCTCGACTGAAGAAATGGAGCATCGCAAGAAGTTTCCCCTCGAGGAAGGTCAACGCGGTTTTTTTGATCGAACCTGGCGCCTGTATGTGGACATGCATCTTCGCTGGCGCAATATCCCCAAGCCCATGATCTGCGCCGTGCAGGGCTATTGCATCTTCGGTGGCTGGATGGTGGCTTCCACTGCCGACATCATTTTTGCCGGCGAGGATGCGAAATTTCTCTGCTCGGCCTTCCAGTATTTTGCCGTGCCTTACGACATCCATCCGCGTATCGCGAAGGAACTGCTGTTCCAGAGCCGCTTCATCGATGCCGGGCAGGCGAAGGAATACGGGCTGGTGAACCGCGTCATCCCGAATGACCGCTTGGTCGCCGAAACACTGGAATACGCCGCTGACGTGGCGCGCAATGATCCGTTCGACATGCGCACCACGAAGCTCGCCGTGAACCAGGCCCAGGATGCGCAGGGTTTCACGAACCACATCATCAATGCCCACAGCACCTACAACAACCGGCGCATGGGTTCCTTCGATCCGGGCTACGTGATGCCGAAGAAGGAGGGCGTCAAGCGACAGCCGCTGGTGCAGGTGGCGCTGGACAATTACGAGCGCGACAAGAAGCGCCGCGCCGCGAATGCGTCCAAAGAAGCGGGCGACGGCTCTGCCCGCGGAGATTCCGCCAAAGGCGGGGATTGATCCGCGTCCGCTTGAAGGATTTTTCGTTGGTACTCGGCAGGCGGCCCGTTGCGGGCCGCTTTGCCTTTCCGGAAAGGTGTGGCCCAAGTGCGGGATAATGCCGACTGACCGAATCAACGCCCGGGGATTGATCTTTCGACGCGGGCGGCATCATCGCGAACCAGAACAACCACAGGGCGTTCGTCCGGAGCCGCTCGATGGACGCTTGTCAAAATAGGCAGATACCAAAGCGCTCACCATGCTGCAACACCTGATTCTCCTCACCGCGCCGCTGTTCCTGCTGGTGCTGCTCGGCTACGCGCTGGTGCAATGGGCGCGCTGGCCGAAGACGATCGCCGATGCGCTGACACAGTTCGTGTTCTCAATAGCGATTCCGGCCATGCTGTTCCGGCTGATGTCGGGCGTATCGAACCTGCCGCCGCCCGACTGGACGCTGCTGATCGTGTTCTTCGGCAGTTGCCTCGCGGTGTTCCTGCTAGGGCGCGTGCTGGGCCGCTTCATGTTCCGCATGGATGGCGTGTCGCAGTCGGTGTTCGGCCTCGGGGCGGTGTTCTCCAATATCGTGCTGCTCGGCCTGCCGCTGTCGAAAATCACGCTGGGCGATGCCTCGGTGCCTGCGGTGTCGCTGGTGCTGGTGTTCAACGCCTTCCTGCTCTGGACGCTGGTCACGGTGTCGGTGGAGTGGGCGCGCCGCGACAGGTCGGCGGATTTAAACCTGCTCGCGGGCATCGCAAAGACGGCGAAGGACGTGATCACGAATCCCATTGTCGCCAGCATCCTCGGCGGCACGCTGTTCGGCTTCACCGGCATTCCGCTGCCGGCGGTGCTGGACCAGACGTTCGTGTTGCTGGGTGAGGCGGCCGCGCCGCTGGCGCTGGTGGCGCTGGGCATGGGCCTCGCCACCTATTCGCTGAAGGACGGCCTGAAGGAATCGCTGGTGATCTGCGCGCTGAAGCTGGTGGTGCAGCCGCTGCTGGTGTATCTGCTGGCGCGCTGGCTCGGGCTCTCGACGCTGAACACGCAGGTGGTGGTGTTGCTGGCTGCGGCGCCCACCGGCGCGAATGTCTATCTCATGGCGCGCCAGTTCAAGACGTTGGAGGGCACCATTGCCTTTGCCATGGTGCTGTCGGTGGCGCTGTCGTCGATCACCATACCGGTGGCCCTGGCGCTGCTCAGGGTTAAATCCTGATTTCCCGGATTGATCAATGTTCTCAAATATGAGAACATTGGTTCATGTCCTATTCCATCGAATACTTTCACCCGAAAGTGCTCGCTGAGATCGAGTCCTGGCCTGCAGACGTCCTCGCGGACTACGCCTATATTGTGGAACTCCTCATGGAGCATGGCCCGAATCTGAGGCTCCCGCATTCGCGGACATTCGGCGAAGGTTTGTTTGAACTCCGGCCCAGGGGTCGCTCGGGGATTGGACGGGCGTTTTACTGCTTTCTCATCGGCCAGCGCGCCGTCGTGTTGCACGCGTTTATCAAGAAGTCGCAGCAGACGCCGGACAAGGAACTCAAGCTGGCACGGAAACGCATGAAGGAGATACACCATGGCTGATATCAAGCACCAACCCGTACCCCATGACCACAAGGCTTTCCTCAAGAAGGCGAGAAAGCGTCCTGGTTTTCAGGCTGCGTATGAGGCGCTTGCCGTCGAATATGCTGTCGTGAACGAAATGCTGGCGGCGCGTTCGCGTGCCGGCCTTACACAGGAGGTGGTGGCCTCACGCATGGGTACGACAAAAAGCACGGTTTCGCGCCTTGAGTCGGCAGGCAAGCACGCCCCGTCACTGACCTCGCTCAAGAAATATGCCGAAGCTGTGGGTTGCACAATCGAGATCAAGCTGATTCCGCAGCGATGAAACCTGGCATTTGCGTACTGCCAGTGCTGTCGGAGATAAATTTATATTATTATCAAAATCGTGTGAAATTCTTTTATTTAAAAGAATCTACATGAACATTATGATCAGCCATTTCCTGCTGCGACGGCCTTTAGCCGAAGCAGCGTGATCTCCGAGGGCGCGCCGAAGCGCTTGGGCGGGCCCCAGTAGCCGGTGCCGCGGCTGACATAGACCCACAGGCCATCCAGTCCCCCCAGGCGATGCAGGCCGGCGGTGAAGGGCTGTTGCAATCGCACGAACCAGATCCATGGCACGAACTGGCCGCCATGCGTGTGGCCGGACAACTGCAGGTGGAATCCCAGTCCCTTCGCCGCAAAGGCCGAACGCGGCTGGTGCGCGAGCAGCAGCCGGAATGCGGCATCAGCCGGCGCGCCGCTGAGTGCGGCGGCCGGGTCGCTTTTATGTGACGGGTCGAAATGCTCGGCGCTGAAGTCATTGATACCGGCGACGAGCATGTCGGCGCCGTCGTGGTCCAGCACCCGGTGTTCATTCATCAGCACGACGAGGCCAAGGCGCTGCATTTCCGTGATCCAGGCATGCGCGCCGGAGTAATACTCGTGGTTGCCGGTGATGAAAAATGCGCCATGCCGCGCCGACAGCCGTCCCAGTGGCTCGGTATGCGCCGCGAGTTGTTCCACACTGCCGTCCACGATGTCGCCGGTGACCGCAATCAGGTCTGGCTTCAGTGCGTTCACTGCATCGACAATGGCGCTGACGTAGCCGCGGCGTATGGTCGCCCCGACATGGATGTCGCTGATCTGCGCGATGGTGAAGCCCTCCAGTG
>CAMCYY010000168.1 GCA_945885335.1 Bordetella parapertussis
CGCCATCTGGTAATTCCCCTGCGTGTCGAACACGTACCCCATCACCAGCGGCAACACAAGGCTCACCGGGATCGAACACGTATTCACCAGCCCGCGGATGGTGGCGAAGTTGCGGCTGCCGAAGAAATCCGCCGTGAGCGTGTTGTTCAGCACCAGCCAGCCGCAATGCCCGAGGCCGAAGGTCAGATAGAAGGGGATGAACAGCCACCACTTGTCCGGCGTGACAAAGGCGAGGAAGCACAGACCCACGCCTTCCAGGCACACGGCGATCATGTACACCCTCGCCCGCCCGAAGGTGTCGCCCAGCCAGCCCACGCCCCAGCGAAGTGGTATGGCGATCATGCCGTAGATCGCTGCCTGCGTTCCGATGAAGGTGATGCTGAACCCCTGCGCCACGAGATGCGGGACCTGAAACACGATCCATACCAGTTGCGCAGCCGCGCCAGCCGCCATGGCCATCACCAGGATGTAGAACCTCGGCGAGCGGATCGCTTCGCGTACGCCCGAATCCGCCACCACGGCAGGCGCGGCCTTGGCCGCATTGCCCACCCCACTCCTGGCCCCGGCATCCGATGCAGCAGCGCCATCGGGCAGCAGGCCCAGATCTTCGGGCCGGTCACGGATTACGAGGGCCAGCGGGAAGCCGATGCAGAACACGATGGCCGCGAGAACAAGAAAAGTGTCATGCAGGCCGAGTGCTGCGAGCAGCGCAGCCAGCGCCAGTGTCGCGAAGTAGCCAAAGCCGTTGCCCGTCGTGATGACGCTCATGGCATTGCCGCGCCGCTTCACGAACCAGCGCATGATGGCCAGCGTGAAGGCATTGGCCCCGCCGATGCTCTGGCCCATGGCCATGATGACGGATGCCAGATAGTAGAGCGGCAACGTGGTGGCCTGCGAGAACAGCACCAGCGACAGCGAGATCACGACAATGCCGGCCATGGCCATGCGCCGCGGGCCGACACGGTCTGCGATGTATCCGGTCACCGGCGCAAACAGCCCCTGCTCCAGCGTGCGGATGGAATAGCCCAGCGCAATTGCCGTCACGCTCCAGCCGAAAGTGACGCGGAAGGCCTCGATGAAGACGCCAAAGCCGAACTGCGTGATGCCAAGTACAACGCAGTTCGTGCCAGCACCGGCGGCTGCGATGTACCAGCCGTAGAACATGCGAGGATTTCTGCTGCCGCCTGTCATTGACGCTTCACCTACCTGAAGGACGATTGATAACGCAAGGCAGGACGCGCGGGACCGTTCTCGCTGAAATGAAAAGCCCGCGAAAGCGGGCTTTTTTGTTTTAGCAGTTACCCGATGTTCAAGTCAAGGTTCGAGTCGGGAACGGGGCACCGCCCACCGTGCATGTGGGCCTACTCCAGCTTGAGCCCGACATCCTTGACCAGCTTCGTGGCTTGATCAAGACCGCTGTCAAATGCCTCCCGGAGTTGCTCAGGCGAACCGGGCGCTGCTTCCGATCCGTCCGCTGCCAGTGCAGCCAGCACCTCGGGCATGCCCAATACAGCCACGACTTCGCGATTGAGAAACGCGATCACAGGCTGCGGAGTGCCGGCGGGCGCGAGAATGCCGAACCAGCCCACCCAGTTGAAGCCCGGAAGCCCCGACTCGGAGATCGCCGGGAAGTCAGGCATGCTGCGCGCCCGCTTTTCGCTGGTGACTGCGATCGCCCTCACCTTACCCGATTTGACATGCGGCATGGTCGATATGGCACTGCCGACCAGCACCTGCGTTCTACCGGCAATGACATCAACGATCCCCGGCCCAATGCCCTTGTAAGGAACGTGCACCATATCGATGCCGGCGCGGTAGTTGAGCAACTCCCCCACCAAGTGGGCCGATGAACCGATGCCCGAAGAGGCATAATTCAGCTTGCCCGGGTTGGCCTTGGCGTAGGCAATCAGCTCTTTCACCGAGCGTATGGGCAGCGCCGGATTGACCGCGAGAATGGAGGGCGCGGCCGACAATTGCACCACCGGCGCAAAAGCCTTCTTTACATCGTAGGGAACCTTGCTAATGAGAACGGCATTGACCGTGCCGCTGCCGCTGGCAATATAAAGCGTGTATCCATCGGGGTCGGCCTTTGCCGCCATCTCCATGCCCACCAACCCTCCGGCACCGGCACGGTTCTCGATGATAAAAGCCTGCCCCAGGCGTTCGTTCAGCTTTTGGGCAATCAAACGACCGATGGTGTCAGAACCACCGCCCGGCGCATTGCCGACAATAATGCGTACGGCCTTGGCCGGATAGCCCGAGGCCGTGCGAGCGGGCTTGTCCTGGCCGTTCGCGAAACCCATCGAAAAAGTCAGCACAGCAATGCCCAGCGCGCGCGCCAAACAGGGAATGCGAATCATGGCAACCTCCTTTTACAGGCGGACCTCTTTGCGGGCCTCTGCTTAAGCAAAACTCGAAGGCATCAACACTGCGCATCGCCCCGACGCCTGTCATACGGACCAGGCGTTATCCGGGGCGCATCCGGAGCGCCGATGCTGACGCGGCTGAAACTCTGGTTTCCATTCTATTCCCGTGCATTCAATTTGCCCGGAATTTCACTCAGTGAAACCTGCCGACTGAAGCAAATGGATACATTGATCGCCTTTATCAAGCCGGGCCGGAGGAGTAGAGTCGTTCCGTGAATTGCGCGAAGCATTCTTCGTCGGTCATGATTGCGCTACGCTGAAACTGCAGGACAATGACTCGGGCACCCAACACCAGAAAGTCCGGAAAAAAATATGGCGTTGGCACCAGGGCCCGCGTCTGTCAACATCAAAGGAGAAGAAGATGCAGGCATCCAGTGCAGTCAGATGCTGCTTTGCAGCGTTGGGGTTGTTGTCCGTTGGCTTTGCTTTTGCCCAGAGCGGCGGCGACGCCTGGCCTTCCCGGCCGGTCACCATCGTGATTTCCTACCCGCCCGGCGGCTCTTCAGACCCGGAGTATCGGATCTATGCCCAGAAGCTCGCCGAGAACACCGGCCAGCAGTTCGTGATCGAACACAAGGGCGGTGCGGGCACGACCATAGGCGCGGGTTACGTCGCCAAGGCCGCGCCCAACGGCCTGACCCTCCTCGCCGTGAATCCCACCGTCACCATGCTGACGATTGCCTACAAGGACCTGCCCTTTGATCCGGCCAAGGACCTTGCGCCGGTGTCGCTGACGAGCAAGCGTTCCAGCATGCTCATGGTTCCCGTCTCCCTGCCCATTAACAACCTCAAGGAATTAATGGCGTATGCCAAGGCCAATCCCGGCAAGCTCAACTACGGCACGGCCAGCGTCGGGGGTGTCACTCATCTGGCCGCCGAGTGGTTCAAGGCGGCCTCCGGCGCCGACATCACGATCGTGCTGTACAAGGGCACCGGCCCCATGACCACGGATCTGCTGGCCGGGCGCGTGCACATGGGGATGGGTGGCGTGCTGCCCATGCGGCCCTTCATGACCTCCGGAAAGCTGCGTCCCATCGGGGTGTCCAGTGCCGAGCGCATCAAGGTGATGCCGGACCTGCCCACGCTGGCGGAGCAAGGCGTCACAGGCTATGACTACACCTACTGGAGCGGGTTCATGGCGCCCGGGGCAACCCCGCGCGCTCTGGTGGACCGCATCAGCGTTGAGCTCATCAAAGTGGCCAAGGACCCCGCCATCGTCAAGAAGATGGAGGCTGAGGGCTACAACATGGTGGGCAGCACGCCCGAACAATTGCGCACGCACATCGCGGCAGAAAGCACGCGCTGGCGCAAGGTGGTGCAGGACACCGGGATCAAACTCGAAGAGTAGCGGACAGCCGGTTTTCAGCCATTGCGCCGCGTGGAGGCATCCGCCGTATAGGGCGGGACGTCCTCCATGGCCAGGCGATCCGCAGACAGAGGATCCGCCTCTTGCCGGCATTCATTGTCGAAGATCATGGTGGCGCGCTCTCCGGCGGAATAAGGTTGCCACGACGGCAGCCCGGGATGGCCGGGCCTGCCGGTGCGGGCAAAGGCAAGCCAGGTATCCATGACGCGATCGGACAGGATGTGCCGCTCGGGCCCACTACCCAGCATCTCGGCGGCGGCATCGACCGTTCCGAAGACAAAGGGTATGCACATCGTGTGCGGCGTCTTGAGCATGCCCTCCACCGCCTGCGTTTTCCAGGTGAACAGGTACATGTAGGCGGGAGCGCCACCGGCGGCGACCTCGGCAGCCTTGCGCTCGGCGGCCAGGATGTCATTGCGCCGGTACATGTGCTCGCTCATGACGGCAATCATGACGTCGCTGGGCGATGCCGATGCCCGGCTGGCGCGAAAACGGCGCATGAGGGTTGCAGCCTGCGCCTCATCGACACCAACAAATTTGCTTACCCTTTGCCGTGCCTCATCTTCCAACAGTGTGAAGTTGCCCGGATTCACGCCCAGGGCGAACGTCAGCTCGGTCTCGCAGGTGCCGATGAGCAGCGGAACGTCCGCTGAGGCGGCTGGCGCGGAGGGGTCGAACGGATGCGAGACCAGGCTGCCTCCGTCCACCACCGGACGGAAGTTGTCACCGGCCGTTGCAACCGCCCGCTTGCGCGCCGCCAGCAGCGTGGCCGCAGGGACATCCTGCAGCGCGGACGGCCCCCTGCCCGCCATGCCCAGTTCATTCATCAATGCGTGGGTGCAACGGGCGGCCTCTTCGGGTGCAGCCATGCGGATGAGCGAGGAGGCGCTCTGCACCACGGCCTTGTGGAACAGACCCTTCGCCTCCGCCATGGCCATCAGTACAGCCACCTTGGAGCCGCCGCCGGACTGCCCGAAGATAGTCACGTTGCCGGCATCGCCGCCGAAGGCGTGAATGTTGGTGCGGACCCATTGCAGGGCGGCGATGATGTCCAGTACGCCGTTGTTGCCGGCATCGGCATGGCGCTCATCGGCCCGCTCAAAGTACAGATGTCCGAACAGGTTGAGGCGGTGATTGAGCGTGACCACCACCGCGTCGCCGCGCCGGGCCATGATTTCACCATCGCAACCGGCCGCGCCGCCCGAGCCGGTGTTGAATCCACCGCCATGGATATAGAACATCACCGGCCGTTTTCCGGCATCAAGCCCCGGCGTCCAGATGTTCAGGACCAGGCAATCCTCGCCCATCCCGCTGCGATCGCGTATCCAGCCGCGCCAGGCGAGTCCGCTGGAGGGCTCCTCCGGCTGTGGCGCCCGCGGGCCATAGCCTGCTGCTTCGCGCACGCCGCGCCACGGATCAACCGGCCGAGCCCTGAGGAAACGGTTTGCACCGCCGGTCGACTGGCCATAGGGCACACCCCGGAAGCGATGTATGCCGCCGACCTGTTCGCCGCGCAGCTTACCGTTCGCAGTGTCGACGATGGTCTCAACGATCTGTCCTTGCTTGATGTCGGAGGTCATTGTCTTATTCCAGTACACAGTATTGCCCAGGCACTGGGCGGGCATCCGGTATTGCAGAATTCTCAAGCGCCGATTTCTAAAGCACCGATATTACTTTCACGGATTTCTTCAAACAAGGTCTGCGGATCGTCATCAAACCCTTAGGAAATGCTGATCAAGTCCGGAATTTCGGAAACCTGCGCTGCGTTTCCCTCTGCAGTGGGGGATATACAAGGGGGCATGCCCCCCTTGTTCAGTTATTCCCTTACTTCACCTGCAACGCCTGATACACGCAAACCGCCACCCAGGCGTCATTCGCCGCATACAGCACCTGCCGCTCATTCAGCACCGGGTTGGCCCAGTTCGAAGTGCTGATCTTCTTGGACTTGATGAAGCGTTTCTTGAACAGCAGGGCCACGGCCTGGCGCGCGCCGATGGTTTTCCGATAGCCCATGGCGCTAAATGCGCTGTTCAGGTCGATGATGCCGCGCGGCTGGATGGCAAAGCGGCGGCTCATGCCGGTCATGTCACCGCCGAGGCCGAACCCGACCTTCTTGATGTCTTCGGATTCGAGGATGGCCATCAGCGTGGCGTAGGTTTCGGCGACATGCACCTGGAAGATATAGCCCTTGTGCGGCGTGGCGAACTGCACCACATGCGGCCCGGTAGATTCCTCACCGACGCGGAAGGTGGGTTTGGATTCGGTATCGAATCCGACCACGCCGGCTGCATTGAGGTCAGCGAAGGCCTGCTCGGCCTGTTGGGCGTTGGTGACGACCACGACGTCGTTAATGCCAAGGACGTCGAAGGTTTCGAGGAGATTGATTTCCTCTTTGGTGGGAAGAGGTGGTGTTTGTTGATCAGTCATGGGTGTGTGTGGACCTGATGCAGTAAATCCCCCCGCGCGACCAGGTC
>CAMCYY010000169.1 GCA_945885335.1 Bordetella parapertussis
CGGCGGACAGTGACGCCCTCCGCAGGCAAACCCCGACCCTGGATAAAAACCCTGACTGCTTGGATGGCTTTAAATGAACTTCGGCAGCGAGCGGGCTTCGATCTGGCGCAGGGCCAGTTCGTTGGACACGGCATCGCAGGCGGCTTTCAGACGGCCCTCGATGCGGTCCTTGTTGTTCGCCATCCATTCACTGAGGCCCTGCAGGGCGATCGCGGCGGCCATGTTGCCATGGGCGTCGCGGATCGGGTAGGCGACGCCGCTGATGCCGTCGTATTGCTCCGAGTGCGACCAGGCGAAGGTTTCCTTGCGCGCGCGGTGCAGGTCCTGCGCGATGTCGGCGAGGCGGGTGCGTGTGTGCTTGGTGAACTTCTGGTAGGGCTCGGCGCCCAGCCACAGCGGCCAGTCGGCTTCGGGCTCGTTGGCGAGCAGCAGTTTGCCGGTGGAGCGGGTATGGATGTCGAGGCGGTCACCCAGCTTGATGACGTAGCGCACAGCGCTGTTCGTCTCGCAGCGGTCGGCGTAGACGAGCACGTGGCGCTCGTGGTCAAGGTAGGCCATGACCACCGTCATGTGCAGTTCCGAGGACAACTCAATCAGCGTGTTGCCCACCATGCGATGCAGCGAACCGGTGGCGCTGATGCCCACCGCAAGGCGATAGGCGAGCGAGGCGAGTTCGAACTGGCCGCGTTCGTTCTTGCGCACATACTGCAGTGCCAAGAGTTCGCGCAGCAGGCCGAGCACGCTGGCCTTGGGCGCCTTCAGGCGGCGGCTGATTTCGGCCAGCGACAGTCCGTGCGTGTTGGTGGCGAGCAGTTCAAGGATGCCAAGCACGCGTCCGACGGACATCGGGCCGCCGCGCGGCAGGCTCTGGGCCGTATCTGCGGCTTTGGGCAGTTCGTTCAGAATTGCGGACATGGCGGCAGGATCCTGGCTGGAAATGACTGAATTGATTGAGGTTCTCATGATGGGCGCGTGTTTGTATATCAGAATGGGAGTCGAGAATGTATCCACGGCCCTTCAAGGTGTCAAGCGTATCGGTGCCTGGGGGCGGACATTCCATGGCGCCCGGTACTGGAAGATAGTGGCCATGGCCCCGAGAGTGTCGTAACCTGATCGACCCGATATCGGAAACGGGTACCCGTCATGATGAACCTCTCGCGCTGCTCCAGTACCCGTCTTCCTGCTGCGTTGAATTCCAGCGAATGGAACCGCCTGCGGATAATGGCAACCGCCGTCCTGTTCAGCCTTGCCGCGCTGGCATTGCTGCTGCCGCGCATGGGCCTGGCGCAGAGCGGGCTCAGCAAGTGTACCGATGGCAACCGCATTACCTATTCGAGCACAGCCTGCGAAACCATCGGCTTGAAAGAGGCCGGGCAGATCAACGACCGCTTGACTATCATTCCTGCGATGGATGCGCTGCGCAAGCCGGCGGTGACACCACCGGCACAAACGGCTGGGATGAAGGATGCTGAGATGCCTCGCGGTGCGGGCATTCAGCCGATCAATCCGATGGTTCAGGGATTGATGAAGAAGTAGGGCGCTTCGATCGGGCCGGCAACTACACCGGTTGCCGCCGCAGATCCAAAGTCAGCGGAAAGGCGCGATTCACCGGCTCGGGCTTGACGTCCAGCGGCCCCGGCGTGTGGCCATGTCCCCAGAAGCGCGCAAAGCGCCGCGCTTCCGCCTCGTTGGCGTTCACCGGGAAGGTGTCGTAGTTGCGTCCGCCCGGATGCACCACGTGATAGGTTGCCCCGCCGATCGCACGCGAGTTCCAGGTATCCACAATGTCGAGTACCAGTGGTGAATGAATGTTGATCGTCGGGTGCAGTGCCGAGGGCGGATTCCACGCCCGGTAGCGCAGGCCGGCGACAAACTCACCCTGCACGCCAGTCGGTGTGAGCGGCAGTGGGCGGCCGTTGCAGGTGACGATGTGGCGCGGGTCGGTCATGCCGGTGACCTTGATCTGCAGGCGCTCCACCGACGAATCGACATAGCGCGCGGTGGCGCCGGCCGACATTTCCTCGCCCATGACATGCCAGGGCTCGATGGCCTGGCGCAATTCCATGCGCACGCCTTCATAGACCACGCTGCCGTAGCGCGGGAAGCGGAATTCGAGAAACGGCGCGTACCAGGCATCGTCGAAGGCATAGCCCGAGGCGCGCAGGTCGCGCAGCACATCGCGCAGGTCATGCTCGATGAAGTGGGGCAGCATCCAGCGGTCATGCAACTGCGTGTCCCAGTACACCAGCTTGCCGCGATAGGGTTCTTTCCAGAACTTCGCCACCAGCGCGCGCAGCAGCAGCATCTGCGCCAGGCTCATGCGCGCATGCGGGGGCATTTCGAAGGCGCGGAACTCGACCAGACCGAGGCGTCCGGTGGCACCATCAGGTGAGTACATTTTGTCGATGGAGAACTCGGCGCGATGCGTGTTGCCGGTGAGGTCGACGAGCAGGTTGCGCAGCAACCGGTCCACCAGCCAGGGCTTCGCGCTTTCCTCGCCGGCCTTGAGATGCAGATCCATCTGCTGGAACGCAATTTCGAGTTCGTACAGGTTGTCGTCGCGTGCCTCGTCGACGCGCGGCGCCTGACTGGTCGGGCCGATGAACTGTCCGGAGAACACATAGGACAGTGCCGGATGGTTCTGCCAGTACGTGATCAGGCTTTTCAGCAGGTCGGGGCGGCGCAGGAACGGGCTGTCAGCGGGCGTGGCGCCGCCCAGCGTGACATGGTTGCCGCCGCCGGTGCCGGTGTGCCGGCCGTCGAGCATGAATTTCTCGGCGCCCAGGCGTGTTTCGCGCGCCGCCTCATACAGCGCGGTGGTGTTCGCCACCAGGTCGGGCCAGGCAGTGGCCGGATGTACGTTGACCTCGATGACGCCAGGGTCGGGTGTCACCGCCAGCACCTTCAGCCGCGGGTCGAGGGGCGGCAGGTAGCCTTCGAGGCGCACTGCGCATTTCAGTTGTGCGCAGACCGCTTCGATCGAGGCCACCAGGTTGAGGAAGTCCTCCAGGCGCTTGAGTGGCGGCAGGTAGATGCACAGGCGGCCTTCGCGGGCCTCGACGCACAGCGCGGTGCGCACGATGTCGCGCGGCGCAGGCTTTGCCATGGCGGGTTTTTTGGCGTGGCGCTGCTTTTCGGTGAGTGCGTGGGCATCGTGGAGGTTGCCACGTTCGGAAAACGGGTCGCGGTCATACTCCTGCTGCACATCTTCGGGCAGCACCTCGGGCAGCGAGGCGAGCGGCAGACGGACGCCCATGGGATGCGAACTGGGCAGCAGGAACAGGCGGCCGCGCCGGAACGGCCAGGCTGAGCTTTCCCATTCGCTGTTTGCGCCGGTTTGTTTCTCGTCTGCCTTCAGGGGCAGTGTGAAGCCGGCCGGCTGGTCCAGGCCGCGATCGACAATGCGCGTTACTCGGGCACGGTCGTCGTGCGCGGCCAGTGGCGTTTTCAGCGGATCGAAATTGTCCGGCAGTTTCTGCTCACCGAGCAGCGCCAGCAGCGGATCCTCAAAGGCCGGGATGACGTAATCAGACGACAGGCCGAGCTTCATCGCCAGCGCATCGGCCAGGCGCTGCGCGTCCTCGACCGTGGATTTTGCCGGCGTTGATTCGCTTGAAATCAGCGCGGCGTTTTTCCACAGCGGCACGCCGTCGGCGCGCCACAGGATGGGCAGGGCCCAGCGCGGCAGCGGTTCGCCCGGATACCACTTGCCCTGCGCGTACATCATCAGGCTGCCGGGCGCGAAGCGTTCCCGAAGGCGCCAGGCCAGTTCCTCGGCCTTCTGCCATTTCTCCGGCGACATGGCGGTGATGTTCCATTCCGGGCCGTCCATGTTGTCCACGGACACGAAGGTCGGCTCGCCGCCCTGGGTGAGGCGCACGTTGCCGGCGATGAGGTCGGCATCGACCTGGCGTCCAAGTAGATCGATGTGCGTCCATTGTTCTTCGCTGTAGGGCTTGGTGACGCGCGGATCTTCGTGGATGCGCGTGACCGTCATTTCGAAGTTCAGTTTCGACTCGGCCGGGTCGGTGAAGCCGGACACCGGCGCGGCGCTGGATGGGATCGCGGTGGCTGCCAGCGGGATATGGCCTTCACCTGCGAACAGGCCTGAAGTCGGATCAAGTCCGACCCAGCCGGCGCCGGGGATGTAGACCTCGGCCCAGGCATGCAGGTCGGTGAAATCAGCGCTGGGGCCGGCGGGGCCGTCCAGCGGCTTCACATCGGCGCTGAGCTGGATCAGATAGCCGGATACAAAGCGTGCCGCGAGTCCGAGGTGGCGCAGGATCTGCACCAGCAGCCAGCCGGTGTCGCGACAGGAGCCCTGGCCGACTTCGAGCGTCTTGTCCGGCGTCTGGATGCCGGGCTCCATGCGCACCAGGTACTTGATCTCGCCCTGCAGGCGCTGATTCACCGCCACGAGGAAATCGACGATGTGCAGGTCGGGCTTGTAACCGTTGCGCTTGAATCCCTCCAGCCACTTTGCAAACAGCGGACCGGGCATGCCCTTCTCAAGATAGGGCGCGAGCTCCGTGGCGAGCTGCGCCGGATAGGCGAATGGAAATTTCTCGGCCCAGGACTCGACAAAGAAATCGAACGGGTTGATCACCGTCATGTCGGCCACCAGGTCGACAACGATTTCCAGCGCCTTTGTTTTCTCCGGGAAGACGAGGCGGGCGATGTAATTGCCGTAGGCGTCCTGCTGCCAGTTGACGAAATGCTCCGCCGGTTTTACCCGCAGCGAATAGCTGTGGATGGGCGTGCGGCAATGGGGTGCAGGGCGCAGGCGCACCTCATGCGGTGACAGGCCGACTGGCTGGTCGAAGTCATAGCGGGTGAGATGGTGCAGGGCGACGCGAATGGTCATGGCGAGTCCAGGAAAGTCTGTCGGAGCGGCAGCGGCGGAAGCGCTGCGCAGCGTCCGGGCCTTGCTTGACTTGTTACTTGAAAATCTCGCCCTGATACTGGCGCGTGGCGCTCTCGTCGTCCCAGGTCGGGTCGGGCAACTGGGCGAACACCCGCCTGAGGCCTTCGCCCCAGCGCGTGTGGATCATGTTGAAGTAGGCGTCCGACTCCAGGATGCGCCGCCTGAGCGCAAAGCGCAGCGAATCTCGCTCGTATGAGACCAGGTCGATGGGCAGGCCCACCGATATGTTCGAGCGCATGGTCGAGTCGAAGGACACCAGCACGCATTTCGCGGCTTCCATCAGCGAGGTCTGGGGCGTGACCACGCGGTCGATGATGGGCCGGCCGTACTTCGTTTCGCCGATCTGGAAGAACGGCGTCTCGGGCGTGGCTTCGATGAAATTGCCCTCGGTGTACAGCTGGAACAGGCGCATACGCTCGCCTTTGATCTGCCCGCCGAGGATGAAGGAGGCGCTGGCCTCGATATTGTTCGCCGCCAGATAGGCCGCGTCGCGCTGGCGCACTTCGCGCAGGCTCTGGCCGAGCAGGCTGGCCACGTCGAACAGCGATTCGGCCGTCCAGATGTTGCCCTGCGCGGCGTCGCGCCGGCTGTGCAGTTCCAGCATGTTGATGGCGTTCTGGGTGACCGAGAGGTTGCCCGAACTCATGATGGTGATGCAGCGGTTGCCCGGCTGCTCGAATATCTTCATCTTGCTGAAGGTGGAGATATGGTCCACGCCGGCGTTCGTGCGTGAGTCGGAGGCGAACACCATGCCTGATTCGAGGAGGATGCCGACGCAGTAGGTCATGTCTGAAGGACGCTTTGCAGAACGACGGACATTGTGTTTTTAGATGCGTGATGATCGGATGGGCCTATTGTAATCGACCAAGCTAGCTCCGGGCACAGTCAAATGTCCCGGCCCGGCGGGCCGCAGAATCAGGAGTAGTCAGGCACGAGGAAGTGTTTGTTGATTTCGGTGCTGAGGGCATCAATCTTGTCCAGGAATCGCATCAGGTATTCATGCAGGCCGAGTTCGAATATCTGTTCTGACCGGCCGTAGTGCAGCTGGGCGTGTATTTCGCCGGCCAGGCGCTCGGGCTCGAGTCGTCCGGCGTCCGACAGACCCTGCAGGATTTCGTAAATGTCATTCATGCAAGCGTGCAGGCTGCGCGGCACGTCCTGGCGCAGGATCAGCAGCTCGCCGACACGGAGGGGCGTGATAACGTCGCGGTAGATCTTGCGATAGGCCTCGAAAGTGC
>CAMCYY010000170.1 GCA_945885335.1 Bordetella parapertussis
CAGCCCTGGTGTACCCCCTTGTCAAAGGGGGCCGACCCGGCATAGCCGCGCGGGGGGATTTGCTTTTCGTCTAATCACCTAAAACCCAAATCCCCCTGTCCCCCTTTAACAAGGGGGAACCCTTCGATCAACCACAAGCCTGATTCACCCCTCCGATCAACCACCAGCCCTGGCTCACCCCTCCGCTCAACCCCAGCCCTGGTGTACCCCCTTGTCAAAGGGGGCCGACGCGCCGCAGGCGCGCGGGGGGATTTTCTTCTGGATTTTCTTCTGGATTTTCTTCTCCTTCGATCAACCCACAAATCCCACTTCGCCCAATCCCATTTCCAGCGACAATTCACCCTATGAAAACCATCCCGCTCTGGATTGCCGGCAAGGCGGTCGCCTCCACCTCGGCGCGCACCGCACCTGTCATGAACCCCGCCAGCGGCGCTGTCAGCGCGAAGGTGCCGCTGTGCGAGGCGGCCGACATCGATCGCGCCGTGCAGGCCGCGAAAGCAGCATTCCCGGCCTGGCGCGACACGCCGCCGGTGCGCCGCGCCCGCATCATGCAAAAGTTCCTGCAACTGCTGCAGGAACACCAGCCCGAACTCGCGCGCATCGCTTCCGAAGAACACGGCAAGACCGTGCCCGATGCCATGGGCTCGGTGCAGCGCGGCATCGAAGTGGTGGAATTCGCCTGCGGCATTCCGCATCTGCTAAAGGGCGAGTATTCCGCCAGCGTCGGCACCGGCGTCGATGTGCACACGCTGCGCCAGCCGGTCGGTGTGTGCGTCGGCATCACGCCCTTCAACTTCCCGGCCATGGTGCCGATGTGGATGTTCCCCATGGCAATTGCCTGCGGCAACACCTTTGTGCTGAAGCCCTCCGAGAAGGTGCCCTCCTGCAGCATGCGCCTCGCCGAACTGCTCACCGAGGCCGGCCTGCCCGATGGCGTATTCAACATCTTGCATGGCGACAAGGTGGCCGTGGACACGCTGCTGGCGCATCCGGACGTGGCCGCCGTGTCATTCGTCGGCTCCACGCCGATTGCGAAATACGTCTATGAAACCTGCGCCAGGCACGGCAAGCGCGTGCAGGCCCTGGGTGGCGCGAAGAACCACGCCGTGGTCATGCCCGATGCCGACATCGAATTCGCCGCCGACTCGCTGATCGGCGCCGCTTACGGCTCGGCCGGCGAACGCTGCATGGCCATCTCGGTTGCGGTAGCAGTCGGTGGTGCGGGTGATGCGCTAGTCGCCGCGCTGAAAGCCAAAGCGGAAACAATTCCGGTCGGCCCGAGCGACGCCAAAGGCATCGAAATGGGCCCGCTGATCACCTCAGCGCATCGAGACAAGGTCTCGGGTTATGTGGACAAGGGCGTGGCCGAAGGCGCGAAGCTGGTGCTCGACGGCCGCGACTTCAAGGTGGCGAGCCACCCGGAGGGCTTCTACATCGGCCCCTCGCTGTTCGACCATGTGAAGACCGACATGGTGATCTACCGCGACGAGATCTTCGGCCCGGTGCTGATCGTGCTGCGCGTGAATACGCTGGATGAGGCCATCGCCCTGGTCAATGCCAATCCCTACGGCAATGGCAGCGCGATCTTCACCGCCTCGGGCGAGGCGGCGCGCCGCTACGAGCAGGAAATCCAGGTCGGCATGGTCGGGGTGAACGTTCCCATCCCGGTGCCGGCGTCATTCTTTTCGTTTGGCGGCTGGAAGCAGTCGCTGTTCGGCGACCTGCACGCCTACGGCCCGGAGAGTGTGAATTTCTACACCCGCGGCAAGGTCATCACCTCGCGCTGGCCGCATCAGGCGGCCCAGGCCACCGGATTGAACATGCCGACGTTGGGATAGCCTGAAACCACCTGATCACAATTCCGGTGTTGAGACCTTTCAGTAAATTACTTTTAATCAAAATTGATCATATTCAAGCTGCGCCGCCACCCTGCTGTTGCGACCGTCGCGACAGCATGAACGGCAGCAGGGCAAACAGCAGAAGCATCACCAGGTAGCCCCCCTGACACCGGATCGCGGCTGGCGCTCTACTCGCCCAGCGGGCGGGCCTGGAGCGCCACGGCCAGCAGCAGCTGCGCCGACACCGTCACCGTCACCGTCACCGTCACCAACAACAACAACGCGAGAAACCCGGCCACCAGAAGGACCCGCGCGCCGGAAGCCAGCGCAAACCGCCGCGCGATGAAGCGGGCCGACAGCACGATGGCGACGAGCATGAACGGCATCGCGGCCAGCTCAGCCAGCCGCGCGCCGAGGCGCGGCACCAGCAGGGGCCGGCGGATCACCCCCAGCACAAAGCAGGTAATGCCGGCATTCAGCGTGCGCATGGGCGTATTGGCAGGGCTACAAATCAGGTGTCAGATTCGTGGGTCACTGGGTCAGCTAACGTCGCAATTGCGCAGCGCCGATAGGCGTGGGCGGCCTCATGCCAGCCTTTAGGGAAACGCTGATCAAGTCCGGAATTTCGGAAAACTGCGCTGCGACCTGCGCTGCGCTTGCCTCTGAAGTGGGGCAGAATTGCCCGATCTCAAATATATTGCAATAAATGATACTTATTGATCAAATATGCTACTTCGCGCGTTCATAATGATACTTATTGCCTTCAATTCATGCTTTTAATGATACATAATGAAATTTAACATCAAGGAATAACGAAACAGGGGGCATGCCCCCTTGTATATCCCCCGCCTCAGAGGGAAACGCTGCGCAGGTTTCCGAAACTCCGGACTTGATCAGCGTTTCCTTAATTAACTGGATATGAAGATCATGACTCTACCTTAGAAGACCGCCTACTGCACCACGCGCGAAGCGGCTGAAATGCTCGGAGTGTCCCTGAGGACCGTGCAACTGTGGGTTGAGAGCGGCTTGCTGGAAGCCTGGAAAACCGATGGCGGCCATCGTCGAATCAATCGCACGTCGGTACAACGCTTGCTGGATGGCGACGTAAAACCACGGCACTGGGATGCTGCTCCCGCCCGGCAAGACGAGCGAATAAAAGTACTGGTGGTGGAGGACGACAGCGCCTTGCTGAAGCTGTACAAGACCGTCATCAGCAATTGGAATCTGCCGATCGACACAATCACCGCCGGCAATGGCGTCGACGGCCTGATTCGCGTCGGCCGCGATGCCCCTGATCTGATGATTACCGATCTGGCGATGCCCGACCTTGACGGGTTTCAGATGATTCATCTTCTCGCCGCCACGTCTTACCGCGAGGGCATGGATATTGTCGTCATTAGCGGACTCGACCCAGCCGACATCGAAGCGCGCGGCGGCATGCCCAAGGGCGTCCGAATTTTCCCCAAACCGGTGCCGTTTGACCAACTGCGCGCGATATGCGCCGGGATGATTGAGCGCCGGGCTGCCTACTTGTAAGTCAGAGGAACTTTCAACATGAAAAAGATACTGCTCGTCGATGACCATTCAGACATCCGCCGCCTGATCCGGATTTCTCTGGGCAAGACCTTCGAGGTGCTCGAAGCAGGCGATGGAGCAACCGCCCTTGAAGTAATTCGCCGTATGAAGCCCGATCTCGCTGTGCTCGACGTGATGATGCCCGGACCGCTCGATGGTCTGCAGGTGCTCGACGCCATCCGGAGCGACCCGCAAATCATGCAAACGCGGGTCATCATGGTCACGGCGCGAGGCCAGGCACAGGACTATGAAGTTGGCATGAGCCGCGGGGCTGACGCCTACTTCATCAAGCCCTTCAGTCCGCTGCAACTCGTTAAAGTGGTCAAGGAGCTCACTCTGCAGGTGACGGCATGAACCCCGCTTTCGAACCTCTCGAAAAATCGGCGCCGGCCGGAGGCCAGACGCAGCGCCTCCCGGGCAGCACACGCGCTGCGGCCCTCCACGATCAGCTCTACCGTTACGCCGAAGACCTGCAGGAGATGGCCGACCGCCACGACGCACTAGAGACGCAATACGAAGCGCTGCGCGAATCGAGTGCCCGGCTGGAAGAAAGCCGCGCCGTGCTTGATGCTCTGATGCAGAGCTCGCGCGACATCCACATCGTCACCGACGGCGCGGGCAGGATCCTGGTTTGCAATCCGGCCAGCGCAGCGCTCGCGCCGCCGCAGCGCCTGGCAGGCGGCAACCTGCAGGACTGGGTGCTGCCTGCGCACCACGCAAGAGTTCTCGCCGTGATGTCTTGCGCCGGCCAGACTGGCAGCGTCACTGGCCGCGAATGCGAATTACACCTGTGTCGCGAAGACCCCGCCGCGCCACTGCTGATTGTCTCGGCCCTGGCACTCGCCGTTCTCGGAGAAGGCGAGGTGCGCCGTCTGCATTGGGTCATGCGCGACATCACCTCGCTGCGCGTAACTGAGTTCGAATCCCTGATTTCATCAGTGGTACAGAAGAGTGTCGCCGAAGGCGTGATGGTCACGGATATCGAGGGGGGGAATTCTCGCCGTCAACCGCGCCTTCAGCCAGATCACCGGCTATGGCGAAGATGAAGTGATCGGCCGCAGCCCACGCCTTTTAGGTCCCGGACTGCAGGATGAAAGCTTCTATACCGACTTCTGGCGGGCGCTGCGCGAAAACAGTCTCTGGCAGGGCGAGGTGTCCAACCGCAAGAAGAACGGCGAAATCTATCCCGTGTGGATGACGGTAAACGCCGCGCGCGACGCCGACGGCAGCGTACTTGCTTACATCGCAGTATTCGCCGACCTGGCGCAACTGCGCGAAGCCGAAAACCGCCTGGCTGATCTGGCCTGGCGCGACACGCCGGTGCTGCCGGTTTGTGTGGACGGGCTCAGTGAGCGCCCGCATGCCAAATAAAGCACTCGTGCCAACCGGCGTTGCCCCGGACGCGAAGGGACTTCCGCTGTGGCATCGTAGTCCCGCGCCAGCGTACGGGGCCGCGCTCGGCATCATCGTGGTGATCATCTCCCTTTTCTTGGGCTACCTTTATGATCAACGCAGCGACTCCCTGAAACAGTCGCGTTTAGAACAGGAAAGTGCGTCAAAGACGGCCGCTTTTCACGTTGAACAGAGTCTTCTCGCCGTCGACCTTGTATTGCGCTCGGTCACCGACCGTGTTGCCGATGCGCGGATGTCGACTGTCGCTGAATTGCGCGAAAAGCTGGGCACGCTTGAAGTATTCGGCTTGATCAACAACCGCAAAGCGGGTATCCCGCAACTGAGCGTGGTCTCGATCGTCGATAAAAATGGCGACATGGTGAACTTTACGCGCAACTATCACCCGCGCTCCGATCAGGGCAAGCACATCAACCTGGCCGAGCGCGATTATTTCAAGGCGCACCTCGCTGATGCCGCCCTGGAACTGTTTGTTTCCGAGCCAGTGAAGAACAAAGGCTCCGGCACATGGACGTTTTACCTCACCCGCAAGATCAAGAACACCTCTGGGGAAATGATCGGTCTGGTGTTGGCGGGCATCGAGAGTGATTTCTTCGAGGGCTACTTCCGCGCAATCGCCCCGGTCGGCAAGAGCTACTCGCTTTTTCTCGAAACCGGCATTGTTTTGGCGCTCTTTCCTGAAAACGACGCTGCCTTGGGCAAGGGTTACTCGGACTCGCCACCCTTCAAGACGCTCCGTAGCGGCTTGCCTTCGGCAGTTATCCCGCCTGGGTTCGATCCACGTGCTGAACTTCCCATGTTGAATTCACTCGAATATAGAGTCATCGCGCCGTCCCGAATCAGAGGCTATCCGCTGGTGGTCAACGTGCGCGCTGAGGAGTCGGTCATTTTTTCCGTTTGGAACAGGACCCTCATTTGGGTGACGGGCTTTGCGATATTACTTTCAGCGCTGGTCATGCTCACTGCCTGGGGTTGGCAGCGCACGCTGCGGCAACGCAGGACTACAAATACAGAACAGGTGAGAGCACGGGCCATGCATGATGCACTCGTCTCGAGCTCGACCGATGCGTTCATTGGCATCGACGCAAACGGCCGTATCGTGGCGTGGAGCGCTATGGCGACGCAGATGTTTGGCTGGAGAGAGGCGCAGGTAATCGACCGGCCTTTGACCGAAAATATTATTCAAAACCAGCACCACAAGGGCCATGAGCAGGGCTTGGCGCGCATGCTGAGAGGCGGCTTATCCAGCATAACCGGCAAAGTGATCGAGTTGCCTGCCTGCCGGGCAGATGGCACAACGATTATGATCGAACTGATGGTGACTTCGGTTAAATTGGAG
>CAMCYY010000171.1 GCA_945885335.1 Bordetella parapertussis
CGCTTGGCCAGGATGTTGCGCTGGATGTCATTTGAGCCTGCGGCAATCGTCGCCGGGAACAGAATGTAGAACGAACCGAGGATGTTCACCTTGACCTCGCCCGCTTCGCCGAACTCGACGTTCTCGGAAGACAGGAAGCCCGAGGAGCCTGCCAGTTCGATCATCAGCGAATTCATGCGCATGGTGGTCTCCGAGGACCAGATCTTCAGCATGGACATGCCCGGTCCGGGCGTGCCGCCGCTGGCGATCACGTCGGAATAGCGCTGGTACAGGAGCGCCAGGTCGGTGACGTCCAATTCGAGCTTGGTGTACTTGGAGCGGAACTCGGCGTCCTCCCAGAGGCCGCGCGCCACGGCAATTTCACGGGTCTTGTTCATCGGATACTGCGGACGGCGCGGGCTGCCGCTGTTCAACCGCTCGAAGCCGAGCAGGCCCTTGGCCACGGTCCAGCCGTTGTTCAGGCCGCCGACGATGTTCTCCTTCGGGATGCGCACATTGTCGAAGAAGCACTGGCAGAACTCCGGCTCGCCGGTGATGTTGACGATGGGCTTGATCGTCACGCCCGGCGTCTTCAGGTCAAGGATGAAGAAGCTGATCCCTGCCTGGCGCTTGGCCTCCGGGTCGGTGCGCGCCAGGAGGAACATGTGATTGGCATCCTGCGCCAGCGAGGTCCAGATCTTGGAGCCGTTGACGACATAGTGGTCACCGTCGAGCTCGGCCCTGGTCTGCAGGCTGGCAAGGTCGGAGCCCGCGTTCGGCTCGGAATACCCCTGACAGAAAATGTATTCCACCGACAGTATCTTGGGCAGGTATTGCCGTTGCTGTTCATCGGTGCCGAATTTCATCAGCGCGGGGCCAAGCAGATTCAGTCCGTGCTCGAGCACGCGCGAAACGCCGATGCGCTCGCGCTCTTCGAACAGGATGACCATCTTGGAGGGCGACAATTCCATGCCGCCCCATTTGCGCGGCCAGGCCGGCGCGAGCCAGCCATGCTCGTAACAGACCCTCATGTAATCGTAGATGTTGTGCTTGCGCGGCCGCTTCATCATGAACAACTGATGCTTGGGGTAGTGCTTCTCGTAATAGGCAATGGCCTCGTGGCGGAATTCGTCATCACTGAGCGCGTTCCAGTCGGTATCGGCGGGGCGCTCGCCCGGCTCGCCCGGTAGATTGGCGGGTTTGATTTTCGCCATGATGGCTGCACTGCCGGCTTCAGCGCGCTCGAAGGTGGAGCGCGTGGCGTCGAAACGGCGGCGGTGCTCGGCACCGTTGCCCAACCACGCCTGCCGAACCAGCGCGCGCTGCAAATGGAGGCCGGCATCATAGTCGTCAGTGAAGCCGATGGCGCCATGCAGGCGGATGCAGTCGCGCGTCAGGTCGGCGCCCGCGTCGGAGCAACGCGACTTCACGCAGCTTGCCACTTCGGCGAGGCGTGCGGGGTCCGCATTTTCATCAGCCACTTTCACTGCATGGTCGACGATGGCCGACGCCAGTTCCTTCTGGATCCAGAGGTCAACCGCGCGGTGCTGCAGCGCCTGGAAGCTGCCGATGGGCTTGCCGAACTGCACACGGGTCTTCATGTAATCGAAGGTCAGCGTCAGCGCCTTGCAGGTCACCGCATACAACTCGACGCTGGCCAGGATGGTCGCCTCGTCGATGGCGCGGCGCATTGCGGCTTCTCCGACCTTGGTTGATGCAGCGACATCGCCTGCAGCAACTTGCACATCCTTGAAAGTCAGCAGCGCGCCGAAGGTGCCGTCGGCATAACGCTCCAGTTTCTTCGAGATGCCGTTTGCATCGCCAGCAACGTAATATAGGCCGAGCTTGCCTCCCTCAATGGCGGAGACAATGAGTCCATCCGCACCGGAAGGCGTGACGAAACGCTTGCTGCCGTTCAGCACATAGCCCTGTGGATTTTTTGATGCAGTGAGTTTTGCGGTCTGATCCGTGCCGGTGTTGCCCTCCTGCCAGGCCAGCGCAACGACGAGCTTGCCCGCCACCATCTGCGGCAGCAGCTTCTTCTTCAGCGCTTCGTTATCGCCATGCAGCAGCGCGCGGCTGGCGAGCACGGCGCAGGCGATCACGGGCTCGGGTATCAGCGCCCCGCCCAGCCCCTCGACCACCACGCGCATTTCGCCAAAGCCCAGACCCTGTCCGCCATACTGCTCCGGCACGACGATGCCCAGCCAGCCCTGTTCGGCAATGCTCGCCCACAGGTTCCTGTCAAAGCCGGGTTCGGTGTCGCGCAGCGCGCGCACGCGCTTGAGGTTCGTGGCGCGCCCGACAAAGGTCGTGACGGCATCGGCGAGCATGCGTTGCTCGTCTGACAGCGCGGCATTCGTGCTCACATTGGAAGCGGGGTTGGGGACTGCGCTCATGGCCTCTCCTGTTAGGTGATGTGCGGGCGCCCGGGCCCGGATTCTGGACTGTAGCGGCCGCCCGGAAGGTATCGGTCGCGCAGTACCTTGGAATACCGCAGGAATACTGCGGAATACCAATATTTTATCCGCAGTCGCGGCGGCAGGGTTGCCGAATTACCCTGCCGCGCAATGGAAACACTGTTGCGAAATACAATAAAGCGACAGTGAAGCGACAATAAAAAAGGGCGGCCGCAGCCGCCCTTTTTGCTGAACCTGATTCCGCTTACACGATCAGCGGAACAATCAGCAGCGCAACGATGTTGATGATCTTGATCAAGGGGTTCACGGCCGGGCCGGCGGTGTCCTTGTAGGGATCGCCCACCGTGTCACCGGTCACCGCAGCCTTGTGCGCCTCGGAACCCTTGCCGCCGAAATGACCATCTTCGATGTACTTCTTGGCGTTATCCCAGGCGCCACCACCGGTGGTCATGGAAATCGCCACGAACAGGCCGGTCACGATGGAACCCATGAGCAGGCCGCCCAATGCCTTGGGACCCAGCACCAGACCCACGACAACCGGCACCAGCACAGGCAACAGGGAAGGAACAATCATTTCCTTGATTGCCGCCTTGGTCAGCATGTCCACCGCCGTGCCATATTCGGGCTTGGCCGTGCCTTCCATGATGCCGGGGATTTCCTTGAACTGGCGGCGCACTTCAACGACCACCGAACCGGCAGCGCGGCCAACGGCTTCCATGGCCATGGCACCGAACAGGTAGGGAATCAGACCGCCAAGCAGGAGGCCGATCACGACCTCGTGATCGGAAAGATCGAATCGCAGTACCTGCCCTGCCGCTTCCAGCGCATGCGTGTAATCAGCGAACAGCACCAGTGCGGCCAGACCTGCCGAGCCGATGGCATAGCCCTTGGTCACCGCCTTGGTGGTGTTACCCACGGCATCCAGCGGATCGGTAATGGCGCGCACCGATTCCGGCAGGCCAGACATTTCGGCGATTCCGCCGGCGTTGTCGGTGATGGGGCCGTAGGCGTCCAGCGCAACAATGATGCCGGTCATGGACAGCATCGAGGTCGCGGCAATGGCAATGCCGTAAAGCCCGGCCAGGTTGTAGGAGAAATAGATGGCTGCGCAAACCGAGACAACGGGCCAGGCGCAGGAGCGCATGGACACGCCAAGGCCGGCGATGATGTTCGTGCCGTGGCCGGTGGTGGAAGCCTGCGCCACGTGCCGCACCGGTGCGTATTCCGTCGCGGTGTAGTACTCGGTGATCACGACCATCAGCGCAGTCAGCACCAGGCCAATCACGGTTGCGCCGTACAGATGCATGACGGTGATGGATGTCTGCACGCCGCTGATTTCGAAGGTCGCGGTCTTCAGCACTTCGCCCATGAAGTAGTTCGTTATCGGGTAGAAGGCGATCAGCGCCATGCCACCGGCGACCATCAGGCCGCGATACAGCGCGTTCATGATCTTGCCGCCGGGCGAGGCCTTGACGAACAGGCAGCCGACGATGGAGGCGATGATGGCAAAGCCGCCAATCGCGAGCGGGTAGACCAGCGCTGCATCCGTGTTGGACTGCACCACCAGCGCGCCCAGCACCATGGTGGCAATCAGGGTCACGGCGTAGGTTTCAAACAGGTCGGCGGCCATGCCGGCGCAGTCACCGACGTTGTCGCCCACGTTGTCGGCGATCACCGCGGGGTTGCGCGGGTCATCTTCCGGTATGCCGGCTTCGACTTTACCCACCAGGTCGGCGCCAACGTCAGCGCCCTTGGTGAAGATGCCGCCGCCCAGACGGGCGAAGATGGAAATCAGCGAACCACCGAAAGCGAATCCGATGAGCGGCTTGATGACATCGGCCAGCTTGGCTCCCGGCGCACTGGCCGAAATCAGGTAGGCATAGAACAGGACAACGCCGAGCAGCGCGAGGCCAACCACCAGCAGGCCGGTGATGGCGCCGCCGCGGAACGCAACCTTGAGCGCCTCGTTCAAGCCCACGGTTGCGGCCTGTGCAGTGCGAACATTGGAGCGCACCGATACGTTCATGCCAATGTAGCCGGTGGCGCCTGACAGGATGGCGCCAATCAGGAAGCCGATCGCAGTCGGCCCGCCAAGTGCGATCCACAGGACAACAAACAGGATCACGCCAACGATCGCGATGGTCCTGTATTGCCGGTTAAGGTAGGCATTCGCGCCAGCCTGGATCGCGGCGGCGATTTCGCGCATCCGATCATTGCCAGTGGGCTGAGCAAGAATCCATTTGATCTGCCAGACGCCGTACAAAATTGCGGCTACCGCGCAGATGAGCGCGAACAAAAGTCCTACTGACATAAAGCCTCCACTGAAATGGCCCCGGTTTTATGTGCCGACGGGGCTCTGGCTGGGGTGTAAAAGCGGGCGATTATAACTTAAGCAGGCCGCAATACGGGCGGCGACGGGGCGGAAAGTTCAGCTACAGGCCTGTTCCCAAGGGGAATTTTTTCACCCGGACGAGTTGCCGGGCTTGATCAGCCCGGATTCAGTGACTGCTCAGGAACCAAGGTGGTACTGCGTCACCCGCTCAACCTCGTTTTTCGCCCCAAGCACCACACCAACGCGCTGATGCAACTCGGTGGGCTGGATATCGAGGATGCGCTGGCGCCCATCCGTAGCCGCACCGCCCGCCTGTTCGACGATCATGGCCATGGGATTGGCCTCGTACATCAGGCGCAAGCGGCCCTTGGTGTGCTTGGCATCGGCCGGGTACATGAAAATGCCACCACGCGACAGGATGCGGAACACATCGGCCACCATGGAAGCAACCCAGCGCATATTGAAGTCCTTGCCGCGCGGACCATCCTTGCCGGCCAGGCACTCGTCGATGTAACGCTTCACCGGCGCATGCCAGTTGCGCGCGTTCGAGGCATTGATTGCGAACTCCTGGGTGTCCGGCGCAAGTTTGACGTCCGGCTGGGTCATGACGAAGCTGCCCAGTTCGCGGTCCAGCGTGAAGACGGCCACGCCGCAACCCACGGTGAGCACCAGCATGGTCTGCGGACCGTACACGGCGAAGCCGGCGGCAACCTGCTCCGATCCTTTTTGCAGAAAGGCCTTTTCGTCCGGCTCCACACCTTCGGGGCAGCGCAGCACCGAGAAGATGGTGCCGATGGACACATTGACATCAATGTTGGATGAACCATCCAGCGGGTCCATCAGCAGCAGGAACTCGCCGCGCGGATAACGGCTGGGAATCTGGTGCGGATGCTCCATTTCCTCGGAGGCCAGTGCGGCAAGGTGGCCACCCCACTCATTCGCCTCGACCAGCACTTCATTGGCGATGATGTCGAGTTTTTTCTGTGCTTCGCCCTGGATGTTGTCGGTGCCGGCGCCGCCGAGCACGCCACCCAGCGCGCCCTTGGATACAGCATGGCTGATGCGCTTGCAGGCACGCGCCACGACTTCAATCAGCAGGCGCAGTTCAGCCGATACGCAGCCTTTTTCGCGCTGCAGTTCAATCAGATACTGGGTCAGTGAAATTTGCTTCATTTCATGCGCCCAACTTCACGCCGAGCGCGGCAAACGCCCGGTCGCGGATTTCCTCGACGCCGCCCACACCGGCGATCCTGCGGTATTGCGGGGCGCGGGCATCGCCGTTTTGCGCCCACTTGGAGTAGTAATCGACGAGTTGCTTGGTCTGGGTGTGATAGACCTCGAGGCGCTTTCTGACCGTCTCTTCCCTGTCATCGTCGCGCTGGATCAGCGGCTCGCCAGTGAGGTCATCCCTGCCATCGGCTTTC
>CAMCYY010000172.1 GCA_945885335.1 Bordetella parapertussis
TGATTTCCATGCCCACGCCGGAAAGTGTTCTTGTTCCCTGCGTTATCGTGACGTGGCGGTTGGTGCGTATCAGGTCCTTGGTCGCCATGACATGCAGAAACTCGGTGCGTGCCTGGAGGTCGGGCTGGCCTCCGGGCGTGGAGCGGATGAGCAGCACGTCGCCATTGAAAAAAGCATCCTGTGTCTTGTCGATCAAGGTGCCGCGGGTGGCTGTCACTACGAGGGTAACACCGTCGGCACTGCGCTTCTCGAAGCGTGGTGACTCGAGGACGGTGGAGTCATCGAGCGGAAAATGCAGCATGCGTTTTGCCGCCATGGCGTACTGCGCCGTGCCGGTTTCCCCGAGGCGCGTGATGGTTAGGTTCTCGACCACCGCGTCCGGATCGTTCTTTCCGGCGCGGGCGGCTTCCTGCGCCGGAATCTCGGCGGCCTGACGCAGCCATAGCGTCAGCATGGCGAGCATGAGCACCATCACCAGTGGCAGCAGATTGTTGATACGGAATTTCACGCGGGCGCCTTCGCTTATTCCAGATAGCGGGCAAGCGCCTGCTCGAACCTGCCCTGGGCACGCAGGATGAACTCGCAGACTTCCCGTGCGGCGCCATGCCCGCCGGCAGCACTGGTGACGTAATGCACGCGGCTGCGTATTGCCTCGGGGGCCTCGGGAACGCTGGCGGCAAAGGCGCAGCGTGTCAGCACCGGCAGGTCGACCAGGTCGTCGCCGATGTAGCCTGCGTTGGCGGCCTGCAGTCCGCAATCGGCGAGGATGTCCGCGAAGCCGGCGCGCTTGTCGGCGGCGCCCTGGCGCACATGCGTGATGCCCAGCTCGGCGGCGCGGCGCGCCACGACACGCGACTGGCGTGCGGTGAGGATTGCGATTTCCACGCCGGATTCGCGCAGCATTTTCAGTCCCTGCCCATCCAGGGTATGGAAGGCCTTCATTTCCTCGCCGCTGTCGGTGAGGAAAAGGCGGCCGTCGGTAAGGATGCCGTCCACGTCGAACACCATGAGCCGGACGGCACGTGCGCGTTCCAGCGCATCCGGCGCCGTTACCGGGATTGCGTGCGCGCTCATATGACCTTCGCCTTGAACAAGTCGTGCAAGTTCAGCGCGCCGACCAGTTTTTTATGCGCATCGACCACCAGAATCTGGTTGACCTTGTGGCGTTCCATGATTTCGACGGCCTCGACGGCCAGTCGTTCCGGCGTGATGGTGCGCGGGGCGAGCGTCATGACGTCGGTGATTTTTGCCTTGCGGATGTCGCCCAGGCGATCCAGCGCCCGGCGCAGGTCGCCGTCGGTAAAAATGCCCAGCACGCGCTGCTTCGCATCGACCACGGCGGTCATGCCCATGCGCTTTTGCGACATTTCCAGCATGGCTTCGGAGAAGGTCGCGCTGCGTGTCACGCTGGGGATTTCATCGCCCTTGCGCATCATGTCGCTGACATGCGTGAGCAGGCGCCGACCCAGCGTGCCGCCCGGATGGGAACGCGCGAAATCCTCCGCGCTGAAGCCGCGCGCATCGAGCAGGGCCACGGCCAGTGCATCGCCCAGGGCGATGGCGGCAGTGGTGCTGGCGGTGGGCGCGAGACCCAATGGGCAGGCTTCCTGTTCGACATGTGCATCCAGGTGCACGTCCGCTTCGAGCGCCAGGCTCGAGCCGGCTTCCCCGGTGATCGAGATCAGTTTCGCGCCCTGGCGCTTGATCAGCGGAACGATGGTCAGCAGTTCCGCACTTTCGCCGGAATTCGACAGCGCGATCATGACATCATCACGGGTGATCATGCCCAGGTCGCCGTGATTCGCTTCGGCCGGGTGCACGAAAAATGCCGGCGTGCCGGTGCTGGCCATGGTGGAGGCGATCTTGCGGGCCACATGCCCTGACTTGCCGATGCCCGACACCACGACGCGGCCGCGACAATTCAGGATCAGGGCGATGGCGTCGAGGAACTGCTGGTCAAGCCGCGGAATGAGCGCGGCAACGGCATCGGCTTCAATGCGCAACACCTGCCGCGCGAGCTCCAGCGCGGTTGATTTTGTGCCCGTGCGTCGACTGGTTTTTTTGGATTTGGGGGCGGGCATGTACAGGGCTGGCCGGGTTTCAGATGCGGTTTTGATGCGCAGTGTGCGGGGCGGCGCCGCAGAAGACAAATCCCTCCCCGGACTGCGCCGTTCATGTGAAAATCAGTATACCAGAGCACAACCTCCAAATTTCCTGATTCTCCACATGATTCAACGAGTTCCCGGGCTTTCGTCCGGATATTTTTCAGCCCGGGTCTGCCATGTCCAGTTCGCTTGAACTGGTACTTGTGCTGCTGGCCAGCGCGGTGGGCGTGGTGGTGGTTTTTCGCACCCTCAACCTGCCCCCGCTGTTTGGCTACCTCCTTGCCGGCGTCCTGATCGGGCCGCACGCGCTTGGCTGGGTGCCGGAGTCGGAGCAATCGCACTATCTGGCTGAATTTGGCGTGGTGTTCCTGATGTTCTCCATCGGACTGGAGTTCAGCCTGCCGACCTTGTTCCGGATGCGGCGCACGGTGTTCGGGCTGGGCCTGCTGCAGGTGCTGCTGATGATGAGCGCGGCACTCGCAGCCTGTTTGCTGGTTGGCGTGGACTGGAAAATTGCCATCGCGCTGGGCGGGGCCTTTGCGCTGTCCTCCACTGCCATCGTCGTGCGCATGGTTGCCGAGCGGGGGCAACTGGAAACGCCACATGGCCGCGAGATCCTCGGTGTGCTGCTGTTCCAGGACCTGGCGGTTGTGCCACTGCTGATCGTGATCCCCGCCATGAGCAGCGGAGGAGAGGCGCTGGCCACTGCACTTGGCATTGCGCTGTTCAAGGCCGTGGTGGTGCTTGCCGTACTGTTGCTGTTCGGCCAGCGCCTGATGCGCGCGTGGTTCGGTGTGGTGGCCAAGCGCCGTTCCCACGAACTGTTCGTCCTCAATGTGCTGCTGGTGACTCTGGGACTGGCGTGGCTGACGGGTCTCGCCGGTTTGTCGATGGCGCTGGGGGCTTTTCTTGCCGGCATGCTCATTGCGGAAACCGAGTACCGCCACCAGGTGGAAGAGGACATCAAGCCCTTTCGCGATGTCCTGCTCGGCCTGTTCTTCGTGACGGTGGGCATGCAGCTGGACATGCTCGTGGTGGCCGACAACCTCACGCTGGTGCTGGTGCTGTTCCTCGCGCCGGTGCTGTTCAAGTTCGGGCTGGTCGCCGCGCTGTCGCGCCTGTTCGGCAGTTCAGCGGGGACGGCCTTGCGCAGTGCGTTTGCCCTGGCGCAGGCCGGCGAATTCGGCCTGGTGGTCGTCACGCTGGCGGCACAGTCATCGGTGATTGATGCCGAGCTGGCGCAGGTGGTGGTGGCGGCGATGCTGCTGTCCATGCTGACCGCGCCCTTCATGATTCATTTCAGCGACCGGTTCGTGTTGCGCTTCGCGAAGTCGGAGTGGATGCTGCGCTCGCTTGAACTGCATCGCATTGCCGCCGAGAGCATCGCCACCGAACGCCATGTGGTGATCTGTGGCTATGGCAGGACCGGGCAACGGCTGGCCCATTTGTTCGAGCAGGAGGAGATCAGCTATATCGCGCTTGACCCGGATCCGGAGCGTGTGCGCGAAGCCGCAGCCGCCGGCGAGAAGGTGGTCTACGGTGATGCGGCGCGCCGCGAGGCGCTGATTGCTGCAGGCGTGGCGCGTGCCAGTGCCATGGTGATTTCCTTTGCCGATACGCAGGCGGCGCTGCGCATACTGCATCACGTGCACGAACTCAATCCCGGGCTGCCGGTCATTGTGCGCACGCTGGATGATGGCGATCTAGATCGATTGATAGCAGCGGGTGCGACCGAAGTGGTGCCCGAGACTTTTGAGTCCAGCCTGATGCTGGCCTCGCATGCGCTGGTGCTGGTGGGTGTGCCGTTCAAGCGCGTGCTGCGACGCATTCGCGATGTGCGCGAAGACCGCTATGGTCTGTTGCGCGGATTCTTTCATGGCCGTACGGACAGTCCGGAAGATCCGGACGAGGCGCAGGGTCCGCGGCTGCACTCGGTGGCCATCGGCACGCGGGATTACGCCGTGGGGCGCACGCTGAAGGAAATCGACCTGGAGCCCATGGGCGCCAGTACCACCGCGATCCGGCGGCGTGATCGCCGCATTACCGCACCGGCGCTTGAAACGCTGATCGAGGCGGGTGACGTGGTGGTGTTGATGGGCAATCCGGAGCAAATCGCCGCTGCGGAGATGCGCCTGCTCAAGGGGCGTTCGTAATTCCCCTGCACTCGGCGGAGCGCTGCACGGTGCCCAGCAACGCAGTGAAAGCCGCGCTGTCTGCCTCGCGGGCCCGCTCCAGGAATATGCGCATTTCACTGCAGCGCCGTGGAAAGGCCCGGAGCGTCTTGGCCACGAGAGCGTCTGCTTCATCGAGCCGGCCTGAAAGCGCTAAATAGGCTGCATGGCGCACCAGCATGTCGCTGCCCGGCCAATACTGGATGACACGTCCGCTCATGGCGAGTTTTTCAGCGAGGCCGTCCCTGTTCACGTCGGCGCCAAGCAGTATCCAGCCTTCCGCAAGTGGTCCCAGGGGGCCGCTTGCAAGATCAAGTATGGTTTGCCGGGCGGCAGCTTTTTCCTCTGGCGCTGCAAGCGTGAATCGTGTCCCGGCAACGCGCGATGCATCAAGCCGCAGGTAGTCACTGAGCATTACACCCAGTGCCAGGGCAAGCGCGATGCAGATCGCCGCCAATGTATATCGTGAGGCATATTGCCTGAGTGATCCACCCGGGCGTTTGTCGGTGTGGCCGGCAAGCGCTGTTCCCATCAGCAGCGCCGTGGCGCCGAGGAACTGCGCGTTCCACAGAGGAAACTCCAGCATCGAGTGCAGGGTTTCGATGCCAACAACCGCGATGGCCAGCCATAGGGCATGGCCGGGTGCTGCCCTGAAGCGACGCCCGGCCTGCCACCACCATGTCACCAGTGCGCCGAGTGCCAGCACAGTACCGGCAATGCCGGTTTCGGCCAGCAGATGGAGCACGAGGTTGTGGGGAGAAGACCAGAGATAGCCTGCAAGGTCGGGGTGAAGCCCGGCCTTGAATGCCGTGCCGGCAAAAGCGCCCATGCCTGCGCCAGCCAGCGGTGCATCGAGAAAAATGCGCCAGGCCAGCAGCCATGCCTGCCAGCGTGGCTCGGTGTATCCGCCGCTGAGTGCGGCCAGCCGCTCAAAACTTCCGGGGCTCGCCGGATCGGCCAGCACCAGACTGTTGAGCCAGGGAACGGCGAACTGCGTCAGCAGGCCCGTGGCGGCGAGGGTGCATGATGCGATAGCGGTTCTGACTGCTGCCACGTGGTCGGTGCCGCGCAGCATTCGTGCGGCGAACAACCCTAGCATCGCGATCCAGATCAGAAAGATCAGTGCGCTGCGCGTTCCTGAAAGCGCGCTGGCATAGGCCAGCAGCAATGCGGCGGCAATGGCCCATGCTGTCCGGATGTGCCGCTGCAACCAAAGGTACAGCAATGCAGCCTGGCCGAGCGCCAGGTAATTCGCGTAAAGATTGATCTGGCTGACGTTGCCGAGGGCGCGTCCGCTGCGCATTTGCGCGACCCAGTCCTCCAGGAACGCGGGACGGCCGTAGAACTGGATGATGCCGGCGGCGGCGTTGGCCAGCGCACCGGCAAACAGAAAGGTGGCAAGAATCGCTGCGGTGCGTTCTGCTCCCGCTGATGCGGCCAGTTGTATTCCCAGCCAGATCATCAGGGCGGCGTAAAGCGCGTACAGCAGGCCGAGTAGCGGCATCTGCCAATAGGGGGAATTCCCCGCTGTTCCCTGAACGACGAGGAAGAGCGCGAACGCAATCAGGCACCATGCCGGTTGCGGAATGCGCTCCAGCAGGGCGTGACGCCGCACCAGCAGGGAGATTGCTGCGGCCAGTCCCAATGCAATCGCCAGCCACTCGGCCTGAAAGCTTGCAATCGGCGGCTGGGGATTGATCAGTACAAAGGGCAGCACCAGCATGCCGCCGGCAAGCAGCAGGCCGACTGCAGGTGAGGGGTATTTCATTCCGGTGTCTGGCATGGGGGGCTGCACGTCTGACAGTCTG
>CAMCYY010000173.1 GCA_945885335.1 Bordetella parapertussis
GCAGCACGACGGCGGCAAGGGCCAGAGCGGCGATGAGGTAGAGGAGGATTTCAGGCATGCGGCATTTTAACGCAGGGGTGGCTCGCCCCCCTTGTCAAAGGGGGGTTGGGGGGATTTGCTTTTGTGCCGGATCGGTCAGATGAAAATCCCCCCGCTGGCCTTCGGCCAGTCGGCCCCCTTTGACAAGGGGGCCGGAGGCTCAACCCGCCGTGTTGCGCATCCAGTCAGCGGTCTTGAACAGGGCGTTGAGCAGAAACTCACGCAGTTGTATGTCCACGCCCTCCTCGACCATGGCCCGCGTCATGCATGACATCCACTGGTCGCGCTCGGATTCGCCGATGGCAAACGGCAGGTGGCGCGCACGCAGCATGGGGTGGCCGTGCTTTTCCATGTACAGCGGCGGACCACCCAGCCAGCCGGACAGGAACATGTAGAGCTTGTCGGTGGAGCCCGCCAGCGACGGCGGGTGCAACTGGCGAATGCCGGCATACTCGGGCTCGCTGTCCATCAGCGCATAAAAGTGCGTGACCAGCGCCTTGAGTTTCGCGTCGCCGCCGAGGCGTTCGTAGGGCGGTGTGTCGGGGGTGGGATGGGTCATGCGGCATTTTACGCGGTGGACAATGCGGCAGTCCAAGCCGAATGGACTTGGCATTCCATGCCCAAATTGCAGCCGCCATCGATACCAGCACCCGGCCCGGGTGGTGCACAATCAGGTCTGGATCATCGCAGACGGAAGGTACCGAAATGAGCGCCAACAATCTGACACCGGATGAAATCCGTACGATGGCCGAACGAATCGGCCTGAGCCGCTTGACGGAAGCGCATTTGCTGCAGTTGCGGCAGGTAATCAATGCAAAGCAGGCCCAGCATGCCGCGCAACCCGAGGTGCTACTGATGCCTGCGGATGAACCGGCCAATGTATTCAATGCCGCTGACGGCAGTGATTCAAAATGACCCGGATTGCGGACTGACATGACAGACCTCGCCTATCTGAGCCTCGCCGAGGCTGCCGGGTTGCTGCGCAGCCGACAGCTCTCCCCGGTCGAGTACACCGCCGCATTGCTATCCCGCATCGACAGGCATGATGGCAAGCTGAACGCCTTTCTTCGCTTGACGCCGGATATCGCAATGGAGGACGCCCGCCGTGCCGAGGCGGAAATCATGACAGGCGCCTGGCGCGGCCCCATGCACGGCGTGCCTTACGGCCTGAAGGACATCGTCGACTATGCCGGCCTTCCAACCACGGCGCATTCGAAAATTCTGCAGGACAACATCGCCAGTGCCGACGCATCCGTTACGGCGAAGTTGCGGGCAGCAGGCGGAATCTTCATGGGCAAGATGGCAACGCACGAGTTTGCATGCGGCGGCCCCTCCTTTGACCTGCCCTGGCCACCGGCGCGAAATCCATGGAATCGCGACCATTTCTGCGGCGGCTCCTCCAGTGGCTCCGGTGCAGCAACGGCTGCCGGATTCCTGCCGGCAGCCATCGGCACGGACACTGGCGGATCAATACGTAATCCGGCCGCCATGTGTGGTGTCGTGGGAATGAAACCCACCTATGGGGTTGTCAGTCGCAGGGGTGTGTTCCCCCTTGCCTACTCACTGGACCATGTCGGCCCCCTCACCCGGACCGTCCGTGACAACGCGCTGATGCTCGATGTCATTGCCGGCCATGACCCCCTGGACCCGGGCAGCAGCACCCGCGCAACGGGCGGCTATGCAGCCGAAGTGGGACGCGACATCCGCGGGCTTCGCATCGGCGTCATTCGCCACTTCTATACCCGCGACATGCAGGCTGACGCAGAAATGACCACCGCCATTGAGGCCGCCGTGAACCTGTTTGCCGACCTTGGTGCAGAAATCCGGGAAATCGAGATGGCCCCACTGGCGGCCTACTCCACCTGCTACCGCACCATCATGGAAACCGAGGCCTATGCCATTCACGAAAAATGGATGCAGGAACGGCCCGGGGACTATGGCGCACTGGCGCGCGGGCGGATCATGGCAGGAGCATTCATCCGGGGTGCCGACTATGTCAACGCCACGCGCGAGCGCCGCAGGCTGGCCGAGGCTTTCCATGCACAGTTCAGGGACATCGACGTGGCGCTGACGGCAAATTCGATGGATCCGCCGGCTCGCATTGATGATCCAAAAGCGCTTGAATTCACCTTTCCGAGGCAGGCGCGCACCCCGTTCAACATTACGGGGAGTCCGGCCCTGTCCATCCCCGCCGGTTTCAGCCGTGCAGGCCTGCCGCTGGCGATACAGCTTGCCGGGGCGCCCTTCAGCGAGGGCCTGCTCTACCGCGCAGCACATGCCTTCGAACAGGCAACCGCATGGTCGGGGCAACGCCCCACGCTTTCCTGACGGCGTTGTCCTGCCGGAAAGTTTTGCTCGGCAGGCCCTAGTGCCTGACCATGTTGTGCAGGCGCTGCTCGATGAGCACTTCGGCTTCGCTCACCATGCGGTCCAGCAGTTCCTTGCAGGTGGGGATGTCGTTGATCATGCCCATGACCATGCCGGCGCTCCAGGTGCCGCCGTCGATGTCGCCGGTCTGGTACACGTTCTGGTTGCCGGTGCCACGCACCAGGTTGTAGATACTCTCGAAGGTCGAGCCTTCCTGGTTTTCGATTTCAATGATCTTGTTCGACACGGCATTCTTGTAGACACGACTGGTGTTGCGGAATTTACGGACAATGAGGGCGGTGCCCCGCTCGTCGCCGGCCACCAGTGCCTGCTTGACGTTGTCGTGCATCTGCGCCTCCTTGGTCGCCATAAAGCGGGTGCCCATGTTCACGCCTTCGGCACCCAGGGCCAGCGCCGCCACCAGGCCGCGCGCATCACCCACACCGCCTGAGGCCAGGATGGGAATCTTGATTTTGGAGGCCGCTGCGGGCAGCAGGATGAAATTCGGCGTGTCGTCCTCGCCCGGATGGCCGGCGCACTCGAAGCCGTCCATGCTGATGGCGTCGCAGCCCAGCTTCTCGGCCTTCAGGCCATGGCGCACCGAAGTGCACTTGTGAACGATCTTCATGCCGGCCTTCTTGAAAATCGCGACAAAGGGCTCCGGGTTGTTGCCGGCTGTCTCGACGATCTTCAGGCCGCTGTCGGCGATGACGTGGGCGTACTCTTCATAGGGCCGCGCCTTGGGCCGTGGCGTAAAGGTCAGGTTTGCGGCAAAGGGCTTGTCCGTCATGTCGCGGCAGCGCTTGATTTCCTTGGCCAGGTCCTCGGGTGTGGGCTGCGTCAGCGCCGTGATGATGCCCAGGCCACCGGCATTGGATACCGCCGAGGCCAGCTCGGCCGTGCCCAGCCACATCATGCCGCCGCAGACGATGGGATATTTGGTGCCGAGCAATTCCGTGATCCGGGTTTTCATGTATTCCTCCGTTGATTACTTTTATTTTGAGCGAGCAGGGTAACCGATTCAGCGCTTGTACTCAGTTGAGCCGTTTTACACTTCCCTGAGCGCCATCAGCGGCGGATGGTTCAGAGCCGCCCTCGCCCCGGCCCAGGCGTTCAGCGACACGCACACCAGGCCGGCCACCGGCCCTGCCAGCCAGACCCAGTGGTTCACCGCATACGGGAACTGGAACACCACTTTGGCAATGAGATAGCCGATCGCCGTCGCCCCCAACGCCGCGAGCAGGCCTGACAACAGACCCAGCACGGCGAACTCCACACGCTGTGCGGCCAGGATCTGCTTGCGCGAGGCGCCCAGGGCGCGCATCAGCGCGCCCTCCTGCTGGCGCTCATGCTGCGTCGAGAGCAGCGCGGCATACAGCACCAGCACGCCGGCAGCCAGCGCGAACAGGAACACGAACTGCACCGCTTTCACGACCTGGGTAATCACCCCCTGCGCCTGGCGGATGATGGCGCTCATGTCCACCACCGTAAGGTTGGAGAAGCGCTGCGAGATAACACCGGTGAACGCGGCCTTCTCCTCGGGCAGATGGAAGCTGGTGATGTAGCTGGTCGGCGCGCGGTCAAACAGGCCGGGCGAAGCAATGACGAAAAAATTCACCTGCATGGAATCCCAGTCGAGCTTGCGGATGCTGGTGATGGGCGCGGTGAAATTTTCGCCGGCGATCTGCCAGGTGAGCCTGTCGCCCAGCTTCCAGCCCAGGCGTTTTGCGAGGCCCTGCTCCACCGACAAGGCACCGGATTGCATGTCTTCGCGCGTGAACCATTTTCCTTCGACCAGCTCGTTCGACGACTGCATCAGCGCCATGTACGACAGGTTGAACTCACGTTCGGCCATGCGGCGGTCGCGGTCCTGGAAGTCATCGACGTTGATGGGCTGGCCGTTGCGCTCGGTAAAGCGGCCGCGGATCATGGGATAAATCGTCGGCGCAGTCACGCCGTTCTGCGCGAAGGTTTCGAGCAGCGGCCCGCGCTGCTCGGGCTGGATGTTGATGACAAAGCGGTTCGGCGCATCCGGTGGGACGCTCGATTGCCAGGTATTGAGCAGATCGTCGCGCGTAAAGCTGAGCAGCAGAATCGCGATCAGTCCCATGGTCAGTGCCAGCACCTGCACCGTATTGTTCTGCGCATGGCGCCGCAGGTTCGCCAGGCCCATCATGGACATGCGCCAGGTGTTCCCTGTACGAGCACCGCCCTTTACGGCCGCAGCGCCGGACTGGCCCAGCTTGCCGATGACACGCAGCGCCACAAAGGCCAGCAGGCCGAATGCGAGGAAGGCAAAGCCGAAGCCGCCCAGCACTACGATACCGAGCTTCAGGTCGCCCACCTGCCACACCAGCAGCACGGCCAGCAGATCCGCACCGATGCCATAGGCCAGCAGCGTGCCGTGCTGCGGCAGGCCGACATCGCGCCTCAGCACGCGCAGCGCCGGCACATTGCGCAATTGCAGCAGCGGCGGCAGTGCAAAGCCCAGCAGCAGCACAAAGCCGATCAGGAAACCCTGCGCCGCGGGCAGCATCGAAGGCGGCGGCAGTTTGGCGCCGACGAACTCGGCGACAAACGCGGCAATGATGTACTGTGCTGCATAGCCGATGGCGCAACCCATCACACTGGCAACCACGGCCAGCATGGAGAACTCGGCTGCCGCCAGGCGGAACAGGCGCGGCGCAGTGGCGCCGAAACAGCGCATCACGGCATAGGCATCCTGGTGACGCATGCTGTAGCGCCGTGTCGACAGCGACACGGCCACCGCAGCGAGGATCACTGCCAGCAACGCGGTGAGGCCGACGAAATTCTGCGCACGGTCCAGCGTGTTGCCCACCTCCGGTCGCGCCGAGATCAGGCTCTCCAGTCGCTGGCCGCGCTCCAGTTTGGGTTTCACCCAGTTCTCGAACGCAACAACAGTTTCGCGCTCCCCGGCCACCAGCAGCGAGTAGCGCACCCGGCTGCCCGTGGTCACAAGGCCTGAGGCCGCCAGATCCTCGATGCGCATCATCAGGCGCGGCGCGAAATTGAAAAACGAAGCGTTGCGGTCCGGCTCCAGCGTGACGATGGCGCCCACGGTCAGCTTCAGCTTGCCCACCTCGACGGCATCGCCCACCTTGAGGCCCAGCGCCTGCGTCATACGCTCGTCAATCCAGGCCGCTCCTTGCAGCGGCACCGTCGCCGTTTCATGATCCGGCGCATTAAGCACCGCGGTCACGCGCAGCTTTCCGCGCAACGGGAAGCCTTCGGATACGGCACGCATGCCGGTGAGCTGCGCCGCTTCGCCATTGCGCGTCATGCTGATGAAGTTCGCCACATCGGCCACCGCGAGGCCGCGCTTCACGGCTTCATCACGTATCGCCGTATTCCAGGGGTAGTCACCCACCAGCACCATGTCGGCACCGAGCAACTGGTGCGCATCACGCACCAGTGCCTGGCGCACCCGGTCGCCGAAGAAGCCGACACTGGTGACACTAGCCACCGCCACCACCAGCGACAACGCCAGGATGCGCAGTTCGCCGGCGCGCCAGTCGCGCATCAGCATGCGCAGGGCCAGTTTCAGCTCAGCCATGGTTCATCCCTTATTATGATCATTTCTGAGAATAAACCAGCTTTTGATAAGCATTATCATAATAATTATTATCTGACGTATCAGGCCGCCTCAGCCTGTTGCA
>CAMCYY010000174.1 GCA_945885335.1 Bordetella parapertussis
AGCCCGAATACGGTGGCGATCAGGAAGCCTGCCAGCGTCGTCCACAGCGTGACGTAGGAGTTGTCGATGATGGGCGCACGGAACTGCCACAGCGCGGCGAACACCGCCGAAGGCGGCGGCAGGATGGTGAGCGGCACCTTGAGCGCGCGGCAGGCGATTTCCCAGATCAGGAACAGCGCCACCGTGAATGCTGCCGGCGATACGACCTTGATGAGGAATTCGCGCCTTTCCATCATGGCCATCAGTGCTTCCCGCCAATGGCAGCACGCAGTTCATGCACGATGTTCTGGAATTCCTGGGTGTAGGTGACTTCGAGGTCGCGCGGCCGCGGCAGATTCACGCTGCAGCGTTTCACGATGCGCCCCGGGCGGTTGGACATGACGTACACCGTGTCGGCGAGGAATACGGCTTCGCGCAGGTCGTGCGTAACCAGCATCACCGTCACCTTGCGTGCCGCCTGGACGTCGCGCAGCGTGCACCACAGCTCCTCGCGCGTGAAGGCGTCCAGTGCGCCGAAGGGTTCATCCAGCATGAGGATTTCGGGTTCGTGGATCAGCGCGCGGCAGATCGAGGAGCGCTGCTGCATGCCGCCCGAAAGCTCCCACGGGAATTTGTCGGTAAAGCCCTTGAGACCCACCGACTCCAGCAGCTTCACCGCCTTGTCGCGGTACTGCGCCCGCTCGCTGCGCATGCGACTGCGGTACGGCTGCACGATTTCCAGCGGCAGCAGTACGTTGTCCACGATGCTGCGCCAGGGCAGCAGGTTGGAATTCTGGAAGGCCATGCCTACCGCCTTGATCGGGCTGGTGACGGGCCTGCCTTCGACGGTGAGCGTCCCGGCTGCGGGCGGATGCAGGCCGGAGATCAACTTCATCAGCGAACTCTTGCCGCAGCCCGATGGCCCGACCACGGCGATGAACTCGCCGCGGGCAATGTCCAGCGTGACCTCCTCGATGGCCTTGGTCGCGGTTGCACCGCGGCCGTAGGTCATCGAGACCTGGTTCAAGCTGACCAGGGTATCGCTCATTTTGTCCGTCCCCGGTCCGGCCAGGCCTACTTGATCATCCGTTCGCCCTGCGGCGGCAGGAAGCGCGTGGTGAACACGTCGGCGGGCTTGGGTTTGTTCGTGAAATTGAAAGTCAGACCCACCTCATCAACGGAGCGCGCCAGGCGTTTTACATCGACACCACCCAAGCCGTTTTTCTTCGTGTCCGGTGTGACGATGTTCTTGTCCAGCGCCATCTTCAGCCGCTCCAGCTCTACGGTGCGGTTGGCAATCGGGGCGCGCTTCATCAGCGAGTCGATCGCCGTCTCCGGGCTCTTGATGGTGTCAAGAATGCCGCGGAGAGTCGCACGAACAAACCCGGACACTGCCTTGGGGGATGTACGCATGAGTTCGGGATTGGCGACAATGACGTTGCCGTACAGGTCAACGCCGAAATCGCGCATGTGCAGCACCACGATGTCGTCATGCGCCACGCCGTTGGCCTTGAGGTTCATGAAGGAGGAGAACCAGAAGCCGGTGATGGCGTCCACCTTGCCCTGCGCCAGCAGCGGTTCGCGCACCGGGAAGCCGACGTTCTCGACTTTGACCTTCGCGGTTTCGTTCTTGTTTGCACGCGCAAAAATCGGCCACTGCGCCCAGGCGCCATCAGCAGCGGGGGCACCGAGGATCTTGCCTTCGAGGTCTTTCGGTGCCTTGATGCCGGATTTCTTCAGCGCGACGATGGAAAACGCCGGCGTGTCGTACACCATCATTACCGCGGTGACGCCCAGGTTGGACGGGTTGTCGCGGTACTTGATCAGCGAATTGAAATCAGCGAAGCCCATGTCATAGACACCCGAGGCGACGCGGTTGATGCCTTCCACCGATCCGGAGCCCGGATCGATCGTGACGGCGAGACCTTCGGCTTTGTAGTAACCCTTGTCGATGGCGACAAAGAAGGGCGCGGCCGGGCCCTCAAAGCGCCAGTCCAGCGCAAAGCGGATAGGTGTTTCCTTCTGGGCCGAGGCGGTGCCGGCAAACCCGCTTAACAATGCGGCAACAAGCATCAGGGCATAGCGCATGAATTCCTCCCGTTGTAATCAGTATGTTGATCAGTGCTGGAAGCAGTCTAAACGGCACGGCGAGAGCTGGCAATGTTGTCCGAAGTGGTGCGGGGCAGGCTGAAATCCGCACACTGGCGGTGCATGATGCGGATTCTCACTCAGGCTTTGCCGTTCGATTCAACTGCCCCGATAGGTCGAATAACTCCAGGGCGAGCACAGTAACGGTACGTGGTAATGCGCGTTCACATTGGCGATGCCGAAGCGCAGGGGCACGCAATCCAGGAAGGGGGGCTCAGGCAGCGTTTCGCCCTGTTTGCGGAAGTAATCGGCGACATGGAAGGCGAGGCGATACTCGCCGGCCTTCATGGCGATCGCGGCGAGCAGCGGCTCATCGGTGCGACCGTCCACGTTCGTCTTCAGCGTCTTCAGCACCTGCCATTTGCCGCCATCCAGCACCGAGAGTTCGACGGTCATGCCCGCGGCAGGTTTGCCGCTTGAAGTGTCCAGTACATGCGTGCTCAGCCCCGCCATTTATTACTCCTCGAACTCATTTTCGAACAATGCGGAAAGACGTCCGTGCCCGATATGCGCGATCTGCTCCAGCGCGTTCCACCGCTCCGTCTGCGCATCATTGGTGACGCGCCGCTCCATTTCGTCCATGACGCAGGCGCGATCCGCATGCAGCTTCAATGCCACGATACACGGAAAGCCGAATTTCTCGCGGTAACTGCGGTTGATGCCAGTGATGCGATCAAATTCAGCGCGGGTCAGCGCGGTGAAGCCCAGGCGCTTCTGTTCGCCGGTGGAGCTGTTGGTCAGCGTGCCGGCGGTGGCTTCGCGTCCGGCCAGTTCCGGATGAGCGCGGATCAAGGCGAACTGTTCTGCGGGTGAGGCCTCGCGCACGACCTGCGACATGGCGGTATGCAGTGCGGCGACGTCGGTGAAGGGCCGCGCTGCCCAGGCGCGTTCGGCTACCCAGGATGAGTGCTCGAAAATGTCGCCGAGCAGCGCGGTGAACGCGCCCTGATCCAGGGCATTGAGTTCGTTGAAGGTGAGGCGTGCGTTTGCCATTGCGAGGCTAGTATAAACTTGCCCTCATGCCTGAATGCAAACCCGACGCCGAAAGAATCATGTCGCGCTGCGAAGCGCTGGCGCAATGCTCCGAAGAGGCCGGCGCGCTGACCCGCATCTTCCTGTCTGCGGAGCAGCGCGCGGCGAGCGCACTGGTCACGACCTGGATGCAGGCGGCCGGCATGACGGTGAAAATCGATGCCATCGGCAATGTTGTCGGTCGTTACGAGGGCGAGTGTCCCGGGCTGCCCTGCCTGATGTTCGGCTCCCACCTGGACACCATACGCAATGCCGGCAAATACGACGGTATGCTCGGCGTGATTACCACGATTGATTGCGTGCAGGTGCTGGCCGATCAGGGCAGGCGCCTGCCTTTTGCGATCGAGATCGTCGGCTTTGCGGATGAAGAGGGCGTGCGCTTTGGCGCCACGCTGCTGGGCAGCCGCGCCGTAGCCGGTACCTTTGATCAGGCGCTGTTGAAGGCGCGCGACGGCAGCGGCATGGGCTTTGTCGAGGCAATGTCTGCATTCGGCCTGGATGCCGGTCGCATTTCCGAGGCCGCCCGGCGCAAAGACGAAATCCTCGCCTACGCCGAACTGCATATCGAGCAGGGTCCTGTCCTTGAAGCCGAGGGCCTGCCGGTGGGCGTGGTCACGGCGATCAACGGCTTTTCCCGTGCCCGCATGACTCTCACCGGCTATGCCGGGCATGCGGGCACCGTGCCCATGGCCTTGCGACGCGACGCGCTGACCGCCGCTGCAGAATGCGTGCTGGCCATCGAGGACATCGCGCGCAATGAGCCCGATCTCGTCGGCACCGTTGGCCGCATCGAAGCCGCGCCTGGTGCGATCAATGTCATCCCCGGCAGCGCCGTCTTCACGCTGGATGTGCGCTCGCCGCGCGACGCGGTGCGCGAACCCGGCCTTGCGCGCATGCTGGCCGCCTGCGAGGTGATCTGCGCAAGGCGCAATGTGTCGTTTGCGGTGGAGCGCCTGCAGGACCATTCGGCCACGGTCTGCGCCGGCTGGCTGATGTCGCAATTCGATGCGGCCGTTGCCGCCGAAGGTGTACGCGTAATGCACCTGCCCTCGGGCGCAGGGCACGATGGCATGGCCATGCGCGCCATTGCAGACATCGCCATGTTGTTCATTCGTTGCGAAGGCGGCGTCAGCCACAATCCGGCCGAAGCCATTACCGCGGCCGATGCTGGCACCGGCGCGCGGGTGTTGTCGCGCTTTATTGAAAACTTCCAGGTACCAGAAAAATGAAAAAAAAGGCAATAGCTGCCAAGGTCGTACTTGATCCGGTGCGTGGCACCATCAAGCGATTCATCGCCGAGAGCCAGCCGGCCCGGGTGTACTTCCTTGCCGAACTGGTGAGGCAGCCCTCGGACAATCCGCCCGGCGATTGCGCGCCGCATGCCGAACTGACTGCAGGTCTTCTGGAGCACATGGATTTCAAGGTGGAGCGCCATCCGGTGCCGGAGAAGCTGGTGATAGCCGCAGGCATGAAAACGGCGACGAACCTGATCGTGCGCCAGAAGTTCGGCAAGGGGAATGGTCCTGTCGTCGCGTTGAGTGCCCACGGCGATGTCGTCGCCCCCGGCCTTGGCTGGTCCAGCGATCCCTATGGCGCAGAGATTCGCAAGGGTGTGATGTATGGCCGCGGCGTGGCGGTCTCGAAGTCCGATTTCGCCACCTACGCTTTCGCGCTGCTGGCGCTGGAGCACAGCGGCGCGAAGCTGAACGGTACGGTGGAATTGCATCTGACCTATGACGAGGAGATCGGTGGCGAAATCGGACCGAAGTGGCTGCTCGACAAGGGACTTTCAAAACCCGATTACGCTATATGCGCCGGCTTCGCGCACGGCATCACGATTGCGCACAACGGCTGCCTGCATCTGGAGGTCGTGGTGGAAGGCAAGTCCGGGCATGCGGCGCGCCCTGATACAGGCCGCGATGCACTGGAGGCGGCGACGGCGATCCTGGCCGACCTTTATGCGCTGCGCAAAAGCTATGGGAAGACAAAATCCAAGGTGCCCGGCATTGCCAGCCCGACGCTGGTGGTCGGCCTGATCGAAGGCGGCATCAACACGAATGTGGTGCCGGACAAGGTCACATTCCGCATCGACCGGCGCATCATCCCTGACGAGAGTCCGGCCAGGGCCGAGCGCGAGCTCATCGCGCAGATCAAGGTATTTGCGAAAAAGCACAAGGGCATACGCTGCACCGTCACACGCGTGCTGCTGGCCAAGCCCTTCATCGCCGTCAAGGGCCATGAGAAGCTGGTCGCCTTGCTGCAGATGAACGCGCGTGCCGTGATGGGCGAGAACATCCAGCCGCATGGCGTGCCGATCTATACCGATGCGCGGCATTACAGCGCCGCTGGCATTCCCACCGTGCTCTACGGCGCCGGGCCGCGCACGCTGGAGGAGGCCAACGGCCATCGTGCCGACGAGAACCTGCGCCTGTCCGACCTCGATGCCGCCACCGAAGTTGTGGCGCTGACGCTTCTTGATCTGCTTGGCGGGAAATCGTGAGCAACCCGGATCAAAACTACCCCCGCGACATGGCCGGCTACGGTGCCACGCCGCCACGGGAGAAATGGCCGGATGGCGCGCGCATCGCGGTGCAGTTCGTATTGAATTACGAAGAGGGCAGCGAGAACGCCATCCTGCATGGTGATGAGGCCAGCGAATCCTTCCTGTCCGAAATCGTCAACGCGCAGCCGATACCGGGCATGCGCCACATGTCCATGGAATCGCTGTTCGAGTATGGCTCGCGGGTGGGCGTGTGGCGGCTGCTCGACCTGTTCAAGCGCTATCACGCGCCGCTGACGGTGTTCGGCGTGGCCATGGCGCTGGAGCGCAATCCCGCAGTGGTCGATGCCTTCCTGAAGGCCGGCCACGAAATCGCCAGTCATGGCTTGCGCTGGATCAACTACCAGCATGTGCCGCTCGATG
>CAMCYY010000175.1 GCA_945885335.1 Bordetella parapertussis
TTTTTTGATGCGGTAATTGTTCTCAGGCGGGCGCGCCCATCAGCGCCGGTCGTAAATCACGAAATCAAACGGCAGGCCGTCATCCACGCCGCCGGACTCCCGCGATGTTTCTTTCCACTCCGAAGCTGCGAACGCGGGGAAGGAGGCATCGCCTTCGACCTCGGCGTCGATTTCAGTCAGATACAGGCGGTCGGCATCGGGCAGCGCCAGCGCGTAGATCTCGGCACCACCAATGACAAAGACCTCGTCCGCGCTAAGGCCGCGCATTGTGTCGTCCAGCGAGGGGGCAAAGCGCACTGCCGCGTTCGACCACCGGCCGGACTGCTGTGTGCCGGCCGAGCGCGAGATCACGATGTTCTCGCGTCCCGGCAGGGGTTTGCCCAGCATGGCCACGATGGAGTCGAAGGTCTTGCGTCCCATGATGACCGGATGGCCCAGCGTGAGCGCCTTGAAACGTTTCAAGTCTGCGGGCAGATGCCAGGGCAGTGCGTTGCCACGGCCGATGACACGATTCTTCGCCATTGCTGCAATCAGCGAAAGGCGCGGCTTTTTCTGTTGCGATGTGGAAGGCATCATGCTTTGTTGCAGTCAGGTGCGGCATTATAGTGGTGATGAAAGCTGCGCTCGACGCTTACTATCCCCGCTCGTTCTTCAAGCTGCTGCTGGCCCTGGCGTTGGCGGTCGTCGGCTGTTCGGGTGCGCCCGGCGTGAAGCCGGTGCCGGAGAAGGTCAATCTGGCGGGGTCTCCACCGGAGTTTCGTCAGGGCTATGCCGACGATTGTACGAGCGTGAGCGGGCGAACGGTGCGCAATGATGTGCGCTTCAAGGCTGACTATCAATACGCTTCGGGTTGGTGCGACGGCAACGGAGTATGCAAGCACTGAGCAACACGAACGACTAGACGGCGATCGGCGCCTTGATCGCAGGATGCGGGTCGTAGGCTTCCAGCGTGAAATCCTCGTAGCGGAAATCAGCAAGATTCCCCACCGCCGGGTTCAGCTTCATGCGCGGCAATGGGCGCGGCTCGCGCTGCAGTTGTTCGCGTGCCTGGTCGAGGTGGTTCAGGTACAGATGTGCGTCACCCAGTGTATGCACGAACTCCCCCGGCTTCAGGCCCGACACCTGCGCGATCATCAGCGTGAGTAGGGCATAGGAGGCGATGTTGAAGGGCACGCCGAGGAAAATGTCGGCCGAGCGCTGGTACATCTGGCAGGACAGCTTGCCGTCGGCGACATAGAACTGGAAAAAGGCATGGCAGGGCGGCAGCTTCATCTTGTCCACGTCGGCCGGATTCCACGCGGTCACAATGTGACGACGCGACTCCGGGTTGAGCTTGATGGACTGCAGCACGTTCTCGATCTGGTCGATCTTGCGCCCATCGGGCGTCTCCCAGTTGCGCCACTGATAGCCATAGACCGGACCGAGTTCGCCGTTCTCGTCAGCCCATTCATTCCAGATGGAGACGCCGTTCTCCTGCAGCCACTTTACATTCGTGCTGCCCTTGAGAAACCACAGCAATTCGTAAATGATGGACTTGAGGTGCAGTTTCTTCGTCGTGAGCAGCGGGAAGTCTGTGGCGAGCGGAAAGCGCATCTGTCCGCCGAACACTGACAGCGTGCCAGTGCCGGTGCGGTCGCCTTTGCTCGCGCCGTGCTCCAGCACATGACGCATCAGATCCAGGTATTGGGTTTCCGCGGTATGCAGCACGTCGGTTTCCTGTGGGGATTTTTTCAATGATACCGCGCTCAGGGCGCGGGGCCTGTGACGACGGGACGGGCCGGGTCGGCGCACCACTCGCTCCATGATCCCGGGTACAGGCGCGAGCCGGCCAGGCCGGCAATTTCCATGGCGAGCAGGTTGTGGCAGGCGGTCACGCCCGAGCCGCATTGGTGGACGACCGTAGTCGGTGCGGTGTCCTGCAGGACCCGGCTGAAATCCGCGTGCAACTGCGAGGCGGGCTTGAAGCAACCGGTGGCATCGAGGTTGTCGCGGAAGAAACGGTTCAGCGCGCCGGGGATGCGGCCGCCGACGGGATCCAGCGTTTCATTCTCGCCGCGGTAGCGGTCTTCGGCGCGGGCATCGACGATGCACATGCCGGGTTGGCGCAAATGTGCCAGCAGGAAAGCGGTATCGACGGCAATGTCACGCGGGGCAGCTGTGAGATTGCCCGTGAGCGGCTGGGCAATGTCGCTGCTGCCTGCGTACCCTTTTGCGGTCCAGGCTTTCCAGCCGCCATCAAGCACGGCAGCAGCCGGGTGGCCGATCCAGCGCAGCATCCACCACAGCCTCGCTGCATACATGCCGCCCGTATCGTCATAGGCAACGACTTGTGAGTCGGCATTGACGCCGGCAGAAGCGAGTTTTTCGGCGAAGCGCCGCGGATCGGGCAGGGGATGGCGGCCGTTCGTGCCCGTCACCGGCCCGGCCAGATCGCGATCCAGATGCAGGAAGCGCGCACCAGGGACATGCGCTGCGGCATACGCGGCTTCGCCTGCATCCGGCTGCGCCAGGTCGTGGCGGCAGTCGAACACGATCCACGCCGGATCGTCGAGGTGTGCAGCGAGTTCGTCCGCGGCGACCAGCGTGGTATGGGGCATGAGTATCGTATCCGTGCCTACAGGTGCGGCCGCAGTCGCGAGCGGAGGTACTCGTGGAAGTGCATCATGCCGTCCTCCATGGGTGACTGGTAGGGGCCGACTTCGTTTTCGCCGCGATCGAGCAGCGCGCGCCGGCCACGATCCATGCGCTGGGCGATGATGTCGTCCTCCTGCGCCGTTTCGAGATAGGCGGCCCGCTCGGCTTCGACGAACTCGCGTTCGAAATACGCGATTTCCTCGGGGTAGTAGAACTCGACGATGTTCGTGGTGAGTTCAGAGGAGCGCGGAATCAGCGTGGATACCACCAGCACATGCGGATACCACTCCAGCATGATGTTCGGGTAATACAGCATCCAGATCGCACCATACTTCGGATCTTCGCCATTGCGGAACTTGCGCACCGCTTCGTGCCATTTCTGATAGACCGGCGAGCCGGCCTTCTGCAGCCGATTGCGGATGCCGACGACCTGCGATGAATAGGCGCCTTCAATTTCCCAGCGCAGGTCATCGCAGGTGACAAAATTGCCCAGTCCCGGATGGAAAGGCGCGACGTGATAGTCCTCCAGATAGACCTCAATGAAGGACTTCCAGTTCTGCCGGTATTCAGTGGTCTCAACATGGTCCAGCACATAGCCCGAGAAATCGAACTCATGCGCCATCGTGAACCTTGTCAGATCTTTCGCCACTTCGCGCTTGCCGGCAAACAGCAATCCCTGCCAGTTCTGCAGCGGCGTCTTGCCCAGGTTCAGGCATGGATTGTCCGGGAAGTGCGGTGCGCCCATGAGCCCGCCTTCCATGTTGTAGGTCCAGCGATGCAGCGGGCAGACGATATTCTGTGAATTGCCCTTGCCTTCGAGCATGATGGCCTGGCGGTGCCGGCAGACATTGGACAGGAGTTCCACGCCGTTTGCGTTGCGCACCAGCACCTTGCCGTGATCCATCCAGGCGAGCGTGTGGTAATCCCCGACGTTGGGAACCATGAGTTCATGGCCGACGTATTGCGGTCCGTCATCGAAGATCAGCTTTTTCTCCAGATCGAACACCCGCGGGTCAAAGTACCAGGACACGGGCAATTGTGTGGAATTGGGCTGCAGCAGACGGGAACTCAGCAAGTCGGACATGACCTTGGTGCCTCCTTCTCTCCGGAAACGGTAAAGTGGGGAGCCGGGATTTTACCCCCCCTTTGCAGGGAAGGGGCAGCAAAGGTGAGGCGTTGTGAATGCTGCCGGATTTGACCCGGAGGCCGTACACAAGTTATTGTTACGCCTTCGATTTTCTGTGATCCGGTCTCGCACGAAGCCGGACTATTCCATGCCAAAAACCGGAAAAACCGGAACCGCTCCGGGACGGGCTTATGCGTCCCTCTCCGATAACCCGCCGGCCACTTTTGAGGTGGCCATGGTCGAGTTGGAGGCGATCGTCGCGCGCATGGAGTCCTCCGAACTTTCGCTGGAGGATTCTCTTTCCGCCCACAAGCGCGGCCTGGAACTGGCGCGTTATTGCCAAGACACCCTGGCCCGCGCCCAGCAGCAGGTCAAGGTGCTGGAGGACGGCATGCTGAAGACCCTCGCCGAGGTTGACGCGGATGAGTAGTACTTTCGAGGTCTGGATGAAGGATGTCCAGACCCGGGTCGAATCCGCGCTGGACCGCCTGCTGCCCAGGGCCTCGCTTGCGCCTGTGCGTCTGCACGAAGCCATGCGTTACGCGGCAATGGGTGGCGGCAAGCGCGTGCGTCCGCTGCTGGTGTTTGCCGCTGGTGAGGTGGCCGGGGCTGATCCTGCGCGCCTCGATGTTGTCGCCGCTGCGGTCGAATGCATTCACGCCTATTCGCTCGTGCACGACGACATGCCCTGCATGGACGATGATGTGCTGCGGCGTGGCCGGCCGACGGTGCATGTGCAATATGACGAGGCGACCGCGCTGCTGGTCGGTGACAGCCTGCAGACCGAGGCTTTTGACTTGCTTGCCGGGCATGTGCTGGCCGACGATGCGCGCATCCAGCTGGAAATGTCGCGCATCCTGGCGCGGGCCAGTGGCAGCCGCGGCATGGCCGGTGGCCAGGCCATCGATCTTGATGCGGTGGGCAAGTCGCTCACGCTGCCCGAACTGGAGTTCATGCACATCCACAAGACCGGCGCACTGATTCGCGCCTCGGTGGCGCTGGGTGCGCGTTGCTCTGCCGGTCTGCAGGCACAGGAACTGGAGCTTCTGGATCGTTATGCACGCTGCGTCGGCTTGGCGTTCCAGGTGGTGGACGATGTGCTCGACTATGAGGCGCCCACGGAGGCCCTAGGCAAGACGGCGGGCAAGGACGCGGCTAACAACAAGCCGACCTATGTCAGCCTGCTGGGGCTGCCGCACGCCAAGGCGATGGCGCACGAATTGCGCGATGAAGCTCTAAAAGCGTTGGATGCGTTGACTGCCCTGGGGATTGGCGGACGGACCCGGCGGTTGGCCGAACTCGCCGATTTCGTGGTGTTGCGCCGTTTTTGAATAGGCGGCAAAGCGCGCGGGTGTGCAGGAATGCGTGGATACGACCTTTGACGCCGGCCTGTCTGGATGTATAAGGGGATGCCCTTGTCAGGCTTTTACAGGGTTTTGATACAGTGTGCGTCTTGCCCTCAATAGTATTGATTGCGGGCGGGTTTCAGGTTTTTCAGGGATTGATTACAAAGTGAGCAGTGTTGGCGGAATATCCGGTTTTATTGATGGTGCACCGCGCGAGGGCAGCCCTGCTGCTTCGCGCACGGGGTATGAATTGCTGAAGACCATCAACACACCAGCCGACCTGCGCAAGCTGGACCGCAAGGAGTTGCAGGTACTGGCCGATGAACTGCGCGCCTTTGTGCTCGATTCGGTAAGCCGTACCGGAGGCCATCTGTCATCGAACCTCGGCACGGTGGAACTGACCATCGCGCTGCACTACGTGTTCAACACGCCCGAGGACAGGCTGGTGTGGGATGTCGGCCACCAGACCTACGCGCACAAGATACTGACCGGACGCCGCGAGGAAATGCCGGGCCTGCGCATGCTGGGCGGCATCTCCGGATTCCCGCGCCGTGCTGAAAGCGAATACGACACCTTCGGCACCGCGCATTCGAGCACATCGATTTCCGCCGCCTTCGGCATGGCACAGGCCGCCAAGATCAAGGGCGAGGACCGTCGCGCCGTGGCCATCATTGGCGACGGCGCCATGTCCGCGGGCATGGCTTTCGAGGCGATGAATAATGCCGGTGTCTCCAATGCCAACCTGCTGGTGATCCTGAACGACAACGATATGTCCATTTCGCGCCCGGTTGGCGCACTGAATAATTATCTGGCCAAGTTGATGTCGGGGCGTTTTTACGCGGCAATGCGGCGCGGCAGCGAGAAAGTGTTGAAAGGCATGCCGCCGGTGCTGGAATTTGCCAAGCGCGCCGAAGAGCACGTCAAAGGGATGGTGATTCCCGGTA
>CAMCYY010000176.1 GCA_945885335.1 Bordetella parapertussis
CAGCGCTTTGGCGATTTATGCTTCAGTCAAAACTGAAATGCGGATAAAAAATTGTGATCGGAGCATTCGAAAAGATGAATTGCTCATGGCACGCATATCAATAACAACTCAAGGGTTGGCATTGCAGTTCATGCGTTGCCGGCAAAATCGCAGTACCGCTGATCATGCGGCATCTTCGCGGACAGCGCACGGCAGGGCTTCTGCGCAGGCACTTGCCGGGTACACATAGCGCAGACACACGATGTTGCCGGGCACGCATCTGGTAACCGTTCATGATGGAGAGACAACGCAGTCCCGGCACACAATCAAAACATGCCGCCGGGACTGTGGTTTTTGTTATTTTTATCCAACTCAATAGATAACAATTGACCTGAATTTACTCTACGGATGGTCTGTTTATTTCAAAACTGATCATATCAATACCTCAATATGATCCGGGCTCCCGGCAGCCCGCCACAGACGCTGTGCCATCATTTTCCCAAACAACAGATGGTCACAAGGGGGAAGCCTGCGTCAGGGAACAGAACAGCAAGGCCCCTCCGTCAGCACCGCAGCGGGCAAGGTGCAGGGCTCGAAAAAAAACAGCGTCCACACCGTCAGGAGCCTTCCCTACGGCGCATCCACCGCCGGCGCGAACCGCTACCGTCCGCCGCACAACACCTGCATTCCGCTGGCGCTCCGCAATCTGGAGGTGAGCGCAGAACTCACCGGCACCAGCGTTGCAGCACAGGCGCTGTCAGAGGTGATGAGCTCGACCTGGGTGCAGTTCGCGAAGCGGCAATCCGAACAACGCGAAACTGCCGGCATGGCAGCCCTATGACGCAGCAACGCGCGCAACCATGATGTTCGACACCACCTGCGCCCTCGCCAACGACCCGCTGCGTGAAGACCGCCTTGCCCTGCTCGCGCATCCGCCGGTACGGGCGGGGACGCGCTCGCCTTAGTACAAAAAAGAGACGTTACGCCTCCTCTACCTCGTCGGCGACTGCTGCCTTGACCGCCTTCTTGCGCGTCTTCTTTACCGGCTTGGGTTCTTCGGTCGCGGGCTGGGTCGCGTCCCACTGCTTCTTGATCTCGACCTCGAACTCCGGCCAGCGCGCCTGCAAGGCCTTGAACGTGTCACCGGCACCAGCCGACTCGGTCGGTGTCAGATCGCGCAGGTAATTCGGCGCAAACACGATTGCCGGCGGACGCCAGTCCTCACGCTTCATCGGGAAAGTGGTCAGGTCCTTGCAGCGCATGAAGAACAGCGGCTGCTTGGAGCCGGAACCGTTGCCGGGAATGGCGCGATCAAGCACCACCCAGCCGTCCTTCTTGCTGTAACCCCACCACTGCGATTTCTCGACAGGCGGCGGCGCCAGGGCGACCTTGGGTGGTGTCGGGTCCGGTGTTGCTTCGGTGACGGTTTCCATGATGTTTCCTTTATGAGTGGATGAATGAATTCGGATCCGCTAGCTGCAAGGTGCAAGCGGGGTCAGTGGTGTCAATCCAGTGGAACGCTCCGGCTGCCCGGGCTTTGCCAGTGGAAGCGCCTGCCATTGCAGGTTGCCAACGGTATTGGAGCCGCCCTCGCACAGCGCGCGCACATGCGCGACTTCGAAGCCGGGACAGGGGCCGCTGGAACGCTGGTTCGAAGGACAGGGTACCTGTCGCTGGAAGGTGGCGCGGATCTCGCTGTCGCGCGCAGAAGCAGGATCGCCGGCAGCAGCCTCAGCCAGCACGCACGCCGGCAGCAGCGCAAGAAAAAATACGATGATTGAAGACGACGAGGGAAAATCCCTCACCCTGAAGTGACCTGTCGCAAAACCATGAACTCAGTGAAGGTCAAAGTCACGCCCACTGGGTTCGCGCCCGCTTGTCCGCAGGAGGACGCGCGGCTAACGCGACCTCGCTTTGCGTTCGATGAGAATTTTCTTGTAGCAATCCGCGCACACCTGACGGCGTTGCTTGCTGCCGGGGAGCGTCCTGAAGCCCTCGACGGGTTTGGAATGCTGGCCGTGGAAGCAGTATTTCTGCAGCGGCTTTTCGGCGACGGTTTCCGTCATTGCAGTCGGATCCTAGGAGTAATGAAAAGGCCGCGCGACGCGGCGCGTGCCGACCTGTGCGGGAAGGAATGCATAACCGTTCAACTTCGCATCCGCAAGACAGGCTTCGTAATCGGGGAAAACGTGCTGCGACTCTGCGAGCATACTGTCGCCAGAATTCATCTTTACCCACTTCCATTTTTGCTCGCCATCCTGAAAAAAACGCCAGACAATATCCATACAAATATTCCCTTGTACGATGTTTCCAAAATACGCGTGGTTCCCCACTGTACACAGTTTTAGCCCTCGGAAACGCCGTGATGGAGAATTTTTTTGCCCGGAATGAGTGCCGTCCGCAGTGGCATAATTGCCCTTGGAACCGCTGTGGCGCCGCACGGCAACACCGGCTGCGCCGCAACACCGCGAAAACACGGGATTAATCCCGGTCGCGCTCCATCAAGCGAAACCAAAGGAGAACACATGTCCGTGCAAACGCAGGAAATCTGGCGCATTTTCACCATGCCTGACGGCAAGAGCAGCATGGAAAAACTGCAACTGTCACTGGAACCGCAGGGCTCGGGCTGGTCCTCCAAACGACTTGACGGGCCGGGCGCGGTGCTCAAGAAGCTGCCGCATGGCATGCAGGCGAAATGGCATACCGCGCCGCGCCGGCAGATGGGCTACACGGTGTTCGGCGCAGGCGAAATCGAAACCGGCGACGGACAGAAGCTGGTCGTGAAACCCGGCGTCATCACGCTGCTCGAAGACCTCAGCGGCCAGGGCCACCTTACGCGCGGTCATGGCGGCGTCGATCGCCTGGTGGTGTTCGTCGCGGTCAGTGACGACGTGAAGATCGCCTGATCCGGCCATGGGAGAAACAACCATGCAGGACAAGCGTCCCTTCGAAGGCGTGCGCATACTGGACTTCACGCAGGTGGTGTCCGGCCCCTACTGCACGCAATTCCTCGGCCTGCTCGGCGCCGAAGTAATAAAGGTTGAAAGCCGCGACGGCGACAATGTGCGTGGCGGCTCGGGCGACGCCGAACTGGTGAAAGAAGGCCTCGGCGCAACCTACATCATGTTCAACATGGGCAAGAAGTCGATCACGCTGGACCTGAAGGCGCCCGAGGCAAAAGACATCGTCATGCAGCTCGCACGCACAGCGGATGTGGTGGTCGAGAACTTCCGCGCCGGTGTGATGCAGCGCCTGGGCTTTGACCACAAGACACTGCGCGCCGAAAACCCGCGCCTCATTTACTGCTCGATTTCCGGCTTCGGTCAGACCGGCCCGGACAGCAAGGCGCCGGCCTTTGACGGCAACATCCAGGCCATGAGCGGCATGATGGCGGTGACCGGCGAAGTGGATGGCTCACCCATGCGTGCCGGCTACAGCGTGGGCGACACCAGCACCGGCCTTAATGCCGCGCTGGCGATTTCCGCAGCCTTGTACCAGCGCGTGCAGACCGGCACCGGACAGTTCATCGACGTGGCCATGCTGGATTCGGCGATTTCGCTGCTGTCACAGACCGCCGGCGGCTGGCTGAACGGCCGCAATGTGCAGAAGCGCCGCGCCAACCTGTCGATCAATTTCGAGCCCACCGCCGACGCCTTCGACACCGCCGAGGGTGGCCTCTTGCTCGCCATCATGCGCGACGAACACATCAAGCTGCTGATGCAGGCACTCGGCCTGGATGAACTCGACAACGATCCGCGCCTTGCCACGCGCAAGGACCGGGTCGCCAATGCCGCCTTCATCCGCGGCAAAGTCCAGGAGAAGCTGATGACCGCCAGTGGCGCTGAATGGAAGCGCCGCCTCGACAAGGCCGGCGTGCCCTGCGCGCAGATCCTCGATCTGCCCGCAGCGCTGTCGCAGCCGCAGGTGGAACACCGCGGGCTGGTGCTGCAGATGAAGGACGCGAAGACCGGCCGCACCATGCAGTCGCTGAACGCGGCCTTCAAGTACGAGCATGGCGGGCCCGCCCCGAGTTTTCCGCCGCAGCGCCTCGGCGCGCAGAATGATGAAGTCCTGAAAAGCATCGGCTACAGCGAAGCGCAGATCGCCGACCTCAAGAAACGCGAAGTTATTTAGGAAGAAAAAAATGAACCCCGTTGCTAGCGAAGAATGGATCGAGCCCTACCAGGGCTACAAGTACCAGCCGCGTCCGATGACCGTTGAAGCCGAAGAGCAGAAAAAACTGCTCGAGCTGTGCGACATCGACCCGACGGTGTTCAAGGGCAGCATGGATCCGGCCGGCTTCATCAGCCTGGCGATCCAGGAAGGCGTGCGGAACAAGATTCACGCCAATGGCACTGTCAACATGATCAACCGCGTCATCCAGCATCGTCAGATGAAGCTGGGCGAAGCGCTGACCGTCACCGGTGAAATTCTCAAGGTGGAAGAAGTGCCGCGCGGACGTGTATCGACCAGCGAGACCTGGTTCTCCGGCGCCGACGGCAAGCCCGCCCTCACCTCGCGCCGCGCCTCGCTGCGCCCGGATGCCGCCAAGGTGGGCACGCGCGGCGCCGGCGAAAAACCTCAAGTCGTCATCGAGGACCCCAGCCGGCTGAAGACCATCAAAAGCTACACGCTGACCCCGGAAGGCGTGAAGGCCTACACCGGCCCGCACAATCCCATCCACTTCGATCCGGAAGCCGCCAAACGCGGCGGCTTTCGCGCCCCCATCATCGGCGGCGGCCAGGGCGTGCGCTTCCTCACCGCGGAAATATGGAAACACTTCAACCCGCAATTGCTCGACATGGACATCTACTTCCGCCGCCCGATTTTCTGGGATGACAGCGTGACCGTGATGGTCGATGAGCAGGATGGCGTGTGGAAGGCCATCGGCCTCGTCAAGGATGGCAAGGTGCATACCGAGGCGCGGATCAATCAGCTGGCTTAATCCAGTCCGGCTTTGCTGCTTGCTACGACGGCGGGGAACCTTGCCTACCCGTTTCTACTTCTCCCCCGTCTCCAGCACAAACGCCGCCGACGCATCCTGCGCCAATGCCTTCGTCAGTCCCGGCATGAACTTTCGCAGCATGCCGGCCAGCGTCCAGGGCGGATTGATGATGTAGAGGCCGCTGCCGTGCAAGCCCAGGCCGCTCTCGTCCGGTGTCTTCACGGTGAGTGCGACATGCAGCCAGTCCTTGACCGGAATGCGCTTCAGCGCATCGGGCAGGCGGCGTGACTCGGGGCGCTGCACTTCCGGGTACCACAGCATGTAGGTGCCGGTGGCGAAGCGTTCGAGGCCGTCCTTCAGCGCCTTGATCACATGGCGGTAATCATCCTTGTCCTCGTAGGACGGATCGATCAGCACCAGGCCGCGCCGGGTGACTGGCGGCAGAATCGTATTCAGCCCGGCAAAGCCGTCTCCCGACTGCACCAGCACGCGCGGCGCCTGGCCCTTGTAGTAGGTCTTGAGATGCGAAGCCTCGGTGGAATGCAGTTCGAACAGCCGCATGCGGTCACGCGGACGCATCAGCTGCAGCGCGATCTGCGAGGACCCGGGGTATTTCTTCAGCGCGGGCTTGGCGCCGGGTGCGGCAGGATTCAGCGCCACCACCTGATCGACATAATCGGCCACCGGCGGCGGCAGGTCGTGGCGATTCCACAGCCGCGCGATTCCACTCTCGAACTCGGCACTCTTCTTCGCCCAGGGACCGTCCAGCGCGTGCTCACCGGCACCGGCATGGGTGTCGATGTACCAGAACGGCTTGTCCTTCTGTGCGAGGTGGCGTAACAGGTACACCAGCACGAAATGCTTGAGGACGTCGGCATGGTTGCCGGCATGGAAGGAGTGGCGGTAGCTGAGCATGCTGCGGATAATCCTCGGTCAGGACCGGGGATTATAGCGGTGGTCGCCAGACAGCCAGAATCAACCGTTATTGAAGATAATAATAATCACGTTTAAGCCTATCGATAAATGTCAATTTATCAATAATGATCATAATCAATGTAGCGCAATCGCGCCAACGCCCGACCTCCCGCCGCAGGCGTGGCAGCCTTGCTTCTGCCACGCC
>CAMCYY010000177.1 GCA_945885335.1 Bordetella parapertussis
CCGATGGTCACGCGCAGGTGGTCCGGCATTTCATACCCGGCCACCGGACGCACGATCACGCCCTGTTTGAGCAGGCTTGCATACACAGCGCCGGCCGTCGAGGCACCATTCTTCTTCGGCAATTCAAAGCTGATGAAGTTGCCCACCGAAGGAATCCACGTCAGGCCCAGTTCACGCAAACCTGCTTCGAGCTGCATCATGCCGGCGCGGTTCAGCGCATAACTGCGCGCCACAAACTCCTGATCGCCCAGCGCCGCAGCCGCTGCAGCCAGCGCCAGGCTGTTGACGTTGAACGGCTGACGGAGGCGGTTCAGCAAATCGGCCACTGCGGGATCCATCAGGCCATAGCCCACACGCAAACCAGCCAACCCATAGGCCTTGGAGAAAGTGCGCGTGATGATCAGGTTGCGGTGCGACTTCAGCCAGCGCACGCTGTCAGCGCGCAGATCATGCGGCAGGTATTCGTTATAGGCCTCATCCAGTACCACCACGACATCTGCCGGCACCTTGCCAAGAAAGGCCTCGATGTCCTTCGTCGGAATGAAGGTCCCGGTCGGATTGTTGGGGTTGGCAATGAATACAATTCTCGTGTCAGGCCTTATGGCTGCTGCCATGGCATCGAGATCATGACAATAATCGCGTGTCGGAACCACGATGCCCCTGCCGCCGCGCGATTGCGTCGCAAGCGGGTACACCGCGAAGGCGTGGCGGGCATACACCGTGGTTGCACCCGGCGTGAGGAAGGCCCCGGCCGCCAGTTCCAGCAGGTCGTTCGAGCCATTGCCGATAACGATGTTTCCGGGTTCGACGCCGTAATGCTTTGACAATGCCGCCTTCAGCTCAAAGGCATTGCCATCGGGATAGCGCGCCAGATCGCTGATGGCCTCCTCGATCGCATCCCGTGCTTTGGGCGACAGGCCGAGCGGATTCTCGTTCGAGGCGAGCTTGATGATCTTCGACTCATCCAGCCCCATTTCGCGGGCCAGTTCCGAAATCGCCTTGCCCGGCTGATAAGGCGCAATGGCGCGAATATGGGCCGGTGAGCGTTCGCAGATATCCATGTGCAGAAAAACCTGTCTAGTTGGTTGCCGAATTGCCTGCTGCAGGATCTGCAGCACTGGAGGCGGCAGGATAGCTGCCGAAGATTTTCAGGAACGGCGCCTTCTGCCGCACCTCATCGAGGGACTGCTTCACCGGCGCGTCGCCCTGATGCCCTTCGATGTCGATGAAGAACAAGTACTCCCACTGCCCGGTGCGGGCCGGACGCGATTCGATGCGCGTCATGCTCACGCCATTGCGGGCAAAGGGCGAAATCAGGTCCAGCACTGCGCCCGGCTTGTTCGAGGCCGACATCACCAGCGATGTGCGATCACGGCCGGTCGAACTGCAGGCCTTGCCGCCGATGACGAGAAAGCGCGTCATGTTGCGCGCATCGTCCTCGATGCCGGCAGCCAGCACCTTCAGGCCATAGCGCTGAGCCGCGAGTTCGGGACCGATGGCGCAGGCCGTCGGCTCGTCCTTCACACGCACCGCGGCCTCCGCATTGCTTGCCACCGGCACGCGCTCGGCGCGGGGCATGTTCTGCACCAGCCAGCCGGCGCACTGGCCGAGCGACTGCGGATGGGAATACACGCGGGCAAATGTTCCAGGGGCGGCTTCGTTTTTGGCCATCAGGTTCTGCCGCACCCGCAGTACCACTTCACCGCAGATCACCAGCGGTGTGGACACCAGCAGGTCCATGGTGCGGCCGATCGCTCCCTCGGTGGAATTCTCCACCGGTACTACGGCAAACTGCGCGCCGCCCGCCTTGTCGTCATTTGATTCGCCGCTGTTCCGTTCACAAGCGCGGAACACTTCGTCGATGGAAGCACAGGGCACGCCCTCCACGCTGGAGCCGAAATGCCGCACCATCGCCATCTCCGAGAAAGTCCCTTCGGGGCCGAGATAGGCAACAGACAGGCGTTGTTCGAGTGCGCGGCAGGCAGACATGACTTCAGTGTAAATCTTTCCAAGCCCCTCCGCAGTCAACGGACCGTTCGCGGCGCGGCTGGCCTCGGCCACGCGCCGCAATACCTCGGCTTCGCGCTGCGGATGGTAGATCGGCCCGGAGCCCTTCAGGCGGCCGATTTCCTGCGCCAGCCTGGCGCGCTCGTTCAGCAGGGCAACAACGCGCTCATCAAGCGCGTCAATGGCCTCACGCAGGCGGTTGATGTTATCGGACATGGCTGTGGATTCAGCGCGCCCGGGGCAATAAGTGAATCAGTCGCGCGGCAGGTAGCGCACGGAGAGCACGCCGGGAATCTTGCGCAGCCCGTCGATCACCTCGGGTTTCACGGCGCTGTCCACATCGACCAGCGTATAGGCCAGGTCGCCCTTGGAACGGTTAAGCATGTTGTGGATATTCAGGCCTGCGCCGGCCATGGCGCCGGAAATCTGGCCAACCATATTGGGCACATTGGCGTTGGCAATGGCCACGCGGAAAGGCGCTTCGCGCGTCATGCTGACGTTGGGAAAGTTGACGGCGTTCTGCACATTGCCGTTTTCCAGATAGTCCTTCACCTGGTTCACGACCATGACCGCGGAATTGTCCTCGGCCTCGCCGGTGGACGCGCCCAGGTGCGGCAGCGCGATCACGCGCGAGTTGCCGGCCAGTTCCACCGCCGGGAAATCGGTGACGTAGTAATTCAGTTTTTTCGCTGCCAGCGCAGCGGAAACGGCCTTGACATCGACGATTTCATCACGCGAGAAATTCAGTAGCACCGCGCCATCACGCATCTGCTCCAGGCTCTTGGCATTGATCAGGCCGCGCGTCGCCTCGAACAGCGGCACATGCACCGTGACGAAATGGCTGGCGCGCAGCACTTCGGCAATGGAGTTCGCCTTTTTCACCTGCGAGGGCAGGCTCCAGGCCGCCTCCACGGTGATCTCAGGATCGTAGCCCAGCACATTCATTCCGAGCTTGATCGCGGTGTCAGCCACCATGCTGCCGATCTTGCCCAGGCCGATGATGCCCAGGGTCTGGTTCGGCAATTCGAAGCCGGCGAAATCCTTCTTGCCGTCTTCCATGATCTTGGCGAGCTTCTTTTCGTCCTTTTCGGTCTGGGCTGCAACAAAACCCAGCGCAGGGACGATGTTGCGCGCAGCGAGCAGCATGCCGGCCAGCACGAGTTCCTTCACCGCATTGGCATTGGCACCGGGGGCATTGAATACCGGCACCCCGCGCTGCGTCATGGCCGGCACCGGGATGTTGTTCGTGCCGGCACCGGCGCGGCCGATCGCCAGCACCGAATCCGGGATGGTCATGCTGTGCATGTCATGCGAACGGACCAGGACGGCCTCGGGGACCGCCGCATCCTTCGCGACGGTGTAGCGATCCTTGGGGAAAAGCGCCAGCCCCAGCGGGGAAATCTGGTTCAACACCAATACATTAAAAGCTGTGGTCATAGGCAGTCCGGAAAAATCGGCTTGATCGGAGAGGGATAGGTACTGAATGGCGCCAGGCTTGTTCAGCCCTGCTTCGCTTCGAACTCGCGCATGTACGCAACAAGTTTCTGCACGCCTTCAAGCGGCATCGCGTTATAGATGGAGGCGCGCATGCCGCCAACCGCGCGATGGCCCTTCAACTGCACCATGCCCAGCGCTTCTGCGCCCTTGAGGAAAGCACCATCCAGCGATTCATCCTTCAGCTTGAATGGCACGTTCATGCGCGAGCGGTCGCCCTTGTCGATCGGGCTGACGAAGAACTTGCTGGCATCGAGGTAGTCGTACAGCAGCTTCGCCTTGGCGATGTTGCGCTTCTCGATCTCGACCAGTCCGCCCTGCTTCTTCAGCCACTTGAACACCAGGCCGGCGATATAGATCGCGTAGGTCGGCGGCGTATTGAACATGGAGTCGTTCTCGGCCTGCTGCTTGTAGTCGAAGGCCGATGGCGTGACCGGCAGCGCCTGTCCGATCAGGTCATCGCGCACGATCACGATGGTCAAGCCGGCCGGGCCGATGTTCTTCTGCGCGCCGCCGTAGATCAGGCCGTACTTCGAAACATCGACCGGACGCGACAGGATGTGCGATGACATGTCCGCCACCAGCGGCACGTCGCCGGTCTGCGGCACCCAGTGGTACTCCAGTCCGCCGATTGTTTCGTTGGAGCAGATGTGCACGTAGGCAGCATCCTTAGTCAGTTTCCACGAGGCCTGCGGCGGCACGTAGCTGTAGCCGCGATCCTTGCTGGATGCCGCGACGTTCACTGTGCAGTATTTAGCGGCTTCCTTGATGGACTTCTTCGACCATTCGCCGGTATCAATGTAATCGGCAACGCTGCGCCCGCGCAGCAGGTTCATCGGCACGATGGCGTTTTCGGCAATCGCCCCACCCTGCAGGAACAACACCTTGTAGTTCGCGGGAATCGCCAGCAGTTCGCGCAGGTCGGCCTCGGCCTCGGCGTGGATGGAAACGAACTCCTTGCCGCGATGGCTCATTTCCATGACGCCCATGCCGGAGCCGTGCCAGTCCAGCATTTCTGCAGCGGCCAGCGTCAATACTTCTTCCGGCAGGGCCGCAGGCCCCGCGCTGAAATTGATTGCTCGTGTCATTCTCGGACCATCCTTTGTTTTCTGATTTGAGATCACCGGCGCGCGCCCACGGCCGCCGCCTTGTACTGTCCTGGCAGCTTCAACTGCCTTGTACCGCAATCAGCCGGGCCCAGTGTTTCCGCCCTTGTCTCCGCCTGCAGCGTCGTCGGTTCCGGGGTCACCACCGGATTCGCCAGAAGCCTCAGGCGCAGCACTGTCCGCGGCGCCTTCCGTCTTGACCTGCTCGACCTCGGCACCGTCTGCGCCTGCGGCATTGGCGCCGTTTTCATCCTCGGTCTCGCCAATGCGCTCCACGCCGGCGAGCATGGTGCCCTCGTCCAGGTTGATCAGCGTCACGCCCTGGGTCGAACGGCCCATCTCGCGGATGTCCTTAACACTGGTACGGATCATCACGCCAGCGGTGGAGATCAACATGATTTCATCGCGTTCATCCACCAGCACCGCACCCACCAGCTTGCCGTTGCGCTCGCTGGTCTGGATCGCGATCATGCCCTTGGTGCCGCGGCCATGACGGGTGTATTCGGCAATCGGCGTGCGTTTGCCAAAACCGTTTCCGGTGGCCGTCAGCACGGCCTGGCTTTCATTCTCGGCAACCAGCATGGACACCACGCGCTGGCCTTCGTCGAGCATCATGCCGCGCACGCCGCGCGCCTGACGCCCCATCGGACGCACATCGTCTTCCTCGAAGCGCACCGCCTTGCCCGCATCGGAGAACAGCATCACATCATAGTGGCCGTCGGTGATGGCGGCACCGATCAGATGGTCGTTCTCGTCCAGTTCTACGGCGATGATGCCCTTCTCGCGCGGATTGGAAAACGCCGACAACGGCGTCTTCTTCACCGTGCCCATGGTGGTCGCCATGAACACATAATGGCTGTCGTCATACAACTTGATCGGCAGCACGGCGCTGATTTTCTCGCCTTCGGCCAGCGGGAACAGGTTGATGATGGGCTTGCCGCGGCTGGTGCGCGTGCCCTGCGGCACCTGATACACCTTCAGCCAGTACAGACGTCCATGCGAGGAGAAGCAGAGCATGGTGTCGTGCGTATTCGCAATGAAGAGGCGATCGATGAAATCGTCTTCCCTCGTGGTCGCTGCCTGCTTGCCGCGTCCGCCACGGCGCTGCGCGCGGTAATCGGCCAGCGGCTGCGACTTGACATAGCCGGCATGCGAGAAGGTCACGACCACGTCTTCCGACGCGATCAGGTCCTCCATCGACAGATCCTCGGCATTGACCACGATTTCGCTGCGGCGCTTGTCGCCATACTGCTCGCGGATCGCGTTCAGTTCCTCGGAGATGATCTCGGTGATGCGTGACGGCTTGGCCAGGATGTCGAGGTAGTCGCTGATCTTCTCCAGCAACTCCTTGTACTCGGCAACGATCTTGTCCTGCTCCAGGCCGGTGAGTCGCTGCAGACGCATTTCCAG
>CAMCYY010000178.1 GCA_945885335.1 Bordetella parapertussis
TGCAACGCTGCAGCAGATGCTGGTGGCCCTGTACAAGGGCAACCCGGATGCCTTTGACGGCGAGAACATGAACCGCCTGCGCGCCGGACGCATCCTGAATCTCCCGGAAAAAGAAGCGGTGACTGCAGTCACGACCGATGAAGCCCGCCGCATGGTGGGTGCGCAAAGCGCTGATTACGCGAAGTACCGCAGCAGCCTCGGTGCTGCCGTAGCCGGTGGCGTGGCTAGGCCCGATACTGGCCGGCAGATGTCCGGCAAGATCGGTGCGCCTGTCGAGGAAAAACCGGCGCCGTCGAAAGAAGCGCCAAAGGATCAGTTGCGCCTGTCGCGCGCGGATGAGGCGAAGGCTGGCAGCAAGGCTGCAGCCGTTGCGGCGGTTGATGACAAGGCAGCGAAAGAGCGGGCCATCAAGGAAGCCAATGAACGCGCCGCTCAACTGGAGAAGAATGTCGCTGACATGAAGAAAGCGGCGGAACTGAAGAGCGAGGCAGGCGCGCAATTGCAGAAACAGGCGGGGGCCGCGAAGGCCGCGCCTGCGGCGAAAGCGGAAGTTGCCAAGGCAGACGCAGCAAAGGCTGATGCCGCCAAGGCAGCCGCCCCTGAGGCTGAGGCTGCCAAAGCGGATGCTCCGAAGGCCGAAGCGCCGAAGCCGGCGGCACCGAAACCCGTCGCACCTCCGCCCCCGCCGCCGGCCAGTTTTGTTGATGAGTTGCTGGAAAATCCCGCCACAATCGGTGGTGGTGTTGCTGTCGTGATACTGCTGGCCGGCTACGCCTTCTACGCTGTGCGCAAGAAGCGCAAATCCGCCGCTGCCGCCAACAGCACCCTGGACATCGAGCCTTCCCTCGCCGCATCGGCGCTGGGTGCCGCTGGTGGTGCCAGCATCGACACCAGCGCATCTGAAGCCGACAGCAGCGCGTTCAGCGTGGGCAGTGCCGCGACGACAGACAGCGAAGAGATCGACCCCATTGCGGAGGCCGATGTCTACATGGCCTATGGCCGTGATGCCCAGGCCGAAGAAATTCTCAAGGAAGCGCTGGCGCACGACGGCAGCCGCCTGCCGGTGCGTCTGAAACTGCTGGAGATCTACGCCAATCGCAAGGACGCAGCCTCGTTTGAGACGCACGCCAGGGAAGTCCATAGCGCCACCGGGGGACAGGGCGCCGATTGGGACAAGGCTGCTGCACTGGGCTTGTCCATTGATCCGGGCAATGCGCTCTACGGCGGCAGCGGTGGTGCCGCAGCAGACATGGCCAGCACCCAGATCATTCCGGGTGCCGCAGAGGCCGCACCGGAACCGGACGTGTTGCTGGATGCCGGTCCGGCCGAGGAAGCCGCTCCGCCTGCACTGGATTTTGACCTGGATGCCGCACCTGCCGCCGAGGCAGCGACCGCTCCGGTGGCCCAGGCGCCTGCAGTTGAAGCTGCGCCCAGCTCACTCGACTTTGATCTTGACCTGGGTGACGACAAGCCGGCCGAGGCCGTGCCTGACTTTGCGCCTGACGCAACCCTGGTCATGTCGTCCGCCGAGGCCCCACCTGCCGCAGATACCGGACTTTCGATTGATTTCGATCTGCCCACCATGGCGGTCGATACGCCCGCAGCGGCCGCGCCCGAATCTGCCGCAGACGTTGCCAGCATCGATTTCGATCTTGGCGCACCGGAGCCGCAGCCGGCAGCGGCAGCCGCACCGGATTTCGATCTCTCCGATATCAGTCTTGACCTCGGATCACCTGATGCCGGTGGCGATGGCGCAGCACCGAGCGCGCAGTGGCAGGAAGTGGCCACCAAGCTTGACCTTGCGAAGGCCTATCAGGACATGGGCGACAAGGACGGTGCGCGCGAACTGCTGAATGAAGTGGCGCTGGAAGGCGATGCCGCACAGCAGGGGCAGGCAAAGACGATGCTGGATGCAATCGGCTGAGAGACCCGTCGCTGACCCCGGGAATCGGCGCCGAGTGCGCCGATTCTTTTTTGCAGCAGACAAAACATGCGGCAAAACAGGTTTGCAATGATGGATGCAGGAAATATCTGAGTCATGCGTATCGCCATCGGCATCAGCTATGACGGCAGCCCGTACGTGGGCTGGCAGTCGCAACCCTCGGGTAAAACCGTACAGGATCACCTGGAGCGGGCGCTGGCGCAGATTGCCGGCGTTCCGGTGCGCATTGCCGGTGCCGGGCGTACCGACACTGGTGTGCATGCCGTGGCGCAGGTAGCGCATTTCGATACTGACGCGGTTCGTCCCGAGTCCGCATGGGTGCGTGGCGTCAATGCCCACCTCCCTGATGAGATCGCGGTGCAATGGGCGCTGCCGGTGACGGATGATTTTCATGCGCGTTTTGCCGCCTTCGAGCGCAGCTATCGTTACGTGCTGTACAACCATCCGGTGCGGCCGGGGGTTGCATCACGCCACGCCGGCTGGTTTCACCGCCCGCTGGATGTCGAGACCATGCACGCGGCGGCCGCTGTTCTCGTGGGCGTGCATGACTTTTCCGCATTTCGCTCCTCCGAGTGCCAGGCCAAGTCGCCGGTGCGGCAGTTACACCGGGCCGAAGTGACGCGCCGCGGGCCCTGGGTGCTGTTTGATTTCACTGCGAACGCCTTTCTGCACCACATGGTGCGCAATCTGGTCGGCTGCCTGGTGTATGTGGGCAAGGGCGCGCATGGGTCCGAATGGCTGGGCGAAGTGCTGGCGGGGCGCGACCGAAGGCTTGCCGCACCCACGATGGCTGCAGCCGGCCTTTACCTGACTGGCGTGCGCTATCCGGCGAACTGGCAGTTGCCAGGCTTCGCCCGTATGATGCCTTTCGGCTTTGGGGAAGAATGATGAGGACGCGCATCAAGATCTGCGGCATTACGCGCCCGGAGGACGCAAAGGCGGCGGTGGAGCATGGGGCCGATGCCCTGGGCTTCATTTTCTGGCCGCACAGCCCGCGTTACATCGAGCCGGCCAAGGCGCGGGCCATGGTGCGGGATGCCGGGCCTTTTGTTGTTACCGTCGGCGTTTTTGTCAATCCGTCGCGCGAGGACGTGGAGCGCGCGATACAAGACGCCGGGATTTCCATGCTGCAATTCCATGGCGAGGAAACACCGGATTTTTGCGCGCTTTTCGGCCGACCCTACATCAAGGCATTCAAAGTGGGGCAGGGGCCGAATTTGATAAAATCCACAGGACTTTACGAGAACGCTTCTGGCTGGATGTTCGACGCGTTTGACGACAAGCGCGTCGGTGGCACTGGCGAGACTTTTGACTGGAACCTGATCCCCGGCTCACTGGCGCGACCGCTGGTGTTGTCCGGTGGTTTGAACGCCGGAAACATCGTCGAGGCCATACGCCGGGTCAAGCCGTTCGCGGTCGATGTGTCCAGCGGCGTTGAAGTGGGCAAGGGCATCAAGGATGCGGCGAAAATCGCCGCATTCATTCAAGGGGTACGCAATGCAGATCAATGATCTTCCGTATGACATGCCGGACAGCAGCGGCCATTTCGGGCCCTATGGCGGCATTTTTGTTTCAGAAACGCTCATGCATGCGCTGGACCAACTCAAGTCGGAGTACGAGGCCTGCCGCAAGGATGCAGCTTTCCAAGCCGAGTTTCATCGTGAGCTGAAACATTATGTCGGCCGGCCCACGCCGATTTACCACGCCGAGCGCTGGTCATCGCTGGTGGGCGGGGCGCAGATTTATCTAAAGCGCGAGGACCTGAACCACACCGGGGCGCACAAGATCAATAACACCGTCGGGCAGGCAATGATCGCCCGGCGCATGGGCAAGCCGCGCGTCATCGCCGAGACCGGCGCAGGTCAGCACGGTGTGGCCGCGGCCACCGTGGCGGCGCGTTACGGCATGGAGTGCGTGGTGTACATGGGTTCGGAGGATGTGAAGCGCCAGGCCGCGAACGTGTACCGCATGAAGCTGCTGGGCGCGACAGTGGTGCCGGTTGAGTCGGGCTCCAAGACCCTGAAGGACGCGCTGAATGAAGCGATGCGCGACTGGGTGACGAATGTCTCGAACACCTTTTACATCATCGGCACGGTTGCCGGTCCGCATCCCTACCCGATGATGGTGCGTGATTTTCAGTCGGTCATCGGCAATGAATGCCTGACGCAGATGCCGGAGATGGTCGGGCGGCAACCTGATGCCGTGATTGCCTGCGTCGGCGGCGGCTCCAACGCCATGGGCATTTTCTATCCCTACATTCCGCACAAGGACGTGCGGCTGATCGGCGTGGAGGCGGGCGGACATGGCCTGGCCAGTGGACAACACTCGGCCTCGCTGACGGCGGGACGGCCCGGCGTACTGCATGGCAACCGAACCTACCTGCTGCAGAACGAGCAGGGACAGATCATCGAAACGCACTCCATCTCGGCCGGCCTGGATTACCCCGGCGTCGGACCCGAGCACGCCTGGCTGAAGGATTCTGGTCGTGCGGAATACGTGGTGATTGACGATGACGAGGCGCTGCAGGCCTTTCACGATCTGTGCCATTACGAGGGCATTATTCCGGCGCTGGAGTCCAGCCATGCGCTCGCCTATGCCACCAAGCTGGCGCGCACCCTGCCCAAGGACAAGGTCCTGCTGGTCAATCTTTCCGGTCGCGGCGACAAGGACATGCATACCGTCGCCGAGAATTCCGGGATCACGTTCTGATCCGCAGGCCGCGCATCATGCCGGCCGGAAAAGCCCTTGATTTGAACGCCTCACTTCACAACGAAGACTTTTTTGTCGGCATTGGGCGGCTTGCCGATGAAAGCATTGATGTGATCATTTCTGATCCACCCTACGGATTGGGAAAGGATTATGGCAATGATTCTGATCATTTGTCAGGTGCCGATTACGTCGAATTCAGCCGTCGCTGGCTGGACGCCGCGCTGCCGAAGCTGAGGGCCAGCGGCAGTCTTTATGTGTTCCTGTCCTGGCAAAACAGCCCGGAAGTGTTCAGCCTGTTCAAGACGCGCATGACCATGGTCAACGAAATCATCTGGGACCGGCGCGTGCCCAGCATGGGCGGCAGCACGCGCAAGTTCTCCTCGGTGCACGACAACATCGGCGTGTTCGCGAAATCGAAGGACTATTACTTCGACCTGGACAGCGTGCGCATTCCCTACGACGCGGAAACAAAGAAGGCGCGCACGCGCTCCATTTTCATCGGCAAGAAATGGCTGGAAATGGGGTGCAACCCGAAGGACGTATGGAGCGTCAGCCGCCTGCATAGCCAGGACCCGGAGCGCGCGAATCACCCGACGCAAAAGCCGCTGGAAATCATCGAGCGCATTGTTCTGGCATCCTGCCCGCCTGGCGGGCATGTGCTCGACCCCTTTATGGGCTCCGGCACGACGCCAGTGGCGGCGCTGATGCACGGCCGCCGTGTTACCGGTTTTGAATTGAACCCCGATTACTTTGCCGAGGCACGCCGGCGCGTGGATGCACTGCAGTCGCCTGCGCCGACGCCATTGCAGCCGCGACGCGTAGCGGCCCGCACCAGAGCGCGCGCCGCTGCGGCGCTGCCGCTACAACAGGAATAGATAGGTCAGACCTGTCCCGCATTACCCCCGTATTCGATGCACTCAAACGCAGCGGCCGCAAGGCGCTGATTCCCTATGTCACCGCAGGCGATCCGCATCCGTCGGTGACGGTGTCGCTGATGCACGCCATGGTGGTGGCCGGTGCCGACGTCATCGAGCTGGGCGTGCCGTTTTCCGATCCCATGGCTGATGGTCCAGTGATCCAGCGTGCCGGCGAACGTGCGTTGAAACACGGCGTTGGGCTTTCCAATGTGCTGGAGATGGTGAAGGAGTTCCGCGCCACCAATACCGCCACGCCGGTGGTGTTGATGGGCTATGCCAATCCGGTCGAGGCCATGGGCCAGGAGCGGTTTGTCACTGCGGCTGCTGATGCTGGCGTGGATGGCGCGATCGTCGTGGACTACCCCCCCGAGGAGTGCACTGCATTTGCCGGACTGATGCAAGCCGCCGGCATGGATCTGATTTTTCTGCTGGCACCAACGTCCACGGC
>CAMCYY010000179.1 GCA_945885335.1 Bordetella parapertussis
GTCCGCCCCCTTTGACAAGGGGGTAAGCCAGATCAGGGTTAAACCAGCAGCCCTGGCCGTTTGCGATATCCCTCTTTGATCGAATCCGCCGCCCAGCAGGCGAGAGCGCCGATCGTTGCGGTGGGGTTGTTCGAGCCGTTCTGCGGGAAGGCGCTGCCGCCGACGACGAAGACGTTCGGCGCGTCCCAGCATTGCAGGAACTTGTTCACCACGCTGGTTTCGGGGTCTGCGCCCATGATCGCGCCGCCAGTGTTGTGCGTGCTCTGGTAAGGCACGATGCTGTACTTGCCCTTCACGGCATGCGAGTTCATTTTCGAAGGGCCGATGGCGCGCGCGATTTCGGCAGCCTTTTTTGTGACGTACTCCGACATCTTCTTTTCGTTGTCGTGCCAGTCGAAGGTCAGGCGCGCCAGCGGCAGGCCATAGGCGTCCTTGTAGGTCGGGTCGAGGTCGATGTAATGGCTGCGATAGCTCTGGCAGCTGCCGTGGGCGCTGATCTGGAAGGTGCGGTTGTAGTAATGCGCGACCGTCTTTTTCCATTCCGAGCCCCAGCCCGGTGTGCCGTCGGGTGTCGGATGCACGCGTACCGGCGGGGCGCCGGCGCTGTTGGTGTTGATGAAAGCGCCGCCGACAAAACCCAGGCCGGTGTGGTCGAAGTTGTCGCCGTTGTATTCATCCACTGAAATGCCCAGTGCCGCGCCACCCATGAAGGGGTTGAACACCTTGTCCTCAAAAAACAGGCGAGTGTGGCTGGTGACCTGGTACGCGTAGTTCTTGCCGACCGCGCCGGTGTTCGTGACGGGGTCATAGGGCTTGCCGATGCCCGAGAGCAGCAGCAGGCGTGCATTGTTGAAGGCATAGGACGTGATGATGACCAGGTCAGCCGGCTGCTCTACGGTGCGCCCGCGCGCATCGACGTAGGTGACGCCGGTAGCCTTTTTGCCAGTGGAGTCCTTGTTGATGCGAATGACATTGCATAGCGTGCGCAGCTCGAAGTTCGAGTGGTGTGCAAGCGAGGGCACCACGGTGGTGAGTGGCGTGGCCTTGGCGTCCATGGCGCAGCCCTGGCCGGAGCAGAAGCCGCCGCGCACGCATTCGCCGAGATGCAGCTTGTACAGATTGGTGTAGGCCTGCGTCATGCCCGCGGTGGGCGTGGGGAAGGGCTTGTAGCCCAGCGATGCGGCGGCTTTCGAGAATAGCGAGCCCGAGTAGGTGTGCGGCGTGGGAGGGTTCGGAAACTCGCGCGAGCGCGGGCCTTCGAAGGGATTGCCACCCGCCTGAATTTCGCCATTCAGGTTGCCGGCCTTGCCGCCGATGCCATAGATGTGTTCGAACTGGTCGAAGTAGGGCTCCAGCTCGTCGTAGGAGACGCCCCAATCCTGGCTGGTGCAGTCCTCGGGAAAGATGCTCTTGCCGTAGCGGTGCTCGGTGCGGCTGCGTGTCTCGAAATCCCAAGGCAGGAATCGCAGCGCCACGCCGCCCCAGTGCACGCCGGTGCCGCCCACCACTTCGCCCATCTTGAAGGAGCCGTGTTGTCGCATGGGCAGGGCCCTTTCGCCCATGGTGTTGCGGAAGGTGAGTGTTTCCCGCGACAGGTTCTGCAGGATGTCGCTGCGATGCGCCTCGTACTTGAGTTCGTCGTGCGCGTAGGGCATGGCGAAGTCATTGCGCGATTCAAGCATGCGGCCGCGCTCGATGCCCACCACCTGCATGCCGGCCACGGCCAGTTCCTTGCAGATGATGGAGCCGGCAACACCGACGCCGACCACGACCACTTCAACGGGTTTCAGCTTGATGTCTGCGGTGGTGGTCATGATCAGTTTCCTCCCTTGATGGCGATATGCACGGGGTAACCCTGTGCATCGAGCTTTGCCCTGTTCTGTTCGATGTCGAGGATGCTGACCGGCTCGACGAGGTAGGGCACGTTGTCCATTTCCGGGTCCATGCGGGACGGATAGGTCGAGGAGGCGACGCCGGGAAAACCCACCAGCCGCCAGCCCACCTTGTCACGGTTGCCGCCGTGGATCGGGTCGCTGAAAAAACCTTCCATCGTGTTCTTCAGCAGCATGTCGAAAAACACCTTGGCGCGCAGCGCTTCCATCACGAATCGGTCGGCTTCGAGGTCCTTGAGTATGGCTTCCTGTTGCTCGGTGGTGAGCTGCGGGAACGGCTTGTGGTGATGCTGCACGCAATGGGCGTTGATTTCGCGGATGGCCTGGCGATAGATTTCCTGCGGCGTCAGCGGACACTGGAAGCCCTGCTGCGGCGTGCCCTCGGGCCACGGGCCCATGCGGTAGGCGCGGCTGAGCATGCCCCAGTTTGAACACAACTGCCGATCGATGAATACGCTGACACCGGCTTCCTTTGCGCCCGGTCCCAGTTCATCGGCGGGGATAAGACGCGCGACAGCCGCGTCAAGAAAGCGCACTTCGGGCTGGGTCAGGTAACCCCAAGCGTGGCCGGTATTGTTTGCAGACTCTCCCATGTCGATCCCCTCGTCCGTGTTTTTTTTGATGTCTATTCGGGCTGGTAGTTGATGGCCTTGGCGACCGTGCCCCATTTGGTGACTTCGTCACGCACCCAATCCGTGAACACTTCCGGCGTGTCCCACCAGGGTTCCACGCCGAGGCCGTTGAAGGTCTTTTTGATGTCCGGTGAGGCGAGAATTTCTTTCAGTGCGCCGTTGAGCCTGGCGATGACTGCCCTGGGTGTTGCCGCCGGCGCGATCATGCCGTAATTGGAGCCGATCTCGAATTTCGGGTAGGTCTCGGCAACGGTGGGTGTGTCGGGATATGTCGTGGAGCGCTTCGTGCTTGCCACCGCCAGCAGACGCACCTTGCCCGACTTGATCTGTGCCACGGCGGGCACCGCGGAGATGAACATCAGGTCGGCAGTGCCGCCCATCACGTCGGTCAGCGCTGGCGCCGCGCCCTTGTAGGCGATGTGCACCATGTCGATGCCGGCCACCATCTTGAACAACTCGCCACCCAGATGCAGCGATCCGCCGGTGCCGGAGGAGGCGTAGTTCAGTTTGCCGGGCTGAGACTTCGCGAGTACCACCAGTTCTTTGACGCTGTTCACCGGCAGCTTCGGATGGGTGATGAGTACGACCTCGCCGCGCGACAGCGGGCTGATGCCGGTGAAGTCCCTGAGTGTGTCGTAGGGCAGCGATTTTTGTGTGCTCGGGTTCGTGGTGTGCGAAGGCGGAATCAGCAGCAGCATGTAGCCGTCGGCGGCGGCCTTCGCCACGTAGTCCGTGCCGATGGTGGCGTTGCCGCCGGGTTTGTAGTCAACGATGAAGGGCTGGCCCAGCGCTTCCTGGAATTTCTGCGCAATGGGGCGGCCGATGAGGTCGGTCGGGCCACCGGGCGGGAAGGCCGTCATGATGCGCACGGGTTTGGTCGGATAATTCTGCGCGGCGGCCGGTGCCGCGAACATGGAAAACAAAGGCAGCAGAAGAATCAACGAAGACAATGAACGGCGGGACTGCAGCAGCTTGCGCATGGCTTTTCTCCTTGTTGTTTTGACTCTGCCCCATTATTGCCCAAAGCGGCAGTGACTTTGATGCGGGAATGCGAAATATCATCATTCCCGTCACATCGGGATCGACAGGCGCTACTTTTTCACTATCAAGGCATCCACCGCCACGATGCGATCACCGGCACAGATCAGCGGATTTACGTCCAGTTCCGCGACCAGCCCCTGCTGGTCGGCGATGAATTCGGCGAGGCGGACGATGACCTCTGCCAGCTTGTCCTGATTGACCGGTTCGGCGCCGCGAAAGCCGGACAGCATGGCTTGGCCCTTGAGCCGGCCCAGCATCGCCTTTGCTTCGTGCTGGGTGACGGGTGCGAGCTCAACGGCAGTGTCTTTCAGTAATTCCACCAGGATGCCGCCCAGGCCGGTGATGATCATGGGGCCGAACAGCGGATCGATTTTCGCGCCGACCATGATCTCGGTGCCCGAGGGCACCATGGGTTGCACCAGTACGCCATTGATGCGGGCCTTGGCGTTGTACTTGTGCGCGTTCGCCATTACGGCGTCGTGTGCGGCTTTTACGTCTTCTGCGGTTGTGAGATTCAGGCGAATGACACCGGCCTCGGTCTTGTGCGGAATGTCGGGGGACTCGACCTTCATCGCCACCGGGAACCCGAGTGCCTGTGCTGCGGCAGCTGCTTTCGCGGCTGACTGCACCAGTTGTTCTCCGACCACTGGCACGCCGTAGCAGGCCAGCACGGCTTTGGCCTCGCGTTCGGTGAGCGTCTTGTTCGTTGCGGCAGCGATGAGTTTTGCGGCCTTGTCTTTCGCCTCCGGCGCGGACAGGCGAACCACTTTGCGCGGACCGTGCAGTTCCTGATGCCGGCGCCGGTCGTCGCGCCGGAACCATTCGCGCAGTGTCCAGAAAAAGCGGTTCATGGAATAAAACACCGCCATGTTCGGATCGGCCTCGGCTTCCTTCATGCCATATCCGCCCAGCCAGCCGGTTAGCCAGACCACGGTGGAGGGTTTGCCGTGCTTCGCGCAGGCTTCGCTGAACTGGCGCAACTCGTCCACGGTTTGCGGCACCACGCTGGTCTGGGGGTACATCACCGTGCAGAAGTGCTCATCGCTTGCAAGATGGTCTGCACAGTCCGGAATCATCGCTGTGTCGCGCGAGGCCATTGCGGTGACGTCGCACGGGTTGCGTGCCGCGCCGAACTCGGGAATGCGCGCCTGCAGCCTCTGTTGCACTGCTGCATGCGGTTGCGGCATGGCGATACCGTATTCGTCGGCCTTGTCGGCGGTGGCGACGAGGGCGCCGCCGGAGATGCCGACTGCAGCCACGCCCCGCCCCGCCGGACGGCGCGGCGCCTTGACGAAAAATGATGCCGTTTCGAGCAGGCCGTCGAGGTCGTTCAGCATGATGATGCCGGCGCGCTCGAACGCGGCCTGGTAGGCATCCAGCGATCCTGCCAGTGAACCCGAATGGGATAGCGCGGCCTTCGCGCCGGTCTCGCCTATGCCCTGCTTGCACACAATCATGGGTTTGTCGTTGGCCCAGGCGATGTGGCCGGCCTCGATCAGGCGCTGCGGATCGGACATGCCCTCGAAGATGCACACCACGGCCTTGCAGGCCGGGTCTTCGGCGAGATAGGCGGCGGTGTCGGCAACGTCGATGTCACAGGAATTGCCCGAGGCGATGACATGGCTCATCGGGATGCCGCGATGTGCGCCCTGGGCCTGCGAGAAACCCATGGCGCCGGACTGGCTGACCAAGCCGATGCCGCCGTTGAGCCCGCTTGCGTGAAAGGAATCAATCTTGATTTCGCCGCGTGTGAATGTGACGCCGGCTCGGATCGCGAAATTGACGTAGCCCATGCAGTTCGGGCCGACGATGCGGATGTCGTGTTCGCGTGCGATGTCGGTGAGGCGCTGCTGCAGGGCGACGCGGTCGGCGCGGCCGGTCTCGGCATATCCGGATGCATAGATCATCACGCCGCCGACACCTTTGCCGACGCATTCCATCACTGATGCTTCCACTGCCTCCAGCGGCAGCGCAATCACCACGCAGTCGGCCGGCTCGGGCAGTTCGGCGACCGAGGGGTAGCAGGTGAGTCCGGCAACTTCGCCATACTTGGCGTTGATGGGGAACAGCCGGCCCGTGTAGTCGCGCTGCAGGCGTTCGATGGTGCGCGTACCGAAAGAGGCCGTGTTCGGCGATGCGCCAATGATTGCAATGCTCTTCGGGCTGAAAACGCGATGCAGGTCGGCGTGACGGTAAAGCTTGCGGGAATTCGTGGTGACTGTGGCGGTCATTGCTTCCTCAGTTTCGGTGATGCAGGGAGCGCGGGATTCCGGTGGCCGTGACCTTTTGTGTTTTACGCGTCATGCGCGTCTTGTTGGTCTTGTGGATTGGTCCGCGTCG
>CAMCYY010000180.1 GCA_945885335.1 Bordetella parapertussis
TCAGCCTTGGCGCCGGAGAACTTCACCACTTCCGCCCATTTTGCCACTTCAGCCCGCATGAAGGTGTCGAACTGCGCCGGCGTGCTACCGATGATTTCGCCGCCTTCGGACGTCAGGTTCTTGATGATGTCGGGCATTTTCAGGAAACGCGAGGCTTCCTGCTGTATGCGTGCCACCACATCGCGCGGTGTTCCGCCCGTGGTGTGTATGCCGATGAATACGCCTGCGTCAAAGCCGGGCACGCCGCCTTCGGCGACGGTCGGAATGTCAGGCATCACGGCAATGCGCTTCGCCCCCGTGAAGGCCAGCAGGCGCAGCTTGCCGGACTTCACGTGCTGGAAGGCGGTGATCGGGTTGGGCATGTAGACCTCGACCTGGCCGCTGATGGTGTCGATGAGTGCTGGTGCCGCACCCTTGTAGGGCACATGCGTGATCTGGGTGCCGGCCATCTTGTTGAGCAGCTCGCAGGCCAGGTGGTTGCCGCCCCCCACGCCTGAAGAGGCGCAGCGCACGCCGCCCGGATTGGCCTTCGCATAAGTGATGAGTTCTTTCACCGTCTTGTAGGGCGTCGCCGGATTCGCCACCAGCATGTAGGGCTGGTAGGTGAGCTGGGTGACGGGCGTGAGGTCGGTGAGTGTGTCGAAGGAGGGTTTCAGCAAAGAGGGGTTGATGGCGATCTGCGTGGGCATGAACAGCAGCGTATGGCCATCCTTGGGCGCCCTGACCACGGCCTCCGAGCCGATCAGCGTGGCGCCGCCGACACGGTTGTCAACGATGACGGTCTGGCCGGAACTTTCCTGGAATTTCTGCGCGAACATGCGTGCGGTCACGTCGGTGGGGCCGGCCGGCGGGAAGGGCACGACCATGCGCATTTGTTTGGTCGGATAACTCTGCGCCACTGCGCTGCCTGCCGCTGTGACGGTAACAGCAGCAATCGCCAGGCAGGCCAGTGCGCAGTTGAGGGCGGTACGGGTCGAATGTGTCATTTTTCTCTCCTTTGAAGGCATTGTTTTCTATTGTTATTGCTGATCGGTCAGCGCACTGCGCGTGTTACCGATCGTGTGTTGCCGAAACTGGAAACGTAGACCGAATGCGTGCCGGGGCCGCCGGCGACGATGATGCCCAGCATGTCCGCCGTGCGACTCACCGGAAGCAGCGTGTCCGGCGTGACGGCACCGAGCTCTGCACTGCGTGCATGAATGGTGTGTGCGTGATCCGTTTTGGTCTGCAGACGGGCTGGCATGTGCGAGAGCTCCCACAGGCGCTGCTTCACGGCAGCCTTGCTGTAGCCGCCGGCCTTGAGCACATCCGCATGCTCGGGCGAGAAGATCATCCAGGGCTCGCCCCCGGTGCGGTAATCGTTGCCGGCTGGGCGCTTCATGGTCTCGGCGGCCACGCGCAGGATGTCTTCGGCATCCTTGGAGTGGGTGTTCATGTTTGTGGTGCCTTCGGCGCCGACGACGGTCACGGTGCTCTCGCCCGCGGCAAAGCCGCGCTCGATGTGCAACGCCTCCCAGGGGGTCTCGGCTTCGTTCTCGGCGCAGCAGAACAGGAACTTGCCGGGCTGGCCGTGCGTGGCGCGATCCATTTCGCCGGGGATGGCGCCGCCGACATTCTGCAGCACCAGATGAAGGGCGCGGCCGAGCGTGGCGTTCGCCCAGTTGCCCTGGCCCAGGCAGTTCGGCCCGAAGTTCATGTCGAGTTCGCGGACGATGGGGCCGTTCACGATCAGCCATACCGCCACCGGATTTGTCGTGGCCTGTATGCCCTGCAGATTGAACTCGGGCGAGCAGGCGGCCTCGACCGCAGCGATCAGCACCGGCATATAGGCCGGCTCGCAGCCGGCCATGACGGCATTGATGGCGATGCGCTCCACCGTCGCGGTGCCAAAGCCCGGCGCCACCTGCGCCACGACTTCATTGGGTTTGCGCACTGTACCAGTAAGCATGCGCCGCACACGCTCGGGCGTTGGCGGCACGATGGGCAGGCCGTCAGTCCAGCGGCGCTCACGGAACAGGCGGTTCACCGCGTCGATGTCGTCCTCGACGGAGATCGTCTTTGCCGGCCGTGCAGCGCCGGCATCGGGCGCTGCCGCGCCGTCGGATTGCTTCAACGGGAGTTCGAGCAGGTCGCCGATGCATTGCGCGGCGAGGTCGCGCACCTGGTCGCGCTTCAGCGCACCGAAGGGATGCGGTGCAACGAGGATGGGCAGGGACTGGTAGCCGAGCGCGCGCGCCTGCCCATGGCCCAGTGACTCAAAGGCTGTGGAGCAGATCGTGACAGCGGGAATGCCCCGCTTCGCTGCTTCAACGCTGTCGTGGATACTCCACGACGTGCAGGACCCTCAATCGCCAGAACCGGTGATGACCAGGTCGCAGCGTTCGACGATGTCCTTCAGGGCGTCTGCGGGCGCCGGCACCGAGGCCACGCGCTTGCGGTGGCGCACGATTTCGGCCACGCCGTAGCGGCTTTTCAGCAGTTCGGCCATGTCGTCGGCAAGCAGGCTGAAATTCGGTTTGGTGTTGTCGATGAAGCCCACCACCTTGCCCTGCAGTGTGTCCGGCATTTTCAGTTGCTGCAGCCCGCCGGAGCGGGCCGGGGCGGACGGGTCGAATACGGCGATGGGCGCGGACATGGTCTGGCTCCTGTTGCTTCGAATGAGCGATTTTTCGTTTCAGCACGGTGCTGACGCAAGAGCCGAGTCTGCCACAGCGCGGCTGGGCTTCGCAAGACAGGTTTCGGCAAAGCTGTTTCTTCAAACCGGGTTTCGGGTTTCGTTTAGGATGCGCCTTGCTGAATGATCGAAACTGAAAATAAAACGGAGCCCGACATGCCCTATCTAATCCTGCTCACCGACAAACCGAACCAGCTCGAACTGCGCACCAAGACGCGCGCCGTGCATCTTGACTACCTCGATGCGAACAAGCACAAGATCTTAGCCGCAGGTGCGCTGATCGAGGACGACGGCACGGGCGGCAGCGGCAGCCTGTACATCGTTGATACTGATGATCGCGCAGAAGCCGAGGCCTTCCTCAAAGGCGACCCCTTTCATCAGGTCGGACTGTTCGGTGAAGTGAAAATCACACGCTGGAGGAAGGCCTTTTTCGACAAGCAGCGGCTGGTCTGATGCGCGCAGATTGCTGCAGGCCTGCGCTGCCCGCCGTTCTCGCCATTGCTTTCGCCGATGTTTCCGCGCTTACGGCCGGCACTGGATTCTGTGCCGACGATGCGGTGCGATCGCGAGACAAGTTCGAGCATGTCGACTACATTGCCTTTGCCGAAGTGGAGCGCACCGAAGCCGCCCCGGAAGTCGTCATCATGAAAACGCTGGAGAGTCCTTCAAAAGACCGCCCGGTGCTGCTGCACCGGCACGGGTCAGGGCATTCCTCGGCCAGAAGGGCGCGGAGCCGCCGGGTACGGGCACGCGCTGTGTTTGTTCCTCGCTCCGCAAGCCGGTGAGCCCACCATTGATGGTGCTATTGCGTTGCGCATGCCGGACCGGCGTGGCGACGTCTTTCCGGCGTCGGCAGCAGTGCTGGACGCCCTGCGGCGTTACAAGAAGGAATGGGATGCCGGGGAGTGGGGGCATTGATCTGCAGTACATGAGGCAGGAACAGGGAAGTCATATTGAATTCTGAAAATACCAACAAGGCGGTGGACGAAAGTTCCGACCGCGTGCAGCCGCGTTCACTGTCTGACCTGTTCTGGTCGTTCAGCGTAATGGCATTGCAGGGCTTCGGCGGCGTGTTCGCGGTGGCTCAGCGCGAAATGGTGGACCGCAAGCGCTGGCTGACCAGCGCGCAGTTCATGGGCGACTTCTCGGTCGCACAGGTACTGCCCGGCCCGAACATGGTCAACTTTGCGCTCATGTTGGGCGACCGCTACTTCGGCCTGCGCGGCGCCTTTGCGGCGCTGGCCGGCATGATGTTCTTCCCGGGCATCCTCATTCTCGTGCTGGCCGTGCTGTTCTCGAGTTTCGGCGCATTGCCCGAAGTGCAGGGTGCGCTGCGCGGCATGGGTGCGGTGGTTGCCGGCCTCATCGCCGCCAGTGCAATGAAGCTGGTGGGCGCGCTGAAAGAAAACGCCATGGGCCTGCCGGTCTGCTCGGCGGTGATTGCCGCCGGCTTTGTGGCCGTCGGTCTGCTGCGCATTCCGCTGGTCTGGGTGCTGGTCGTGCTGGGTGGCATGGCCTGGTTCTGGGCCTGGCGCCAGTTGGGCGTGATGAAGCGTGCCGGGGGCATTGCATGAGCGGCGCATCCACACTGGCGGACGTTTTCACGATCTTCCTGCATTGCGCGATGCTTTCGGTGCTGGCGGTGGGCGGTGGCATCACGCTGCTGCCGGATTTTCATCGATTCCTGGTTGCGGAAAAACTCTGGATGACGGATGCGCAGTTCACTTCGGCCATTGCGCTGGCGCAGTCCGCGCCCGGGCCGAATATCCTGTTCGTGTCGCTGCTTGGCTGGAACGCCGGCTTCAATGGTGGCGGCTATCTGTATGCCTTCCTGTGCGGGATGGCGGCTATTGCCGGCATCCTCATTCCCAGCACCACGCTGACGCTGACGATCACGCGCTGGGCGCACCGCAACCAGGAAATGCGCGTGCTGCGCGCCTTCAAGCAGGGCATGGCACCCATGGTTGTCGCGCTGCTGTTTGCCACGGTCTGGCTGCTGGTCGTCGCCAATGACATCCCGGCCCGCGACTGGAAGCTGTGGCTACTGTCGGCCATCTCGTTTGTCGTGCTGTGGCGGACAAAATTTCATCTGCTGTGGTTGCTGGGCGGGGGGGCTGTGCTGGGCGGCTTGGGATGGGTATGAGTTAAAGTGCATGTACCAGAGCCGGATTCAAGCCGGCCGACGATGGATTGAATTTTGAGTGTTCAAAAAAGGAAAGTAGCCATGCTGAAAGCCTTAGTCACTTCACTGACCATCACAGCAACACTGGTGTGCGGCAGTGCATCAGGCCCGAACTATCCCACCAAGCCGGTTCGCATTATTTCCACCGAACCGGGCGGTAGCCTCGATCTTGCCGCGCGCGTCCTCGCACAGGGCCTGGGTGCGGCCATGGGCCAGACCTTTGTGGTTGAGAACAAGCCGGGCGCGGCCGGCATAATTGCCGTGGAGACGCTGAAGGCCGCGCCCGCTGATGGATATTCGCTCGGCTTCTATAGCAGCGCGTTCTGGATCACGCCGCTGATGCAGACTGTGCCCTACGATCCGAAGGAGTTCCAGCCCGTGGTGCTGGCAGTGTCTTCGCCGAACGTGGTGGTCGTGCATCCATCGTTCCCGGTGAAGAACGTGAAGGAACTGATCGCGCTGACGAGATCCAAGCCGGGCGAGTTCAGCTATGGCGCCTCTTCTGCCGGCTCGGGGCCGCATCTGGCCGGTGAGCTGTTCAAGGCCATGACCAAGGTGGATATCGTGCGTATTCCGTACAAGGGCGGCGCACCGACGGTGAATGATCTGCTGGCCGGGCGGCTGCAGTTCGCTTTCACCGTGCCGGGCACCATTTCCGCTTTTGTGAAGGCCGGCAAGCTACGCGCCATTGCTGTGACCAGCAAGGGGCCATCGGCACTGATGCCCGACTTGCCCACGGTGGCCGAGACCATTCCCGGTTTCGAGTCAGCTACGCTGCAGGGCATGTGGGCATCCGCGAAAGTGCCGAAAGCCATCATTACCCGCGTGAATCAGGAAAGCGTGAAGTTCCTCACGCGCCAGGACACCAGGGATAAATTCCTCGTCGCCGGTACCGAAGTGGCCGCCGGTACACCGGAAGATTTCGAGGCGACGGTGAAATCGGAAGTGGCGAAACTGGGGCCGGTGATCAAGGCAGCGGGGATTACGGCGGAGTAGTCTGAGCACGATTAAATGAAA
>CAMCYY010000181.1 GCA_945885335.1 Bordetella parapertussis
CCTTGGGCGCAGTTCATCCCGGCCTTGTTGCATTTTTGGGTTTTAGTATTTGTGGATTTGATTCAGGGACGGATCGAAAGTAATGGCTGCCAAACGTGACTTCTACGAAATACTGGGTGTCAATCGCGACGCTGACGATGACACCATCAAAAAGGCCTATCGCAAGCTGGCAATGAAACACCATCCGGACCGCAACCTGGATGACAAGAGCGCCGAGGGCAAATTCAAGGAGGCCAAGGAGGCCTACGAGATGCTGTCCGATCCGCAGAAGCGGGCGGCCTATGACCAGCACGGCCATGCCGGCGTTGATCCCAATCTGGGCGCGGGCCGCGGTGCCGGCGGTGCCGGTTTCGCAGACGCTTTTGGTGATATTTTCGGCGACATATTTGGCCAGGCTGCCAGCGGCCGGGGCGGGCGCAACGGCGTGTATCGCGGCGCCGACCTTCGATACAACCTGGATATCACGCTGGAGCAGGCCGCGCACGGCACCGAGACCCAGATTCGCATTCCCAGTAACGAGAACTGCGAGACCTGCAAGGGCGCCGGCGCCAAGCCCGGCACCAAGCCCAAGACCTGCACCACCTGTGAAGGCCAGGGCCAGGTGCGCATGCAGCAGGGCTTTTTCTCCGTGCAGCAGACCTGCCCGAAGTGCCGTGGCACCGGCAAGATCATTCCCGAACCCTGCCCCACCTGCCATGGCGCCGGTCGCCTCAAGAAACAGAAAACACTGTCAGTGAAGATACCCGCCGGTGTGGACGAAGGTGACCGTATCCGCCTGTCAGGCGAAGGCGAACCCGGCGTCAATGGCGGTCCCTCGGGCGATCTTTACGTGCAGATGCAGGTCAAGCCCCATGCAGTGTTCCAGCGCGAGGGCGACGATCTGCATTGCGAAATGCCGGTGTCGTTTTCCACCGCGGCATTGGGCGGGGAAATCGACATCCCGACGCTGGACAGCCACGCCAAGATCCGCATTCCCGCCGAAACGCAATCGGGCAAGGTGTTCCGCCTGCGCGGCAAGGGCATCAAGGGTGTCAGAAGCCAAAGCCACGGCGACCTGATGTGCCATGTGGTGGTTGAAACACCGGTTAACCTCACCGAGGGCCAGAAGGAACTGCTGCGCGAGTTCGAGTCGATTTCGCAGAAGGACAGCGACCGCCACAACCCGCGCGCCAAGGGCTGGATGGACAAGGTGAAGGAATTCTTCGGCGATTAGGGAGCGCCCTGCGAGAGCCGCAGCGGCAACCTGAAAAGACAAAGGGCCACGGTGGCCCTTTGTCGTTTTACGACTGCCGCAATTGCAGCAGCGCCAGCGTCATTCCGCCAATTTGATGCCGGTTTTCTTGACGATCATTTCAACCAGGTCCAGCGCCTTGTTGATGTTCCTGCCGAACTCCTCAGGCGTCAGTGCCACCGGACTCCCGCCGTCGCCGACAATAATCTTGTACACCGTAGGATCATCAACCACCTTGTTCACTGCTGCATTGAGCGCATCGATGATGGGTTTGGGCGTTCCGGTGCGGGTCACCCAGCCGATCCAGCTCACGTAATCCAGCGTGGCCAGGCCGGGCACGCCCTGCTCGGCAATGGTGGGCACATCCGGCTGCGCCTTCATGCGCTGAGCGGCGGTGATGCCGATCGCTTTCAGAGCCCCGCGGTTAACGTGCGGGCCGGCCGCGGTCGGGCTGGTGAACACGACCTGAATCCGCCCGCCGATCGCGTCAACCGTGCTCTGGCCGGCACCCTTGTACGGAATATGGGTCATCTCGATTCCCGCCAGGTCGCTGATGTATTCGGCCACCAGGTGCGCACCTGAGCCAACACCGGATGAACCGTAGGCGATCTTGCCCGGATTGGCCTTGGCGTAGGCCACCAGTTCCTTCAGGTTCTGGAATGGCGCTTTCGGATAAATGGACATGAACTGCGGCGAGATCGTGATCTGCGCCACCGGAGCGAACACCTTGCGCACGTCAAACTCCAGCTTGTGCTGGAAGGTGGCGTTCTGGAATGTGCTGCCCGAGGAATTCTGGATGGTGTAGCCGTCAGGCGATGACTTGAAGGTAGTCTGTAGCGCCAGGATGCCGCCCACGCCGGTGGCGATGTTTTCCACGAAGAACTGATTACCCCAGTCCTCGGACAGCTTGGCCGTCATCAGGCGCGCGAGCGCATCCGCGCCGCCGCCAGCCGCCGAGCCGACGATGACGCGCACCGGCTTGTTCGGATAATTGTTCGGCAGTCCAACCGGCTTGGCGGCCTGCGCGACACCCGTGGCACCGAGGCATGCAGCGAGTACGACGCCAACCACACCTGCCTTTGTCCTGCGACTGCTGTTTGATGTTGCCATCATTTTCCTTCTCCTTAGAAAACACACAGTCTTCGTATTCACCATTTGTCCGACCCCGCACCTGAACCGGGTTGCGTGATCAGCATTTTCCAGCGCCATCCTTGCAATAACGAACTTGCCGCATTTGCACCGACGTACCGGCGAAACTCACAATGCGCATGCGATGCGCTGCACAAAGAAGCAGGCATGCAGACAGTACAGCTCACATTAATTCCGGGAACACTCACTGGACCTTCGGACCGCTTGTCTCATGGTGAATACCTGACAAGACGCAAGGGCGGAAGACTCATCCTCCAACCCGCCTTGCCGAGACACGGCTTTTTCTTGGGCACAACCATGCGGACATGGTATCCGGCAACGTCAAAATAAAAAAGAGGAGAAACCCTCTTTTCAAGCGGAACCTGCCCTCTTACGGAAACTGAGCGGAAACTGAGTAATGGGGTGCGGTGCAATATCCGCACATGGGAGGGATCGCCCAGGCAATAACACCGGGAGGAAAACTCATCTGATATTAATGATCCATTTAAGGCTTTTAAAACCTATATTTCTGATTGAAAATGATCATATTACCTGCTTGTAACAGCAGCCCGGAAAATCGCGCCCCAGGACCATCAGCCGCGGCGCCAGATTGTGCCGTCCTTGGAGTCCTCCAGCACAATGCCGGCCGCAATCAGCTCGTCACGTATGCCGTCAGCAAGTTTGAAGTCCCGGGCCTTTTTGGCCGCTGCGCGTTGCGCGATGAGATGCTCGATTTTCCCGGCCGGGTATTCGTCACCCTGCCCCTGCTCAGACGCATCACCCGCCGGAGTTGACTGCAGGTAGGCCATGGTCTCGCGCTGCAGCAGGCCAAGCACGCCGCCCAATGCGCGCAGTTGCCGCGCCAATGCCGGTGCCGGGCTGCGGTTCAACTCATTGGCAAGGTCAAACAGCACGGCAATCGCTTCTGGCGTGTTGAAATCGTCATCCATCGCAGCGCGGAATCGTTGACCGTGCGCTTCATTCCAGTCGGGTTGCGTGGCTTCGGCCGGCGCGCCCTTCAGCGCGGTGTAGAGCCTTCCGAGTGATGAGCGCGCATCATCCAGATGCTGATCGGAATAATTCAGCGGGCTGCGGTAATGCGCCCGGGCCACAAAGAAGCGCACCACTTCGGCGTCGTAGCGCTTGAGCACATCGCGGATGGCGAAGAAGTTGCCCAGCGACTTGGACATCTTCTCGTCATCCACGCGCACAAAACCATTGTGCATCCAGTAGTTGACGAAGGTCCCGCCGGTGGCACCTTCCGACTGCGCAATCTCGTTCTCATGGTGCGGGAACTGCAGGTCCTGGCCGCCGCCGTGGATGTCGAAGTGTTCGCCGAGCAGTTTCGTGCCCATGGCCGAGCACTCGATATGCCAGCCGGGGCGTCCGTCGCCCCAGGGCGATTTCCAGAATGGCTCACCGGCCTTGGCGCGCTTCCACAGCACGAAATCCAGCGGGTCCCGCTTGGCCGAGCCAACCTCGACACGTTCACCCGCGCGCAGATCGTCGAGCGACTTGCCGGACAGTTTTCCGTAGCCCTGAAAGCGCCGAACTGAATAATTCACATCGCCATCGGTGGCTTGATAGGCGAGGTCTTTTTGTTGCAGCGTGGCAATCATGGACTGCATGTCATCGACGTAGGCGGTGGCGTGCGGCTCGAAATCGGGCTTCTGCACCCCCAGCGCCGCGGCATCCTCATCCATGTAGCCGATGAAGCGCGCGGTGAGTTCTCCGATGGTTTCCTTGTTCTCCACCGCACGCCGGATGATCTTGTCATCGATGTCGGTGATGTTGCGCACATAGTTCAGTGTGTAACCGCTGGCGCGCAGCCATCTTTGCACGATGTCGAAAACGATCAGCACGCGCGCGTGTCCAAGGTGGCAGTAGTCGTAGACCGTCATGCCGCAGACGTACATGCCCACGGCAGGCGGTGCGATCGGCGTGAACACCTGTTTGGTGCGCGTCAGGGTATTGAATATGTGCAGCATGAGCTGTGGAAAACGGACTTAAAAGCGTCAAAAAAAGTTGACGAAACCGACTCAGAATCTCGCAGAAAGTATTGATTATTGTGAACTTTGCGCGCTTTGGTAGAATGGGCGCCATGACCTTGCGAGCAATGGAAAGTATAACACCATGACCCTAGTTTTCTGGTCGATCTGGAATGGTGCAGCGGCATCGCGCCGGCATCTGCGCACCGGGATTGCCACCCTCGCTTTGGTGGCATTTGCCCTGGTCGCAGCCCCCGTCCGGGCCGACGACCTGCAGGACGCCAATGCCCTGCTCAAGAAGGGCCAGCATGCCCAGGCCCTGGACAAGATCAACCAGTACCTGTCCTCACGCCCGCGCGATGCGCAGGGCCGGTTCCTCAAAGGCCTGATCCTCACCGAGCAGAACAAGAGCGCTGAGGCAATAGATGTCTTCACGAAGCTCACCCAGGACTACCCGGAGCTGCCCGAGCCCTACAACAACCTCGCGGTGCTGTACGCAGCGCAGGGCCAGTACGAAAAAGCCAGGCAGTCGCTGGAAATGTCGATACGCACCCACCCCAGCTATGCCACGGCCTATGAAAACCTCGGCGACGTCTACACCAAGCTCGCCAGCCAGGCTTATGACAAGGCATTGCAACTGGATTCATCGAACTCTGCCGCGCAAACCAAGCTGTCGCTGGTGCGTGACCTGATCACCGGTGGCACCGGCAACACGCGACCGACCAAACCAGCCGCTACAAAACCCGAGCCACAGAAACCAGTCGCTGTTGCTGCAGCACCCAAGGCCGAACCCGCAGCGGCCACAGCCAAGCCGGCGGATACCAAGGCCGAACCCGCGGCGAAACCCGCCGCGAAACCCGCCGCACCCGGCAGCGAAGAGGTTGTCGGCGTCGTGCGCGCCTGGGCCAAGGCATGGGCCGCCAAGGACGTGAAGGCCTATCTTGCCCACTACGCCAGAGATTTCAAGACGCCGGGCGGCGAATCGCGCGCCGAATGGGAAAAGGGCCGCGCGCAACGCATCAATGCACCGAAGGAAATTGAAGTCGGCATTGATTCGCCCCGGGTGACAATTTCCGGCGACACGGCCACCGTCAATTATCGCCAGACCTATCGCTCCGACAAGCTCAAGGTGTCGAGCAACAAGACGCTGGTGCTGGCACGCAACAATGGCAAATGGCTGATCCAGCAGGAGCGGTCCGGAAGCTGATGGCGCGACTGTCACTGCCCAGGTACCTGCCTGGAGTCCTCACTGCGCTTGCCGCAGCAGTCTTCTTCACCCTCCCTTTTTCTCCGTCTGTCGAGGCGGCACGCCGCCCTGATGCGCAGAAAAGCCGGCCGGCCCCGGCCGCCGAGGTGCAGAGCGCCGAAGTCATGCTCAATGCGGCGCTGGAGGACATCGGCAAGGGACGCTTCGATGCCGCCCTGCAGCGCATCGAGGCCCTGCTCAAGTCCTATCCGAATTTCCGCCTCGCCTACCTGATCAAGGGCGACCTGCTGCTCGCCCGG
>CAMCYY010000182.1 GCA_945885335.1 Bordetella parapertussis
GACTTGCCGATACGCGCCCCCGATGCCAGCAGGAAGGTATTGACGATACCGCCGCCGACGATGAGCTGGTCCACCTTGGAGGAGAGGGACTCCAGCACTGTCAGTTTCGTGGACACCTTGGAGCCGGCAACAATGGCCACCAGCGGTCGCGCCGGTTTTTCCAGCGCCTTGGTGAGGGCTTCGATTTCCGCCGCCAGCAGCGGGCCGGCACAGGCGATCGGTGCGTAGCGGGTCATGCCCGAGATCGTCGCCTCGGCGCGGTGCGCAGCACCGAAGGCATCATTGACGTAGACATCGCACAGCGAGGCCATGCGGCGCGACAGTGCTTCGTCGTTTTTCTTCTCGCCCTTGTTGAAGCGGCAGTTCTCCAGCATCACCACTTCACCGGGCCTGACTTCAACCCCACCAACCCAGTCACTGCGTAGCGGCACGCTACAGCCGAGGATTTCGCCCAGCCGCCGTGCCATCGGCGCCAGCGACAGTCTGGGATCGAACGCGCCTTCCGTCGGACGGTCGAGGTGGGAGGCCACCATGACCGCCGCGCCAGCCTTCATGGCATGCTCGATTGCCGGCGCTGATGCGCGAATCCGGATGTCGTCAGTGATATTGCCGGATTCGTCCTGGGGGACATTGAAATCGGCCCGTATGAACACCCGCTTGCCGGCGAGGTTCAGGTCGCACATGCGCAGTACTTGCACTACCGGCTTCCTCCCGCGAACGCGACTAGCGGCGCTTGCCGACGAAATGCCAGGCCAGCGGCAGTGCCGCCATGGCTAGTGCGGTCTTGAAAATCGTCGCGCTCCAGAACGGGGCGAGGCCGAACTGGATGCCCTTCTCCAGGCCGATCAGGTTCGACAGCCAGGCCGTACCCAGCCCCAGGATCAGCGCATGGCCAATGATCATGGCTGCTGCGACGCGCACGATGCTGCGATCCCAGCCACGCTCGGCCAGCCAGCCACACAGTGCAGCCGCCAGCACGAAGCCGGCCAGATAGCCGCCGGTGGGGCCGACCATGTAGGCGAGGCCAATGCCTTTTTCCGGCGTGCCGGCAAACACCGGCAGGCCGCACGCGCCCTCAACCAGGTAGAGCATCATGGTGGCCGCGCCGAGGCGCCAGCCATAGGCCATACCCAGTACCAGCACGACAAAAGTCTGCATGGTCAGCGGCACCGGCCAGAACGGAATCTGGATCTTTGCCGAAAGCGTCATCAGTATGCTGCCGGCCAGCGCCAGCACAACCGCGCGCAGCAACATGCGGTTGCGGTCGGTATCACCGGCGATGGGCCAGATGGCCGTGGCCAGCGTGGGCAGAGATGCGATGTTCGTTGTCATGTTGACTCCCCTCGTTGCAGGTTAATTATTTTGCACTCATCAGGGCGACCGTCGTATCCAGCATACGATTGCTGAAGCCCCATTCATTGTCATACCAGGAAAACACTTTTACCAGCGTACCGGACACCTTGGTCAGCGTGGCATCAAATACGGACGAAGCCGGGTTATCGTTGAAGTCCACCGACACCAGCGGCGCGGTGCAATATTCCAGCACGCCCTTGAGATCGGTGTCAGCGGCCTGCTTCACCATTTTGTTGATTTCATCCACCGTGGTGTCGCGCTTGGCGACAAAGGACAGGTCGACCAGCGAAACGTTGATGGTAGGCACGCGGATGGAGAGACCGTCCAGTTTGCCGTTCAGATGCGGCAGCACCAGGCCGACAGCAGCGGCAGCGCCGGTCTTGGTCGGGATCATCGACATGGTGGCTGAACGGGCGCGACGCAGGTCCTCGTGATAGACATCGGTCAGCACCTGGTCATTCGTGTAGGAATGGATGGTGGTCATCTGCCCGGTGACCACACCGATGCGGTCATCCAGTGCCTTGACCAGCGGCGCCAGGCAGTTCGTGGTGCAGGAGGCGTTGGAAATCACGGTGTGCGAGGACTTCAGGATGTCGTGGTTGACGCCATAGACGACGGTGGCATCCACATCAGCGCCGCCCGGCGCGGAAATGATGACCTTCTTCGCACCGGCGGTGAGGTGCGCGCCGGCCTTTTCCTTGGAGGTGAAAAAACCGGTGCACTCCATCACCACATCGATTTTGAGCTCTTTCCAGGGCAGTTCGGCCGGATTGCGCTTGGCGCAGACCTGAATGCGGTCGCCGTTGACGACCATGAAATCGCCATCCACAACGACCGTTCCGGGAAATTTTCCATGGGCGGTGTCATAGCGCGTGAGGTGGGCATTCGTTTCGGTATTACCCAGGTCGTTGATCGCGACGATCTGGATGTCGTGCTTCTTGCCGCTCGCGTAAAAAGCACGGAGGATGTTGCGGCCGATACGGCCATAGCCGTTGATGGCAACTCGAATCGTCATTGCAGAGGCTCCCTGGTCCTTTGAAATCAAACTGCCGCAGTCATCTGCGGTCAGTCATGGTCAAACAAGGCCTTTGACCGTGGCAACGACATTGTCCACGGTAAAGCCGAAAAACTTGAACAACTCGCCGGCTGGTGCCGACTCGCCATAGCGGTCGATGCCGATCACCGCGCCCTGGCGCGAATCCACGGCGCCGACATACTTGCGCCAGTAATCGCTGACACCGGCCTCAATGGCGACACGCGGCAACCCCGTGCCGAGCACGGAGGCGCGATAGGCCGCGTCCTGCCGGTCAAACACCGAGGTGCCCGGCATGGACACCACGCGGACCGCGATGCCTTCGGCGGCCAGCGCAGCCTGCGCGGCCATCGCCAGTTGCAATTCGGAGCCGGTGGCCATGATGACGGCGTGTGCATTGGTCGCATCGGACAGCACATAGCCGCCGCGGCGAACCGCGGCGAGTTTTTCGGCATCATATTGCTGCGGCGGCAGATTCTGGCGCGACAGCAGTAGGGCGGTCGGGCCGTCCTTGCGTTCGACCGCGGCAATCCAGGCCACCGCAGTTTCAACACCATCTGCGGGACGCCACACGTCCATGTTCGGGATCAGGCGCAGGCTGGAAGCATGCTCGACCGACTGGTGCGTCGGACCGTCTTCACCCAGGCCAATGGAGTCGTGAGTGAAAACATAGATCGCGCGGATTTTCATCAGCGCCGCCATGCGCAGGGCATTGCGCGCATAGTCGGAGAACGTGAGGAAGGTACCGCCGTAGGGGATGAAACCGCCGTACAGCGACAGGCCGTTCATGATCGCCGCCATGCCGAATTCGCGCACGCCGTAGAACACGTAATTGCCGCCTGCAGTGCTTACCGGCTTGGACTCCTTGACCATGGTGAGGTTGGAACCGGCAAGGTCGGCAGAGCCGCCAACCATTTCCGGCAAGGCCGGCACCAGGGCCTCCAACGCGTTCTGCGAGGCCTTGCGCGTAGCGATGTTCTCGGCCTTGGCGACGACACCGGCAATCAATCCCTCAACCTTGGCCGACCAGTCCGCCGGCAGATTCCCCGCCATGCGCCGCTGGAACTCGGCGGCCTGTTGCGGGAATTGCTGCGCATACCCCGCAAACAGCTTTTTCCATTCATTCTCGCGGCGCGCGCCCTTGCGCTTCGCGGTCCAGGCGGCGTAGACCTCGTCCGGGATCACAAAGGGTGCGTGCGGCCAGCCCAGCGCTTCGCGCGCGGCGGCGATTTCCTTGTCGCCCAGCGGTGAACCATGCACGCCGCCGGTATTCGCCTTGGTCGGCGCACCCTTGCCGATGATGGTCTTGCAGCAGATCAGCGTGGGTTTGCCGATCTCGCGCCTGGCCTTCGCAATGGCGCGGCTGACCGCAGCGGCATCATGGCCGTCCACATTCGCGATCACCTGCCAGCCGTAGGCGGCAAAGCGTTTCGGCACATCGTCGGTGTACCAGCCCTTGATCGAGCCCTTGTCCGAGTCGATGGAAATGCCGTTGTCGTCGTACAGCGCGATCAGCTTGCCCAGGCCCAGCGTGCCCGCCAGCGAACAGACCTCGTGCGAGATTCCTTCCATCATGCAGCCGTCGCCGAGGAAGGTGTAGGTGTGGTGGTCGACAATGTCAAAGCCGGGACGGTTGAATTCAGCGGCCAGCATGCGCTCGGCCAGCGCCATGCCGACGGCGTTCGCAATGCCCTGCCCCAGCGGGCCGGTCGTGGTCTCCACGCCGGGGGCCATGCCGTACTCCGGATGGCCCGGGGTTTTGGAATGCAACTGACGGAAATTCTTCAGTTCCGACATTGGCAGTGCATAACCGGTCAGGTGCAGCACCGCGTACAGCAGCATGGAACCATGGCCGTTGGAGAGTACAAAGCGGTCGCGGTTCGGCCAGTGCGGGTTCGCCGGGCTGTGGCGCAAATGCTTTGTCCACAGGGCCACGGCAATGTCGGCCATGCCCATGGGCATGCCGGGGTGCCCGGAATTGGCTGCCTGGACGGCATCCATTGCCAGCGCCCGTATGGCGTTGGCCATCATCTGCTCGGAGCCGCCTGCGGCTCCTGCGCGAATGGCGTTGTCGTTGTCTTGGCTCATCGCGCTTGGTAATCCGTACTGGGCGGAACAGGAAGAAGGGTGGGCGGGAAAGTCTATAATTATCGGGCATTCTCGCCCTCTTGGCGAGTTATGCCGCGATATTCCCGCCTGTTTCAGGCTGATGGAGGGGCATGGAAAAGCAAAAACTTGCATTCATCGGTCTGGGGGTGATGGGCTTTCCCATGGCCGGCCACCTTGCGACACGCGGCGGCCACGCGGTCACCGTATACAACCGCTCCCCTGCCAAGGCCGCCGCCTGGGTAGCAAAATTCGGCGGCAACTCCGCTCTCACACCGGCCGAAGCGGCGCGCGGTGCGGACATTGTTTTTTCCTGCGTCGGTGATGATCCCGACTTGCGCGCCATCACGACCGGCGCCGAAGGCGCGTTCTCCGCAATGGGCAAGGGCGCGATTTTCGTCGACCACACCACGGCATCGGCAAGCGTGGCACGCGAACTGGCCGCCGAGTCGGAACAGCGCGGTTTCGCATTTCTGGATGCGCCGGTGTCCGGCGGGCAGGCCGGCGCGGAAGGCGGCACGCTTACCGTCATGGTCGGCGGCGACAGTGCAGCATTCGAGCGCGCCAAGCCCGTCATGGCGCATTTCGCCAAGGCCGTGACGCTGATGGGCCCCTCGGGCAGCGGACAACTGACCAAGATGGTGAACCAGATCTGCATCGCCGGCCTGCTCGAGGCACTGTCCGAAGGCATCAGTTTCGGGCAGAAGGCCGGCCTGGATGTGAACCGCGTACTGGACGTAATCTCCAAGGGCGCGGCGCAATCCTGGCAAATGGAAAATCGCGGCAAGACCATGGTCGAGGACACATTCGATTTCGGTTTTGCGGTGGACTGGATGCGCAAGGATTTACGCATCTGCGCCGAAGAGGCGGCACGCAATGGTGCGGATCTGCCGGTGACACGCCTGGTTGCCGCCTATTACGACGAACTTTCGCAGACGGGCGGCGGGCGGCGCGACACCTCCAGTCTGATTCGACGTCTCACCAAAAAACCCTGATCTGCCTGGACAACAAATGGACATTCCGTTCCGCTGGCCCAATACCTATCAATCGCACTACGCCATCCCTGATCCGGCGCCCGAGAAGGCGCTGTGGTTCGTATTCCGCAGCAATAACCTCCTGGTCACCCAGGGCGAGCACGGCACCGCCGCCCTGCCCCCGGTGACGCATCCGGAGGCGCTGGGACTCAAGGTCGTGCGCGAGCATTACCTGGGCATGCTCGATGACATTCATTGTTACTCGGCCGAAGTCGCAGAACAGGAAGAAGACCCGCCCGGCTGGGGCTGGCTGGGGCTGCGTGAACTGTTTGGCGCCTTTGACGACGACCTGCTGTCGATTGCAGGGCGCGCC
>CAMCYY010000183.1 GCA_945885335.1 Bordetella parapertussis
TGCGGTAGGGAAGTGTCGCACCGTCGGCAAAAAAGACATGGTGCACAATGACTACACGCCAAAGATCGAAGTCGATCCCGAGACCTACATCGTCAAGGCCGACGGCCAGTTGCTGACCTGCGAGCCGGCGAAGGTGTTGCCGATGGCGCAACGGTACTTTCTGTTTTGAAAAGACATGGATAGTTTTATTAGAGAGAGTAACTGCAGCAGTGTGCGATTGACTGCCTCCTCCCCACAATCAACAGGGATCAAGGCCATCCCTGTTGATTGTGGGGAGGTCCTGGAAAGGCAAACCGGTACTGCAACGAATGCTGGTGCTATTAAGGGCATGCAATGATCGAAATCCGCAAAAAACTGAAACTTACTCCGGCCGCGAAGGCGGCCTACGGTCTGCAGACCAAGGGGAAGCTGGAACTTCCCTTCGAGCAGCGCCAGAAAACCCGTCTGCGCGCGACGTTGACTTCGGGCGAGGAAGTCGCGCTGGTCCTGCCGCGGGGAGAGATCCTGCGCGGTGGCGACCTGGTGGTGGCCAGCGACGGTCGCATCATTGAAGTGGCGTCCGCGCCGGAAGAGGTGCTGCACGTCACCTGCGCGACCACTGAAGACCTGACCCGCGCCGCCTATCATCTGGGCAACCGCCATGTCGCGGTTGAGGTGGGCGAAGGCTTTCTGCGCATCACCGCCGATCATGTTCTGGAAGGCATGCTGCGCGGGCTGGGTGCGGCCATCACTGCCATGCAGGCGCCGTTCGAGCCGGAGCCCGGTGCCTATGCCGGTGCCGGTGTGCATCAGCACGCCGATGGCAGTGGCCAGAGCGCGCATATCCATGAATTCGGCAAGCCGGTGGAGATCCCGGTGCATGTGCACGGGCCGCAATGCAATCATGGTCATCACGAACACGAACACGAACACGAACACGAACACGGGCAGGGCCACGGTCATGCGCAACAGGCGCAGCCGGTGCATGTGCATGGACCGGACTGTGACCATGGTCACGATCATGGACATGAGGCGCACGGGCATGTCCACGGCCCGGACTGTGGCCACGACCATGGCCATGACACAGCTCACGGCATCCCGCATGGCAAGCAGCGCGAACACAAATAACCGATGCCCCGATCGACTAAAGAACCACCGGTGAACTCACAGGCGCGCCTTGAACTGGTGCGGCTGCTGCAACTTGCCAGCCCGGCGCTGCCAGTGGGCGCCTACAGTTATTCGCAGGGACTGGAGTCGGCGATCGAGGCGGGTACGGTGCGCAACGCAGACGATGCGCGGCACTGGATCGCCGACATGCTGAACTTTTCCATCGCGCGCCTCGAGGCGCCGCTGTGGCGCCGGCTGCATGCGGCATGGAGCGACCAGGACATGGCCGCGGTTCGCGAATGGAATGACTGGTTCCTGTGCACGCGCGAAACGGCGGAACTGCGTGCCGAGACATTGCAGATGGGCTATTCGCTGCGCCGTCTGGTCACGGCGCTCGTTGAATTCGATAACGCTGCCGTGGCGCGGCTTGCCACGCTGGATGAGATTGCCTTCCCCACGGCCTTCACGTTCGCCGTGCGTGAATGGAAAATACCGGCTGCCGATGCGCTGGCGGCCTACCTGTGGTCCTGGCTGGAGAACCAGGTCATGGCGGCGGTGAAGACGGTGCCTCTGGGCCAGACCGACGGGCAGCGTCTGCTGGCCGCCTTGTCTAGCGACATTATTATCATTTCCAATGATGAGTCATTAAAAGAAGCGTCATTATATTCAAATTATTCTCATGGACTGGCGATCGAATCGAGCCGTCATGAGACTCAGTATTCAAGATTGTTCCGCTCCTGAGGATTTATGAATACACAAGCACTTCGCGTCGGCATCGGCGGACCTGTTGGGTCTGGCAAAACTGCACTTACGCTTGCGCTTTGCCGCGCGCTGCGCGACAAGTACCGCCTCGGCGTGGTGACGAACGATATCTACACGGCAGAGGACGCGCAGTTTCTGGTGAAAAACGAGGCGCTGCCACCCGAGCGCATCATCGGTGTGGAAACCGGCGGTTGCCCGCACACCGCGATCCGCGAGGATGCGTCGATCAACCTTGAAGCGGTGGCGCGGCTGAACCAGCGCTTTCCCGAACTGGAAATCATTTTCATCGAATCCGGCGGCGACAACCTTGCCGCAACGTTCAGCCCGGAGCTGTCCGACCTCACGCTGTATGTGATCGATGTTGCTGCGGGCGACAAGATTCCGCGCAAGGGCGGCCCCGGCATCATGAAGTCCGACCTGCTGATCATCAACAAGATCGACCTCGCGCCGATGGTGGGCGCCTCGCTTGAGGTGATGGACCGCGATGCACGTAAAATGCGCGTTGAGCGCCCGTTCGTGTTTTCCAATCTCAAGACCGGGCAGGGGCTGGAGACCATTATTCGCTTCATCGAAACCCAGGGCCTGTTTGCCCCGGCCACGCAAGCTGCATGAATCCATAACAGAAGGAGCCTCGCATGAACTTTCGCAGTACCTCCCGTTTTCTGACCGCGTTCGCCGGCCTCGCTGCTCTGGCCGTGTCGGCTTCCGTGCAGGCCCATCCTGGCCATGGCGAAGTCGCCCGCTTCGTTGCCGGTTTTTCGCATCCCCTGCTCGGTCTGGACCATGTGCTGGCGATGCTGGCTGTGGGTTTCTGGGCGGCACAGGCGCGTTCTGCGGGGCGCGTCATGTGGGGCGCGCCTCTGGCCGCGCCACTGACTTTTGTCGCCGCCATGCTGCTGGGCGCCATGCTCGGCCTGTCCGGACTGTCGGTGCCACTGGTCGAGCCGATGATTGCAGCCTCGGTACTGGTGTTCGGCCTGCTGGTGGCCGTGCGCGCGCAGAAGGGCGCAGTCGTGATGTCGCTGATCGGCGCGTTTGCGCTATTCCACGGGATTGCCCATGGCGCTGAATTCGGCGCGGCGGCGGATGCTTCCGTTGCGGGCTGGATGCTGGGCTTCACGCTGGCCACGGCGCTGTTGCATGCCGCGGGCATTGCCATCGCACTTGGACTGGATTCGGGATTGCGCGGCGATACGCTGAAGTCGCGCATGACCGGCATTCCGGTTGCGCTGGCCGGTTCGGTATTGATGTTCCAGACATTGCCGGCCTGATCGTTGTCATGGTGGCAGGGGAAGCAACATGAACCGGCGTCCGGCAATAAAGCGCGCCTTGAATAAAGATACGCTGCTGGTCAGTAGTGGTCGTGGCAGGGGTGGCCTGGTCAATCCGCCCATTGAACGCGCTTCCACCATCCTGCATGCCACGCTGGCCGGCTACGAGGCCTCATGGACGGCCGATCGTTTCGAGGGCCTGACCTACGGACTGCATGGCACGCACACGGCGTTTGCACTCGAAGAGGCACTGGGTGCGCTGGAAGGCTGTCATCGCCCCATCCTCGTGCCTTCGGGGCTCGCGGCGATCACGACGGCCCTGCTGGCCTGCGTGAGGAGTGGCGACCACCTGCTGATGGTCGACTGCGCCTATGGACCGACACGCAAGTTCTGTGACGTGTACCTGAAACGCTTCGGCGTGGAGACCACCTACTACGATCCTGGTATCGGTACGCAGCAAATCAGGACGCTGATGCGTCCCAACACCCGGGCGGTGTTCTGCGAGGCGCCCGGTTCACTGACCTTCGAGATGCAGGACATCCCGGCGATTGCCGAAGTCGCGCACAGGCATGGCGCCGCAGTGTTGATGGACAACACCTGGGCCACGCCGTATTTTTTCGATGCGCTGGCGCATGGCGTGGACCTGTCGATACAGGCTGGCACGAAGTACATCTCAGGGCATTCGGATGTTCTGTTGGGCAGCATTGCCACGACTGAACGCTGGTGGCGGCCGGTGCGCGACACCGTGGCCGACTACGGCTATTCGATTAGTCCGGATGATTGCTCCCTCGCCTTGCGCGGCCTGCGCACACTGGGCGTTCGCCTGAAGGCGCATCAGGCCGGTGGCATGGCGGTGGCCGAATGGTTGCAAAGCCGCCCCGAAGTAAAACGTGTGCTGCATCCGGCGCTGCCGGATGACCCTGGTCATGCGATCTGGAAGCGCGACTTCACCGGCGCCTGCGGATTGTTCGGCCTGGAATTGCGCTCCGTGCCGAAAAAAGCGGTGGCCGCTTTTGTCGACAGCCTGAAGCTGTTCGGCATCGGCGCGAGCTGGGGTGGCTATGAAAGCCTGATCGTGCCGGCGAAGTTCACACGTACGGCCACAGCGCGCAAATTCACCGGGCCTCTGTTGCGGCTGCATGTGGGCCTGGAAGATCCGGCCGATCTGATTGCCGACCTTGAGCAGGGTTTTGCGGCGATGGCGAAGGCGAAGGCGGTTTAGGAAAACGCTGATCAAGTCCGGAATTTCGGAAACCTGCGCTGCGTTTTCCTCTGAAGCGGGGAATATACAAGGGGGCATGCCCCCTTGTTCAGTTATTCGTTAACGGACAGAATCTTCCGCAATTCCTGCGCCTTCTCCGCATCCAGGCTGCCGCGTTCGACCGCAATCGCAATCGTCCGCTGTGCCAGCTCACAATAAAGTGCCAGCGTTGCATCACTGATCTGGGCAAGATCATGGACATGCCGCCGCACCGTTCCCACATCGCCGCGTGACACCGGGCCCGGCATGCCCTGCGCGAGACCGGCACTTTCAATCGAGGCGATGGTTCCCTTCAACAGTGGCAGCAGCGCGCGTACCGCATCTTCTTCGGCGATGCCAAAGGTTTTCCAGATGTCCGTCGCTTCGCGCAGCAGCACGTTGACGAACTGCGAGGCATAGCCGCCCGAAGCGTGATAGCGCGCGCGGCAGCCCGCCGGCAGGCGTATGGAACGGCAGCCGATGGTTGCGGCCAGGCCTCGCAGGGTTTCCAGCAGCGGTGGCTCGGCCTCGATGGAAATGGTGCAGCCAGGCAGCGAGGCGAGCGCGGCATCCGGATCGGTGAAGGTCTGCAGCGGATGAAAGCCGCCGATATGCGCGCCCGCCGCGGCTGCTGCTGCCAGCGCGGTGAGCTCGGTGGCGCCGCTGCAATGTACGACGGCGATATCCGCGCGCCAGCGCAGGCCTGCTGCCGTTATGCCAATGGCATCGTCGGGAACGGTGACGAACACCAGATCTGCGGCATCCACCGCCTGCTGCGCATCCATGGCTCGGCATCCTGGCAATCGTGCAGCAAGACGGCTAGCAGAAGCGGGCGAGCGACTGGCGGCGGCAACCACGGCAAGCCCGCCTGCGGCAAAGGCCAGTGCCAGGCCGGTGGCAAGACGTCCGGCACCGATGAAGGCTATCCGCTCGGGCTTAGGGCTCATTTTTTTAATAGGAATCATTCACTGAAATCCAGTTTGTTTGACAAGGTGTCCGCGATTGTAAGGTGCGGACCTCCGGATGTTTTCTCCGGACCTACATGAGCGTGTCCGAGTATTGCTACGAGGGGAGGGCGCAACGTAATCGTCGAATTATTCATTGATTTTCAAGGTACGTGGGAGTTTAATGCCGTCATGGCAATTCCTTGTTGGCAGTTGCCATGTTGCATCAGGGGAAAGACAAGAATATGAATAAGAATGAACTGCGTAATGCTGAGGGCTATCGCGTACGCCAGGCAGGCGTCACCGCCTGCCTGGCGCTATCGATATTGTTTGTGGCGTTCACGCCCCTTGTGCATGCACAGCAGAACGAAGTCGCGCGGGCCGAGCAGTTGATGCGAGAAGGCAAGCCGGCCGATGCCTATGCCCTGCTGACGCTGATGGAAGACAAGTACGCCGGCGACTTGCAGTTCGATTACGCGCTGGGTGTTGCGGCGCTGGACAGCGGCAAGGCCGATCGCGCCACGCTCGC
>CAMCYY010000184.1 GCA_945885335.1 Bordetella parapertussis
TCCTCATCGGTAAGCTCCAGGCCGGCGACATCGGCCATGATGGGGCCCAGCGGCGTTGCGGCATCGGAGGAACCGTGGGAAATACTGCGGGGTGTACTGCGGGACGTCATGTCTTTTCACCTTCAATAATTACATAAGCTGCGGCAAGATTCGTTTCATCAGTCAGCGACAGGTGCACGGCGGTAATGCCACGCTCCTTCAGCCAGGCATCCAGTGCCGGCGAGAAACGCAGCACCGGTTTTCCGGATCGCTCGTTTTCCACCCCGACGTTCTGCCAGTTCACCGGATAGCGTATGCCCCGACCCACCGCCTTGGAGAACGCCTCCTTGGCGGCAAAGCGCTTGGCCAGGTAGGCCGCCGGTTTGCGGTGGCGGCGAAAGCGCCCCAGTTCGGATTCGACCAGGACCTTTTCGGCAAAGCGCTCGCCCCAGCGGTCGATGGCCTTCTGAATGCGACCAATTTCACACAGGTCCATACCGATGCCGAGGATCACGGGTTGTTACCCTGCGCTATGGCGCGGAGGTACCTCTTTACTGTTTCGTTCAGGCCGAATTCCAGCGCATCGGCGATCAGGGCATGACCAATGGACACTTCCAGCACGCCGGGCACCGTGGACAAAAAGGCCGGCAGATTGTCGCAATTCAGGTCATGCCCGGCATTGATGCCAAGGCCTGCGCGCTGCGCCGCACGCGCCGTATCGGCATAGCGCGCCAGCATCGCCGCCTCGTCAGGGGTGCCAAAGGCCTTTGCATACGGTTCGGTGTAGAGCTCGACCCGATCGGCGCCGATGCCGCGCGCCAGGACCACGGCCTCGGGAATCGGATCCATGAACAGACTGACGCGCGCACCCAGCGCCTTCGCCTCGGCGATGACCGGTTGCAGCCGATCGGCATCACGCGCGAGGTCCCAGCCATGATCGGAAGTGAAGGCCCCGGTCTCATCCGGCACCAGCGTGCACTGGGCAGGACGCACTTCGCGCACGAACTCCAGCAGGCCGTGGAAGGGGTTGCCCTCGATGTTGAACTCGGTCTGCGGCCATTCCTTCAGGACGTCAGCCAGTTCGCGCACATCGGGCCCGCGCACATGGCGGCCATCCGGGCGCGGATGCACCGTGATGCCCTGAGCGCCAGCACCCAGCGCAATGCGCGCCGCGTGCACCAGGCTGGGAATGCCCAGGGTGCGGGTATTGCGCACTAGGGCGATCTTGTTGAGGTTAACGCTGAGTTTGGTCACAGGCGGGCTATCTGAAAATTGTCATTCCGAATGCAACGAGGAAACTGCTTTTGATGCAAACAGCAGACTCCTCGCCATGCTCGGAATGACATTCCAATATGAAGCGATCATTCACGGCTGCAATTCCAGCAATTCCCGGAACACGCGCCGGCTGCGCAGCGGCTTGTCCTCGAGGCGGTGGTTAATCAAGAGGCGCATCAGCGCCTTGGCCTGCGCCAGGGTCTGTGCGTCGCTGTAGTCGTCGCGGGCAATGTCGAGCAGCACGCTGCCGCGCAGCAGCGGTTCAGGGAAAGCACTGTGGTCGGCACTGTCGGAAAGCTCGACCGGACCGCGCTCCGGATCGTAGGTATATGTCGCATCCGGATCCACACTGCGGCCGCTCGCGCCGTCGCGGTCAAGCGTCATGGCGTAACCGAGCTCGGCCAGCAGCGCTTTTTCGAAGCCACGCAGCACCGAGGCCGAGGCTTCGCGGCGTGACAGCGCGGCAAGTGCCTGCTGGTAGCGCTCGAACAGCGTCTCATGCGCATCCTCTCGCGGCAGCAGGCGCAGCAACAGTTCGTTCATGTAGAAACCGCACAGCAGCGCCTCACCGGCGAGCATGCCCTGGCCGCCATTCCATTCGGCGCGCGACAGGGTGCGCACCTCGCCCTTGCCGAACCAGCCCAGTGTCAGGGGCTGGAATGACAGCAGCACGCCGCGCAAGGCCGAGCGCGGCCGGCGTGCACCGCGCGCCACCATGGTCACACGGCCGTAGGGGCGCGTGAAGGTTTCCAGCAACAGGCTGGTCTCGCGATAGGGATGGCTGTGCAGAACAAACGCCTCTTCAGCCTGGGCGCGCCGATGCTCAGTCATGGGTCGGTCATGTGACGGTTGCTCTCGCCGGCACCGTTCTATTCGTAGCCCAGCCGCTTCAGCTGGCCATCGTTTTCGGTCCAGCCGCTGCGCACCTTCACCCAGACTTCGAGATAGACCTTGCCGCCGAACAGCTTTTCCATGTCGATGCGCGCCGCGGTGGCCATGCGCTTCATCTGCTCGCCACGCTCGCCGATGATGATGGCTTTGTGCCCTTCGCGATCCACCACGATGGCAGCGTGGATACGGCGCAGTTTCTTGTCGAGCTCGAACTTGTCGATCGTGACACTGGCGCCATAGGGCACTTCATCACCCAGCGAGCGGAACAGCTTTTCGCGCAGCAGCTCCGAGGCAAGGAAACGCTCGTCGCGGTCGGTCAGCTCATCCTCGCCATACATGGCCGGCTGTTCAGGCAGGTAGGCACGCAATGTGCGCAGCAGTTCCTCCACGCCTTTTTTCTTCTGCGCGCTGACGGGCACGATTTCGGCGAACTTGGCCTCGATGGATGAGCTCTCCAGGAAAGCCATCAGCTCCGGGCGCTCGACGCGGTCGGTCTTGTTCACGACCAGGATCAGCGGCTTGTCCCTGGGAACGATTTTCAGCAGTGCGCGATCATCCTTGTCGAAGCGGCTGACCTCGACCACGAACACCACCACATCCACTTCCTGCAGCGCGCCCCTCACGCCGCGGTTCATGCTGGCATTGAGCGCACTGCGATGCTTGGTCTGGAAACCCGGCGTATCGACGAACACGTATTGCACGTCGGGCCGCGTCACGATGCCGCGGATGCGATGGCGCGTGGTCTGGGGCTTGCGCGAGGTGATGGACAGCTTTTGCCCGACCAGCGCATTCAGCAAAGTGGATTTGCCGACATTGGGCCGTCCGAACAGGGCCACCGTGCCGCAGCGGAATCCGGCCTCGGGTGTTTCCTCGGGTGTTTCCTCGGGTGTTTTTTCTGAAACTTTCACCGGCATTTCCCTGGTCGCGCTCTTTTGCGCATTCATTGGCGTATTTTTCCTGGTGGTCATTTTCGCAACAGTTCAAAGGCACGCAGCGCAGCCGCCTGCTCGGCCGCTCGGTGGCTGGTGCCCATGCCGGTGGAACGGACATCGAGCTCGGGGATGGCACACTCGACTTCGAAATTCTGGCTGTGTGCGGCGCCCTGGGTGCCAGTCACGGAATACCGGGGCAGCGGAATGCGCCGCGCCTGCAGCAGCTCCTGCAGCAGGGTCTTGGGATCCTTGCCCGGCGACTTGGGATCCAGCTCGCCGAGCTGCGGGCCATACAGCCGCAGCACCACGTCGCGGGCGGCCTCGAAGCCACTGTCGAGGAATACCGCCCCGAACAAGGCCTCCAGCGCATCGGCCAGAATGGAAGGCCGCGCATGGCCGCCGCTTTTCAGTTCGCCCTCGCCCAGACGCAGCGAGTCACCCAGTGCCAGTGATTGCGCCACTCCATGCAGGGACTCCTGGCGCACCAGGTTGGCGCGCATGCGCGACAGGTCGCCTTCGCGACCGTCCTGGAAACGCTCATGGAGCTCGGCTGCGATCACGCAGTTCAGCACGCTGTCGCCGAGAAACTCCAGCCGCTCATTGTGCGCACTGCCGTGGCTGCGGTGGGTCAGGGCCTGCACCAGCAGCTCAGTCCGGTTGAAACGGTAGCCGATACGCTGCTGGAGAGGGTCCCAGTTCATTCAAACGCTGCTTCGGACAACTTCAGCCACCGCGGGCATCAGTTGTTGCTTGCGCCGGTAAAGTCAAAGTACAGGCTGAGGTTTCCGAACAGGGGAATCTTCTTGGGATAGGCAAAGGAAATGACCACGTCACTGCCTTCCTTGGTGATTTCCAGATCGCCGCCGGTCACGACCTGGATGTCGTCAACCTGGGCGCGCTTGTCGAAGGCGCGACGGATGTCGGCAACAGTGCCTCGGCCCTCGCCGCTCTGGACAATGCCGGTGACGGCTTTCTTGACAGCGAAAAATTCAATGTAGGCCGGCACCACCTTCAACCCGCCGATTGCCACCAGGATCATCCCGATGCAGATCAGCAAAATACCGAACATGCTGACGCCGCGTTGTTTTACCTTGTTACTCATGCCGTTCATGTCTTTCTCCTGCCGCTTACCTGAATCCGCCGAAGCGCTTCAGGTCATCGACAATGAACCAGATGAAAAATGCCCTCCCGACGATGTTCTGTTCGTGCACGAAGCCCCAGAACCGGCTGTCGGCGGAGTTGTCCCGGTTGTCGCCCATCATGAAGTAATGCCCGGGCGGCACCGTACAGGCCACTCCGTCGTTATTGTAGATGCAATTCTGGCGGAACGGGAATTGCGGAACCATGTCTGCGTCAATGCCCGACGGCTTGTCCTCGTCGATGAGAATGGCGTGCTCGAGCTCGCCGGTCTTTTCCCGGTAATGCCTGGAATAGCTGATGCGCTGGCGATGCAGGTAGTCCGGCAGCGCCGTGCGCGGAGCTTCAACGCCATTGATGTATAGACGCTTTTCCTTGTAGGCGATCTTATCTCCGGGCAAGCCGACGACGCGCTTGATGTAGTCGAGCGAGGGATCCATGGGATAGCGGAACACCATCACATCACCGCGCTTTGGCTGGCCGATTTCGACCACCTTCCTGTTGATGATGGGGATGCGGATGCCATAGGTGAATTTGTTGACCAGGATGAAGTCGCCCTCGATCAGGGTCGGAATCATGGACCCCGATGGAATCTTGAACGGTTCGACCAGGAAGGAACGAAGGGTGAATACAATCAGGATGACCGGAAAGAAACTCTTGGGATACTCGACCCACCATGGCTCGCGCGCATCCGCAGCGCGCGACTTGGCGAGCCACAACCGGTCGGCAAGCGTGACCAGCCCGGTGATGACCAGCAGCGTGAACAGTACCAGTGCGAAGTTCATTTGCCCTCCACCTTCAGGATGGCAAGGAATGCCTCCTGGGGAATTTCCACGTTTCCGACCTGTTTCATGCGCTTCTTGCCGGCCTTCTGCTTTTCCAGCAGCTTCCTCTTGCGGCTGATATCACCGCCGTAGCATTTTGCCAGCACGTTCTTCCTCATCGCCTTGATGCTCTCGCGTGCAATGATATTGGCGCCGATCGCCGCCTGCACTGCGACATCGAACATCTGGCGCGGAATCAGTTCGCGCATTTTCGCCGCCAGTTCGCGTCCGCGGTAGGGTGCGTTGGCACGATGGACCATGAGCGACAGCGCATCGACCTTTTCGCTGTTGATCAGGATGTCCAGTTTCACCACATCGGCGCCGCGGTACTCCTTGAACTCGTAGTCCAGCGAGGCATAGCCGCGCGAAGCCGATTTCAGCTTGTCGAAGAAATCCAGCACCACTTCGGAAAGCGGCATTTCATAGGTCAGCACGACCTGGCGACCAAGGTATTGCATGTTCTTCTGCAGACCGCGCTTGCCGTTGCACAGCGTCATCACCGCGCCGACGTAGTCCTGCGGCACGAAAATCGTGCCGGTAATGATGGGCTCGCGGATTTCCTCGATGCGCGACAGGTCGGGCATCTTGGCCGGATTCTCCACCTTGATCACCGAGCCATCGCGCATCAGCACCTCGTACACCACGGTCGGTGCCGTGGTGATGAGGTCCATGTTGTATTCGCGCTCCAGGCGCTCCTGCACGATGTCCATGTGCAAGAGACCGAGGAAGCCGCAGCGGAAGCCGAAACCCAGCGCCTGCGAGGTCTCAGGTTCGTACTGCAGTGATGAA
>CAMCYY010000185.1 GCA_945885335.1 Bordetella parapertussis
GGCGATAGTTCGAAATAATCGCCGCACTCGATCGCGATTTTCTGGCGGCGCAGGATTTCACTCGCCGGCTGCAACACAAATTCAGGATGGCGCGCAAGAAAGGCGGTGATGATGTCCTTGTTCTCCACCGGCAGCAGGCTGCAGGTGGCATACACCAGGCGCCCGCCCGGCTTCAACATGGGTGCGGCCGTATCCAGTATCGCTGCCTGCTTGGCGCAGAGCTCGGCCACCGCCTGCGGCGTCTGGCGATACTTCAGGTCCGGATTGCGCCGCAATGTGCCGAGGCCGCTGCAGGGCGCATCCACCAGCACGCGGTCAATCTTCCCGGTCAGCCGCTTCACATGCGCATCGCGCTCGCCGGTGATGCGTGCCGGATGCACGTTCTGCAGGCCCGAGCGCGCCATGCGCGGCCTCAGGTTATCCAGCCGCTTGGGCGAAGTATCAAAGGCATAGAGGCGGCCGGTGGAACGCATCAGCGCGCCCATGGCGAGCGTCTTGCCGCCGGCGCCGGCGCAAAGATCAACCACCATTTCACCGCGCCGCGGCTCCACGAACCAGGCCAGCAACTGACTGCCCTCGTCCTGCACTTCGATCGAGCCGTCCAGATACAGCGCGTGCTGGTTGATCGCGGGATTACCCTCGAGACGTATGCCGGCTGGCGAATACGGCGTGGCCTTGGCTGCGACCTTCTCCATGGCAAAACGTGCCAGCACATCTTCACGATTTGCCTTCAGCAGGTTCACGCGCAGATCCAGCGCGGCCGGTTGCTGCAATGCCTTCGCATGCGTGAGCAGGGTGGCGTCATCCCAGCGCAGGCGCAATTGTTCAATGACCCAGTCGGGCAGATCACACTCCACCTCAAAAGGCTGCGGCTCTTTGGCGGCGAGTTTCAGCCCCGCCAGCCGTTCGGCATCACCCTTTCTAAGAAAGGGATCCAGTTCGCGCAGGTTGGCGCCAAGTTGCGTGGCCCAGATCGTCAGCACGAGCTCCCGGACACCCGCACCGGCAGCGATGGTCTGCAGCAGGCGCCAGCGGCGCAGGCCGGCATAAATCGTGTCCGCGATCAGCGCGCGGTCCTGGCGGCCGGCTTCGCGGTGGTTGCGGAAAAAATTCGACAGCACTGCGTCAGTCGGGTGCCCGAAGCGCGCAACGTCAGCCAGCGCCAGCGCGCAGAGTTCGAGGAGTGGAGCGGAGAAACGCATGAAAATCCTGACAATAAATAACAAGGCAAGCGCGTCGGAGCGCCGGGTTGATTCCGTTCATGATTCGACCGGCTCATCACGAACGGAATCAACCCACTGTGGATTGACATCTGCCCGTTCGTCCTGAGCCTGTCGAAGGACGCATTGAAAATGTGCCCAGTAATGTTGTAGACGATCGGTCGCATTCACGACGTGCTGATGCGCCTCGCAATCTGATCAATGCGCGTGCCGTCCTTCTCCACCACCAGAATGCGCACCGGCACCAACTGGCGATCGATCGCCAGCCAGATTTCAGTGCCGCGTTCGTCACCACCGTCGCGCTGTTTTACCAGCTTCACGGTGTTCAGGCTGCCGGCCGGAGTCTGCAGGGTTTCATTGCCAGCCACGCGATAACGAAAACTGCTCAGTCCCTTGCCGTCGGTCAGTTGCGCCTTCACCTCGTTGCCGGGCTTCAACGCATCAACAGAACCAAAGGCAAACGTCCACAGAAAACTCAGGCGGTCGGAGAATACTTCACCCGCAGCCGGCGACATCGGACGGGTTTCGGCCTTGCCTTCCTGACCCTGCGCAATGCTACCCTTCGACCAGTCAAAGCGCGCCACGTTCTCTTCAGCATTACCACGCTTGTCGCGGAACTCGGCAGGCCTCAAACCCGCCGATGCGGCAGCGGCAATCGTGCCTCGCACCGAGCGCTTCGCCGACCCCGAACGCACCAGCGCATACATGCCCTTGCCCTTGACCTCTTCGCTCAGCGTATAGGTCTTGCCATCGTGCTCGATGCGATCCACCACCTCGGCCATGGCAGTGCCGTTGTAGCTCATGTCGTATTCGATCACCACACGCTGCGGCGGCAGCGCGTGCGCCGACGCCGTCAACAGCCACAGGGGCAGGAACAAGGACAACCGGAGGTGGCGCTTCATGGCGTTCATGTTCAATGGGACAGGCGCACAGCCTGTTCGGTTCCGTCACCCTGCTTGACGCGCACCAGACCGCCGTCGATGACCAGCCGGCCTTCCAGCAGCCAGCGCACGGCCTGCGGATAGATGCGGTGTTCCTGCACCAGCACACGCGCCGCCAGCGCCGCTTCGTCGTCGCACGGCGACACCGGCACGGCGGCCTGCGCGATGATGGGGCCATGGTCAAGCTCGGCGGTGACAAAGTGCACCGTGCAACCGTGCTCCTTCACGCCGGCATCGAGCGCGGCGCGATGCGTTTTCAGGCCGGGGAACGCGGGCAGCAGCGACGGATGGATGTTCACCAGCCGTCCCGCGTAGTGCTGCACGAAACCCGGTGTCAGCACGCGCATGAAGCCGGCCAGCGCGATGGCGTCCGGAGCATATTCATCGATCACCGCGGCCAGCGCTGTGTCGAAAGCCTCGCGCGAGGCAAAGCTGCGATGGTCCACGACGCGGGTGTTGATGCCACGGGCCCTGGCCCATTCCAACCCGGCGGCATCCGGGCGGTTGCTGATGATGGCTGCAATGCGCGCCGGCCATGGCCCGACAGCGGCGGCCTCGACAATGGCCTGCATGTTCGTGCCGCGTCCGGAGATGAGAATGACCAGCGATTTCATGCTGGCATTTTACCCTGCGCTCCGCCCCTTCCCTGACTCGTCCGCCTTCGCGCCCAGCCTTGCCTCCGGCCCGGCCACATCGGTCTCGAACAGCTCGCGCAATTGTTCAGCCGACTGCTGCGCCGTCTGAATCAACTGTGCCTCATCATTCTGGACGGCGTACTGCGCGTCGAGTTGCTCCTCGTCGTGGCTGCGGAACATGGCCACCGCGCGTTCGGTCGCCGCCGCACCCATGCCCATGCGCAACAGCGCCAGGCGCGCCATGTCCAGGCTGGTCGGGAAGGTTTCGCGAAAAATGTTCTTCACGCCCAGGTCACGCAGGCGGAACACATGCACCCGGTTGCGCGCCCGGGCGATGATGGGCAGGTCCGGAAAATGCCGTCGCACCACTTCTGCAGTGCGCACCGAGGCCTCGACATCGTCAATGGCCAGCACAAAAAGTTTTGCTTCATGCGCGCGTGCCGCCTGCAGCAGTTCCAGACGCGACGCATCGCCGTAATACACCTTGCTGCCGAACCGGCGCACAAAATCCACCTGCTGGTAGCTGGCCTCGAGCGCCGTGAAGGAAATGCCGCTCATGCGCAGCACGCGCGAAACGATCTGCCCGACTCGGCCGAAGCCGGCGATGATCACGGGATTGCCCGGCCCGTCGATGGCGTCGTATTCGGGTTCATCGCCGCGCTCCAGCCAGGGATCGATGACACGGTCCTGCACCACGAACATCAACGGTGCGAGCAGCATGGACACCGTGACCACAAGCACCAGCATCTGCACCGTCTCCGATTGCAGAATGCCCAAGCCACCGGCGGCGGTGAACAGCACAAAGGCAAACTCGCCACCCTGCGCCAGCGCTACCGCGAGGCGCAGCGCCGATGCCTTCGCTGCGCCGGCCGCATTTCCGAAAATCTGCGCCAGCGCGAACAGCACTCCAAGTTTCACCACAATCAGCAGCAGCGCGAGGCCGAGCACGATAAACGGCTGCGCCGCGAGCAGACCAAGGTTCGCACTCATGCCAACCGCCATGAAAAACAACCCAAGCAGCAGGCCTTTGAACGGCTCGATGTCGGCTTCGAGTTCGTGGCGGAACTCCGAGTCCGCCAGGAGTACACCGGCGAGAAAGGCACCGAGCGACATCGACAGCCCGATGGAGGTCATGATCAGGGCAGCGCCCACCACCATCAACAGCGCGGCTGCAGTAAACACCTCACGCCCGCCGTAACTCGCCACCGCCTTTAGCGCGGGCCGCACCACCAGCCGGCTGCCGGCCACCACGATGAGAATGACCGCAACGCCTTTAGCTGCGGCCAGCCATCCGCCGCCACCGCTGCCTGCATCACCATCGAGCACGGGCAGCAGGGCCAGCAAGGGAATGACCGCGAGATCCTGGAACAGCAGCACGGCAAAGGACTCGCGTCCGTGGCGCGCGGCAAGCTGCCCACGCTCGGACAGGGAAGACAACACCAGTGCCGTCGAGGACATCGCAAGGCCCGCGCCAATGACGAAGGCCGCCTGCCACGACAGGCCGAAACCCATGGCAATCGCGCCGAGCACGAGCCCGCTGGCCGCCACCTGCGCGCCACCCAGTCCGAACACCGGACGACGCAGCACCCACAGCCGGCGCGGTTCGAGTTCCAGTCCGACCAGGAACAGCAGCATCACCACGCCGAACTCGGCAAATTCCAGCGTTTCAACAACTGCATTACCTGCTTCGCCGGCACCACCCACGTCGTGGGCGCCGCCAATCAGGCCCAGACCCCACGGCCCGATCAGCATGCCGGCAGCCAGATAGCCGAGCACAGCGCCCAGTTTCAGGCGCTTGAACAGCGGCACCAGCAACACCGCAGTCAGCAGGAATACCGCGGCAACGGGAAGGAAGTGCATGCCGATTGAAGTCCGGGACCGGCAGCTCAGCCAGCCGGTTGCAACCGCGAAGCAACCTCGACCAGACGCCGCGTCATGCCGTCGAGGGAGGCCTTCATCTTCGGATCGGTGAGCGCACCAGCCGCATCGAACTGCTCATGCGCGCGCATCAGCGCGAACTGCTCGGACAGCACCAGCACGGTCAGCGCCTGCAGTGTCTGGCGCAGGTGCACCAGACCGCGCAATCCGCCCAGCGCGCCGGGCGACGCCGCCAGAAGCAGCGCAACCTTCTTCTGGTAGGGCATCAGACCGTTCTGGCCGTCAGCGGCGCGCGACACCCAGTCCAGGGTGTTCTTCAACAGCGAAGACATGGAGGCATTGTTCTCGGGCGAGGAAATCAGCAGCGCCTGATGTTCATTGAAAAACTTTTTCAGCTTGCGTGCGTTTGCGGGCAGGCCCTCGCGCGCCTCGAGATCGCCGTGATACACCGGCAGGGGATAGTCATCCAGGTCGATCAGGGTCACTTCGCCACCGGCTGCAGTCACTGCCGCAGCGGCAACGCGGATGAGCTTCTTGTTCAGCGAGTCCTTGCGGGCGCTGCCGGAGAAGGCGAGAACATTGATCGTCACGCGCTATTTCTCCAGCATGCTGCGCAACATCCAGGCGTTCTTCTCGCTGACCTGCATGCGCTGCGTCAGGAGGTCAGTGGTCGGCTCGTCGCTCGCCTTGTCCGTCAGGGGCAGCATGGAGCGCGCCGTCTTCACGATCGCCTCATTGCCCTCCACCAGCAGCTTCAGCATCTGCTCGGCTTTCGGCACGCCCGGGGTTTCCTTGATCGAGGCGAGCTTGGAGAACTCGGCGTAGGTGGCCGGTGCGGGCAGGCCCAGCGAACGGATGCGCTCGGCGATCAGGTCCAGCGCCAGCCACAATTCGTTGTACTGGGTCATGAACATCAGGTGCAGGGTGTTGAACATCGGCCCTGTCACGTTCCAGTGGAAGTTGTGGGTTTTCAGATAAACGACATAGGTGTCGGCGAGCAGGCGCGACAGGCCGTGGGCGATTTTCTCGCGGTCCTTGGCGCTGATGCCGGTGTTGATGGCCATTTTGCTCATGATTCCTCCCTGGCGTGGATGTGCATCGTTAAACGATTGAAGCAGGTGAAAGACAAGTTAAAACAGCAACA
>CAMCYY010000186.1 GCA_945885335.1 Bordetella parapertussis
GACAATGTCTGGCGCTGCGCGCGCCTCGTGGTTCCTGCTGGACGACAAACCATCCATCAGGAACCACGAGGCCTGATAAAACCAATCTGACCCAATGCAAACCGAAGGCAGCAAACTCAATGGCACTCAAGGCAACCATATTCAAGGCCGACCTGCAGGTGGCCGACCTGGACCGCAACCACTACAGCAACCATGCGCTGACGCTTGCGCGCCATCCGTCCGAAACCGATGAGCGCATGATGGTGCGGCTGCTGGCCTTTGCACTGAACGCCGATGAGGAATACCTGTCCTTCGGCCGCGGCCTCAGCGCGGATGACGAACCCGATCTGTGGGCGAAGGACCTCACCGGGGCGATCCGCACCTGGATCGATGTCGGACTGCCGGACGAGAAAGTCGTGCGCCGCGCCTGCGGCCGCGCTGACAAGGTATTGATCTACAGCTATGGCGGCAGCGCCGCACAGCGCTGGTGGCAGGCCGCAGGCGCAAAACTCGGGCGCTCGGACAACCTCACGGTCATAGACCTGCCGTCGGAAGCCACGCAGGCAATGGCGGCATTGGCACAGCGCTCAATGCGGCTGCAGTACACCATGCAGGAAGGTCAGGTGCTGCTGACCGACGGCACGAATGCCGCGGAAATCACGCCGGCCATGCTGAAGGTGGCACAACGCCGCTGATGCGAAGTCTCCCATGACCCACCCTTCGCCGGTGGCCGCCCCCTCGACACCATCCTTCGCCGCGCTGCGCCATTGCCGCCTCCTCGCTGTATCCGCTGGCGCTGGTGCTGCTGTTACTCACCGGCTTCCTGGAACTCTCGTTCAACAGCATGGCGCAGACCTTGGTGGAGTTGAATGCGCCACCCGCCATTCGCGGCCGCGTCATCGGCCTGTACAGCATGTCCAGCCTGGGCCTGCGCGCCTTTGCCGGGGTCACGATCGGCATTGTCGGGGGGCTGATCGGCATACACTGGTCGCTGGCGCTTTCGGCAATGATATTTCTCGCCATCATCACGACGCTGTTCGCTTTCGCTGTCGGTAAAGCCGGGCGCAGTGCCTGAACACCGCGCCTGAATACTGCGCCCGGACATTTCACCCAACACTTCAGGAGGAACGCCAATGAAAGCCGTCGGACTGACCCGCTACCTGCCAATCACGCACCCCGATGCATTCATCGACTTGGACATCGAACAGCCTGTGGCACTCGGCCGCGATCTGCTGGTGGAGGTCCGGGCGATATCGGTGAACCCGCTGGATACCAAGCATCGCGCACCGAACGCGGCCAACAAGGACATCGTGGAATCACCAGCGCGTGTTCTGGGATGGGACGTGGCCGGCGTGGTCACCGCCACCGGCCCTGACGTGACACTGTTCCGGCCCGGCGATGCGGTGTATTACGCCGGCAGCAGCATCCGTCCCGGCGGCAATGCGCAATTCCATCTGGTTGACGAACGCATCACCGGCAGAAAGCCCGAGCGCCTCGGCTTTGCGGATGCCGCGGCGCTGCCGCTCACCACCATCACTGCCTGGCAGGGCATGTTCGAGCGCATGGGCATTTCCATATCCGGCGCAGACGCCGGAAAATCACTGCTGATCATCGGTGGCGCAGGCGGCGTCGGTTCGATCTGCACCCAGTTGGCGAAGCGCGTCGCCGGGCTCACCGTCATTGCGACCGCGTCGCGCCCGGCCTCCGCGGACTGGGCCCGCGCCATGGGCGCGGACCATGTCGTCGACCACAGCCGTGACCTGCCCGCCCAGTTGAAGGACTGCGGCAACACCGAAGTCGATTACGTCTTTTGCGCCAATGCCTCCCAGCGTCATTTTCCGAACTTCCCCGCGCTCCTGCGGCCACAGGGGAAAATCTGCTCCATCGTGGACGCCCCCGACGCAGTCGATTTCGAGCGACTAAAGCGCAAAAGCATCACGTTCTGCTGGGAGGCCATGTTCACGCGGCCCGTTTTCCAGACCCCGGACATGATCGCCCAGCACGAACTGCTGGGCCGGGCCGCGACGCTGATCGATTCGGGCGTGTTGCGCACCACGGCGGCGGTCAATCTCGGCCGTATCAATGCCGCCAATCTGAAGCAGGCCCATGGCCTCATTGAGCAGGGCCACACGCTGGGCAAGATCGTGCTGGAAAACTTCTGAACGCCTATGAAAGCACGAAGGGCTCAAGGCCTGACGCCACACGCCCATGATATATTTACCATCCAACGGAACAGGCAACTATAGGCAATTCCTGATCCTGCCGGCCATCGGGAAAAGCTTTTCCGGCGGCACTCGAATGGGGCGATTCCGGGGGAAATCCCTTTTTCGCGACGCCCTGCCAATAAGGAGGAAACATGACAACCGAAACTGCAGCAGCGCCGACCACGCTGATCACCCAGGCGATGAAGGACAGCCTGAACGTGTGGAGCGAGCCCCAGGTGTCGCACCCCGTGGACTGCTCTGATCTGCGCAAGTGGGCCCTCGCGGTCTACTGGCCCGACGTGCCGCCGAAGCTGTTCTGGGACGAGGCCTATGCCAAGACCACCAAGTACGGCGGCGTCATTGCCCCGCGTGAATTCAACCCCTTTGCCTGGCCCTCCATCCGCCCGGCCGACCGCGCACCGAAGCCGGCGAAACGTGCCGTCGGTGAGCGCAGCATGAACGGTGGCCAGACCGAAACCTACGGCGTGCACATCCGTCCGGGTGATGTCATCACCTCGAAGACTGCTGTCGTGAAAATGGAAGAACGCATCGGCAAGCTCGGCCTGACGCTCTACAAGAGCATCGAGGTACGCTGGACGAACCAGAAGGGCGAGTTCGTTCGCAGCCGTGTTTCGATTTCCATCATCTACTAGGAAGGACACCGACATGTACAAAGTCTATTTCGAGGACGTCAAGGTCGGCGACGAGATCCCCTCCTTCGTCAAACAGACCGATTTCATGCAATGGAACCGCTACGCCGCGGTCAATGACGAATTCGTCTACATCCACATGGACGACGAAGCCGGCAAGAACGGCGGCAACGCAGCGGGCGCGTTCGGCATGGGCAACCTGCGCTGGGCCTATCTGCAGAACATGCTGCGCGACTGGGCCGGCGACGAAGCCGAACTGAAGGAAATGAGCGCGCAGTGGCGTGCCATCAACCAGAAGCACGACATCCTCACCACCACCGGCAAGGTCACCGAGAAGAAGACCGAGAACGGAGAGAACCTGGTGCGTCTGGAGATCAACGTGATGAACCAGGATGGCAAGGGCACCGCGCCCGGCTATGCCGTCATCGCGCTGCCCAGCCGCAAGTAGGCTGCCAGTGACAGCGCCGGAGACGCGGTAACGCACCGCACCTCCGGCGTTTTTTATTTCGGCCTTACTCCAGCTGCAGACAGCCCCGCACCGATTCGATGCCCCGATGAATAACCAGATGATGAACAACTGCCCTACCTCCTGCCCCGGAAGCGGTCAAGGACACCACGACGATATTCATCAACTATCGCGTGCTCGATTACGCCGGGCGCTGTATCTCGCCAAGGAACAGGGACGCAACCGCGTGCAGGTCGAAGCGCCGCCAACAGATTTCGCCTCATCCATCTTCAACGACAAAGGAAAATCATGACCACCATCACCACCACCAGCGGCCTGCAGTACGAAGAACTGCAGGAAGGCGAAGGCGCGCTGGCCGAGTCCGGTCAGCACGTGACCGTCCATTACACCGGCTGGCTCACCGACGGCACTAAGTTCGACTCCAGCAAGGACCGTAATGACCCGTTCCAGTTCCACCTGGGCGCAGGGCAGGTCCTCCGCGGCTGGGACGAAGGCGTAGCCGGCATGAAAGTGGGCGGAAAACGCAAGCTCACCATCCCGCCCGAACTCGGCTATGGCGCACGCGGCGCCGGCGGCGCGATCCCGCCGAATGCAGTCCTGGTATTTGAAGTCGAGCTGCTCGGCGTCTGACCCGCGGGCTTGTGCGCCCATTTATGCCGCCGGCGTAAGTGGGCGTAGCCGCACGCTTTTTGCCGGACTTTTTGCCAGGGAACCGCTGATCAAGTCCGGCGTTTCGGAAACCTGCGCTGCGTTTCCCTCTGAAGTGGGAGATATACGAGGGAGCATGCCCCCTTGTGCAGTTATTCCCTAGGATACGGGCGTGCGTAGTTCTTCCGCATCCTGTTTCACCCCTCCCGCACAGCGCCGCTCCCGCGGGCACTCACCGCAAGTCAGCGCATGTCCTGTTTTTACAGACCGCCATTTCGAATGGAAAATACCATCCGTTCAAAACAGCCCGGTCTGGAAAACCATGCAGCTGTCTACTTCAGCGGCTTGTACCGTATCCGCTTCGGCTTGGCACCCTCTTCGCCCAGACGTTTCCGCTTGTCTTCTTCGTATTCCTGATAATTGCCGTTGAAGAACTCGACCTTGGAATCACCCTCGAAGGCGAGGATGTGGGTGGCGATGCGGTCGAGGAACCAGCGGTCATGCGAGATCACCAGCACACACCCGGCAAATTCCAGCAGCGCATCTTCCAGCGCGCGCAGCGTTTCCACATCGAGGTCGTTCGAGGGTTCATCGAGCAGCAGCACGTTGCCGCCCTCGAGCAGCGTCTTGGCCATGTGCAGCCGGCCGCGTTCGCCGCCTGACAGGCTGCCGACCTTCTTGGTCTGGTCGCCGCCCTTGAAGTTGAAGCGCCCCAGATAGGCACGCGAGGGCATCTCGAACTTGCCCACCGTAAGGATGTCGGAGCCGTTCGCGACAAAATCGAACACCGTCTTGTCCGCTTCGAGGTCGTCGCGCGTCTGGTCCACGTAGGCAAGCTGCACGGTCGAGCCCATTTCCACTTCGCCTGCGTCGGGCTTTTCGCGCCCGGCGATCATGCGAAACAGCGTCGACTTGCCGGCGCCGTTCGGGCCGATGATGCCAACGATGGCACCGGGCGGCACCACGAACGACAGATCGTCGATCAGCAGGCGGTCGCCATAGGCCTTCCTCACATTCTTGAACTCGATGACCTTGTCGCCCAGGCGCTCTGCCACCGGAATGAAGATTTCCTGTGTCTCGTTGCGCTTCTGGTATTCGTAGGAGGACAGTTCCTCGAAGCGCGCCAGGCGCGCCTTCGATTTGGCCTGGCGGCCCTTGGGGTTCTGGCGCACCCACGCCAGTTCCTTGGCCATCGCCGACTCACGCTGCTGCTCCTGTTTGGCTTCGGTCTGCAGGCGCTTTTCCTTCTGCTCCAGCCAGGTCGAGTAATTGCCTTCCCACGGAATGCCGTAGCCGCGATCAAGCTCAAGGATCCATTGCGCGGCATTGTCGAGGAAGTAACGGTCATGGGTCACTGCGACCACGGTACCGGGGAACCGGAGCAGGAACTGCTCCAGCCACTCCACGCTTTCCGCATCCAGGTGGTTGGTCGGTTCATCGAGCAGCAGCAGGTCAGGCTTGGACAGCAGCAACTTGCACAGCGCCACACGGCGCTTCTCGCCACCGGAGAGCGGCGCAATCTTTGCGTCCCAAGGCGGCAGGCGCAGCGAATCGGCAGCGATTTCGAGCAGGTGGTCGGCATTGTCGCCCGCACCTGCGGCAATCTTCGCCTCCAGTTCGGCCTGCTCGGTGGCGAGCTTGTCGAAGTCCGCATCCGGTTCGGCGTAGGCGGCATACACTTCATCGAGGCGCTTTTTTGCCGCGAACACATCGCCTATGCCGCTCTCGACCTCTTCGCGCACGGTCTTTTCCGGATCGAGCTGCGGCTCCTGCGGCAGGTAGCCCACCTTGATGTTGGGCATGCGTACCACTTCGCCCTCGTAGTTCGTATCCTCGCCCGCCATGAT
>CAMCYY010000187.1 GCA_945885335.1 Bordetella parapertussis
GCAGGGCTGCAAGTTCCTCAAGCCCACGGTGGAGGGCGACACGCTCAAGCCCGAATTCCAGATCGAGAAGCTCTGGAAGGAGGAGCACCGCACCTTCTGCCGCATCAAGGTGTGGATCACCAACCAGAAAAAAGAAACGGTGCTGGAGGGCTTTCACCTCTATCGCATTATTCCGCTGGAGTCCGAGCCCGAGCAAGGGCTTTCTCAGGGAGGAGAAGGCAGATCATGAACATCGGAACATTTCTGCTGATGCAATCGCCGGGCGCGGCGTCCTCGCAGGAGGTGTTTGCGCGCGGCCTGGAGCAGGCGCAGGCGGCGGAGGCCGGGCTATCGCAGCATCTGGCTGGGTGAGCGCCATTTCTCCACCTATGGCTATCTGTCGCGGCCGATGCAACTGGCCACCTGGATCGGTAGTTCCGCTTCCGCGGGGCGAAAGTCGTCTTCGCGCTCTTCTTTGCCGGCAGGCTGCCAAGCGGGGCGGGACGCTCAGGTTTCTCCAGTGCGGTCCTGACCGTAGTGTGGGTGGACGTATTCGTCTCTCATGAGTTGCTCCTCATCGTCGCGCCGCATCGACACTTCGGGTGTGCCTGCGGCAGCTAAACAGTATCGGCTGCAGGATATGAAGGTCGCAGCAGGACGGAAACGCTACGCGACGTAGGAATGCGCTGTCGGAGCCGTTTGCGCGCCCGTCGGGAAGGGAATATAAAGAGGCCGGATCGCGCAACCTGTCTCGACAACAGCGCAAGCAGCGCGGCGCCTATATCCAAAGGAGGTTTCATGAGCAGACGCAACATCATGGCGGCCTGTGTTGCCGCCACTTCCATGTTGTTCGCCACGCAGGCCCTGCCGCAGGCAGCGAAATTCCCCGTGAGGCCCGTCACCCTGGTGCAACCCTTCACCCCTGGGGGGTCGACGGACATCGAGGCGCGCATCTACCACCAGCGGCTGATGGAAGCGCTGGGCCAGACGGTGCTGCTCGATTACAAGCCCGGGGCCGGGTCCGCCGTGGGCATCGCGTGGGTATCCAAGCAGGCGCCCGACGGTTACACCATCGTCTCGGTGACCCCGGGGCTCACCATCATTCCCGCGTTCATGCTGGACAAGACGCCCTACGACGCAGTCAGGGACCTCGCGCCCATCACCCAGATGACCAGGCGCAGCGCCTTCCTGCTGGTGCCGCCGTCGCTGGGCATCAAGAACTTCGAGGAATACATGGCCTACGTGAAGGCCAATCCGGGCAAGTTGAACTTTGGCACCTCGGGTTCGGGCAGCATCTTCCATATCTCCGGCGCCTGGCTGCATGCCATGACCAACACCAAGGTGGTGTTCATCCACTACAAGGGCGCTGCGCCCATGCTTGCAGACCTTATGGCCGGCACCATACAGGCGGCGCCGGCGCCGGTGTTCGTGGGCATGTCCTTCGTGAAATCGGGCAAGCTCGTTCCCGTGGCCTATCTCGGCGGCACGCGCTACAAGGGCATGCCCGACCTGAAGACCGTCGCCGAGCAGGGCTGGCCGGAGTACGAGTACGCAAGCTGGTCGGGCTTCCTTGCCCCGGCCAGGACGCCGCCTGCCATCGTGGATACCCTGCATGCCGCCTTCGCGAGGGTGGCCAAGTCGCCCGAGATCGTCGCAAAGATGGACATCGAAGGTACGGAGATGGTGGCCTCGCGCCCGGCCGAATTCAGCAAGCTGATCGCGCTTGAACTGGCGCGCTACAAGAAAATCGTGACGGAGAACAACATCAAGGCCGAGGATTAGCGCCGGCACATTTCTGAACGTGTCCCCGAAAAACAAAACGCGCCCGAGGGCGCGTTTTGTTTTGATGCCAGGCCCCTTGCTATTTCGTCATGGCCTTGTCTTCGGATTTCTTCCTGTCGTTCATTTTGTTCCTGTCGTCAGACATTTTTTTGTCCTCGGCGCTCGCCTTGGACGCGCCCTTGTTCGCCTGCTTGGCGGCCCGCGCACCCGCGCGCTCCCCGGCGCGGCGGCCGGCGCTTTTTCAGGCGGCCTGATATCCGAAGGCAAGAACTCCTCTGCAGCGGCGCTGAAAATCCCGCACGGCCTGTGCTCGTGTGGCGGGGGGCAGCGTGCATCGAAGTGAGGCAACTCGGGGTGATTCAAAGGGCGGATCGTCATTGAGAGCGGGGGAATCTTTGCCAGAGACTGCGTGATTGACCGCCTCTAGGGACGGCGATACCGTCGCGGATCGGGAAAAAGGTGGTTTGAAATTCCTATACGCTCGCGGAGGTGCGCATACCATCGGAACGCAGCTTTCGCCAGCGTGAACAGTCGCGCCGCGAGGGCTTCGATGTCGATCGCAAGGTGGTTGACGCGCTGGGCAGGATGGTGGCTGGAAGCCACCCGGGATGAAGTCGCGCTGCTGGGGCGTGGAAGATCACGCGCCATGACGCGGAAGATGTCAAGTCAGGACCTGCATGTTCAGCAGGCATTGCGCCCTGAGGCAAGCAGCGCCATCAACCGGGCCTGAGTACAATAGGCCTGTAAGACAGCATGTCTCATGGCCGGCTCCGGTTTCCCGACGCACAAGAAAGCCTCATGGTCTCGCACGCGCCCATCACCATCCGAACCGCGCTCCTGTTTTTTGCGCCGCTGATCCTCACCACCGAGCTGCACCAGATCTCGCACTCGATGGTGAATGCATTCCTGGCGCGACTGGGCGACCCCACGACCACTCTGGCCGCGTTCAGCGTTGCCTTCGCCTTCAACGCCAGTGTCAGCAGCATGATGGGCGTCGGCATACAGGCAGGCCTGTCATTCATCACCGACAAGCGCTCAGTCTGGCGGGTGGCGCGCTTCTATTTCGCGATATCCATGGTGTTGTTCATCTTCATAGAGGCGGTGGCACTGACCCCCATCGGCACCTGGCTGTTCGGCGAGGTGATCGGGGCAAGCCCGGAGGTGACCCGGCTGGGGACCGCATCGTCGGCAATCATGGCCCTGTGGATATTTCCGAATCAGGTGCGCAACCTGTGCACGGCCCTGTGCATGTCGCGCCGGCGCACAATGCTGATATCCCACGCAACCGTGGTTCGACTGGTCTCCCAGGCTCTGCTGCTGATGGTGCTGCCCTTCATGATGGAGGGAGCCCTGGCGGGCGCAGCCTCGCTGGTGGGCTGCATGACGGTGGAGACTGCCTACCTGCTCTTCGCCGGACGGAAGATTTATGCGGAACTGCCTGCCACGGGAGGGGAACAACCCACCAATCGGCGCCTGTGGCGTTTTTCATGGCCCCTCATGATCACCCAGTCCACGGAAAACGGGATTAATTTCGTCATCAACCTCTTTCTGGGACGCCTTGCGAATCCGGACCTCGCGCTGGCTGCATTCGGGGTGGTCAATGCCCTGAAGGGCATGGTCGTCTCGCCCCTTCGCAACCTGATTCACACCGCACAGGCGCTGGTAACCAGCCGGGCCGACATGCGCGTGATGACCAGCTTCGTGCACCGCCTGACGGTGGGGTATGTGGTCCTGGTTGGAATCCTTTTCTTCACGCCACTGCGGGACGTGATTCTGAACGGTGTCATGGGCCTGCCTGAGGATCTGGCAAGTTATGCAAAGCCGGGCGTACAGATTACGCTGTTCGCAGCCATCGCCTGGGGTTACACCTCGATGTTCCGCGGACTACTCTCCGCAATGCGGCGCACACGCATCTTCGCCGCCAGCGCGGTCCTGCGCCTCGTGGCTGTGGTGGCAGTGGGCAGCACGACCCTCATCTGGCCGGACCTCAACGGCGCGGTGGTGGGTATCGGCGCCATCTCGGCCGCCATTCTCGCCGAGGGGCTGCTGCTGGGTTGGGCAGTGAAGACCTACAGTGCCCTCCCCGGCAGCCTTCTTTCCCCACGGCGCGAAGGCAAGGCTCCGCCCTGAGAAACAGACCCCATTGAAGAATCTGGGTTTACGGCTGATTCTCGACAATGGACAGCGCAGTCAAAGGAGGAGTAAATAAACAAGGCCTTGCTTTCCCTTTTGCCTGTGGGCGGCTGGTCACCGGAGCGACTGGGCGAACTGGATATCACCGCCGCTCTGGATCGGGTGCTGCCCACGCCGTTTCGCATCACCGAGACCCGTGTGGTCACGTTGTGGGCGGTGGGCCTGGCCGCAAGTGCGCACCGGCCGCCGCCAGCGGATCGCCTTGAACACGCGCCATGCCACTGCCTCACTGCACAGCACCGGCTATATCTCGGTCGGTAACGAACCAAAGCACGTGCGCAGCGGAGTCATGGGAATGTTTCCGGCCAGTAACGGCCGCTGGTACTACGTGCATGCGAATTTCCCCCACCACCGCGCCGCAGCCCTGAAAGTGCTCAGAGTGTCCGAAGACCGCGATGCCGTGGTCAAGGCAATCGCACAATGGGACGCGCTGGAGCTGGAGGAGGCCATTCTGGCTGCTGACAATCCCGCACGGCCTGTGCTCGTGTGGCGGGGGGGGCAGCGTGCATCGAAGTGAGGCAATTCGGGGTGATTCAAAGGGCGGATCGTCATTGAGAGCGGGGGAATCTTTGCCAGAGACCGCGTGATTGACCGCCTCTAGGGACGGCGATACCGTCGCGGATCGGGGAAAGGTGGTTTGAAATTCCTATACGCCTTGTCTTCGATCAAGCCTTGACCGCAGGATGCAATTGCCCGAGGATGCAGCGTCCAATGCCACTCAGACAGGGCCGATAGAGCCCACCGGCCAGTTCGGCCCGGGAGGACACGAAGTACAGTAAACACGGAGCACAAGGAAGCACACGGAGGACGCATCGGCACCGAAGGGCTCATTCATCGCCCTGCAGAGTGCCGGGCGCAACGGGAGGAGTCGGCAATGAAACGCACGCATCGGTGGCTGCTTGGCACGGGCGTATTTTTTGCAGCGGCACTGCCGCTGGCCAGCCACGCGCAGCAGGGGATTTATCCGCTCAAGCCCGTCACCGTCATCATTCCGGCAGGACCGGGGTCGGTGTCGGAAACCGAGGGACGCATCCATCTGTCGCGCCTGGGTGAGACACTGGGCCAGCAGTTCATCCTTGATTTCAAGGGCGGTGGCGGTGGCATCGTCGGACTGGGATACGTCGCAAGGTCGGCGCCGGATGGCTACACCCTGGGACTGGTCTCTGCGACCTACAGTCTCATCCCCTTGCGCAACACCAGCATGCCTTTTGATCGCCTGAACGCCTTCACTGCCGTGTCGTTGTTGAGCAAGCGCTGGGGCCTGATGATGGTGCATCCCAGTCTGCCGTCGAATGCGGCGGACTTTGTCGCCTATGCGAAGGCCAATCCGGGTCGGATCAATTACGGCAGCAGCGGCATGGGCAGCCAGCAGCATCTGACGGGTGCATGGATGGCGTCGATGAGCAACCTCGACCTTACCTACGCGCATTACAAGGGGGCAGGGCCTATCGTCCCGGATCTGCTCGCCGGGCGCGTGCACATGACGCCCATGACCCTGACATCGGGATTGCCGCACCTCAAGTCGGGCAAGCTCAAGACCATCGGCCTGGCCAACACCATGCGCAATCCCGCGCTGCCCGACATTCCCACTCTGCATGAGCAGGGATGGAAGGACTTCGAATATTCCAGCTGGCTGGGCTTGATCGCGCCGGCAAAAACGCCTGCTGCGGTGGTCAATCTGCTCAGTGCCGAACTTTCCCGGGTGGTCAAGACGCCTGAGGTGGTGAAGCGTCTGTCGGTGGAGACCGACCTCGTCGGCAGCACACCTGCCGAGTTCGCTCGCCATGTGAACGCCGAGACGGAACGCTGGCGCGTGCTGATGAAGACCATCG
>CAMCYY010000188.1 GCA_945885335.1 Bordetella parapertussis
AGGTGGCATTATCGGAGGCGAGCATGATGTCGCAGGCGGACATCAAGCCGAAACCGGCGCCGAGTGCCGCACCGTTCACGGCGGCGATCACCGGCTTGGCGCATTCGCGGATGGAGTTGGTGTACTCGCGCGCCGCGCGGTTCAGGCGCCAGTAGTCGCCCGGCTCGGCGATGGAATCCTTGCGCTCCTTGATGTCGGCGCCGGCAGAGAAGGTGTTGCCCGCGCCGGTGAGGATCGCCACGCGCACATCGTCGCGGTCGTTGAAGGAGTCGAACACCTGGATCATTTCATTGCGGAAGTCCGAGTTCTGCGCATTGACCGGCGGCCGGTCCATGGTGACCACGGCGATGAAATCCTTTACTTCGACCTTGATGTACTTGAGTTCCATTGCTTTCTCCATGCCTATTCTGTTGATGTTTATTCGTGCGCTTAATCGTGTATGGACAGCGCGCGCGGCTGGCCGGCCTTGGCGGCCTGCAGCGCCTGCCATACGCGCTGCGGCGAGGCCGGCATATCGAAGTGGGTGACACCGCCGCGGCGCAGTGCATCCATTACTGCATTCATGACGGTGGGCAGTGCACCGGTGACGCCGGCTTCGCCCACGCCCTTGACGCCCAGCACATTGGTCTTGGTGTAGGTGGGCAGGTCCTCAAGAAGCGGCTCGACGAAGTCCGTGGCGCGCGGCATCTGGTAATCCATGAAACTCCCGGTCAGCAATTGCGCGGTTTCTCGGTCGTAGATGCAGTTCTCACCGAGCACCTGCCCAGCGCCCTGCATGATGCCGCCGTGCATCTGGCCCTCAACCACCTGGTGGTTGATGATGAGGCCGGCATCGTCCACGCCGCTGTAGCTCAGCACTTCGATAATGCCGGTGTCAGGATCGACTTCCAGTTCGCAGATGTGGCAACTGTTCGGGAAGGTCATGGCGATGCCGCCGGCAGCGGCCGAGTTCAGGGGATGAGGTGCGCCGTTTTCCTTGTTGTTCGCATGCCGGTCGATGAGGTCGAGCATGCTGATGCGCCGGTCGGTGCCCTTGATCTTGAATTCGCCATGATCCACATCGAACTCGACGTCCTGTACGGAGGCTTCGAGTGTCTGCGCGGCGAGCGTCTTGCCTTTTTCGACCATTTCCGTGGCGGCGACGCTGAACAGGCTGCCGGCGCCCACCATGGTCTTGGATCCGCCGGCACCGGTACCGGTTATACGGGTGCCGTCGCCGCTTTTGAGCTTCAGGCGCTCCATGGGAATCCCGGTGCGTTCGGAGACGATCTGGGCAAAAGTGGTCTCGTGGCTCTGGCCCTGGGATTGTGCCGCTGCGTAAAGCGCGACATCGCCATCGGGCTCGATGCGCACCAGGACGTTGTCGACTTCGCGTCCGGCGCCGCTGGCCTCGATGAAGGTCGCGATGCCGCGGCCGCGCAGCTTGCCGCGCCTCGAGGACTCGGCGACGCGCTTGTCGAACCCGGCCCAGTCGGCCTTTATGGCGGCCTTGTCGAGCACGGCGGGGAAATCGCCGCAATCGTAGGTAAAGCCATGCGCCATCTTGTAGGGCATGCGGTCCGGCTGCACGACATTGCGCCGGCGCAGCTCCACCGGGTCCACCTTCAGTTCGACGGCGGCCTGATCAACCAGTCGCTCGACGATGTAGGACATGAGCGGGCGCCCAGACCCGCGATAGGCGGCAGTGGACATGGTGTTCGTGATTGCGATGCGTGTCCGGTGGTAGGCCGCGGGCACATCGTACTGACCGGTGAGGCAGGTGGTGGCACTGCCGGTCGAGGCGTTGCTGCCCTGCGGTGCGGAATAGGCCCCCAGCGCCTGGATGAAGTCAAAGCGCATGGCGAGGAACTTCAGATATTTGTCCAGCGCCAGTTCGCCCACCTGTACGCAGTCACGGGCATGAATTTCATTTAGGAAAACTTCGGAGCGCGTGCCGTTCCATTTCACGGGGCGATCAAGCAGGCGCGCGGCCAGGAAGGTGGCGACATACTCGGGATACAGGTTGGAGCGTGCGCCAAAACCGCCGCCGACGTCCTTGACGACGACGTTTACCTTTTCTCGCGGAAGGCCGGTGGCGTAGGACAGCAGGCCGATCTGGCCATGCACGCCTTGGCTGGGGCAGTGCAGGGTGGTGACCTCCGAGGCCGCGTCATGGATGGCCACACAGGAGCGGGGCTCGAGGGGGTTGGGAACAACGCGATTGTTATAGACGCGCAGTGTCACCCTGTGGGCTGCGACGGCGAAGGCTGCCTCGGTCTTCGCGGCATCGCCGGTTTCCCAGTCAAGGAACAGATTGCCGGGAATTTCCGGATGGACAATCGGGGCCTGCGGCTCCAGCGCATCCACCGGATGGGCGACGGCAGGCAGGTCGCTGTAGTCGACTTCAATGAGTTCTGCTGCGTCCATGGCAATTTGCATTGACTCGGCCACCACGATGGCCACGCATTCACCGACATGGCGCACCCGGCCATGAGCAAGGATGGGACGCTGCGCTTTCCATGTGCTGCGACCATCGCGGTGCTTGTCAGGCATCGACACCGGCATGTAACCGAAGCCCGCTTTCTTCACATCCTCATGGGTGAACACGCCCAGTACGCCCGGCAGCTTGAGCGCGGCAGTGGTGTCGATGGAAACGATTTCGGCGTGCGCGCGATCTGCGCGCAGGAAGGCGGCATAGCCTTGTCCGGGATAGTTCCAGTCAGAGGCATAGGTGCCGGTACCGGAGAGAAGGCGCGGATCTTCGAGTCTTCCGACGAATTGTGCGTGGGTCATGGCGTCGTTCCGAAAGTTTGGAAAAGCATGGTGTTGAGAGCAGGGGGGATCATAGCAGAGGCGCTGAGGGTGGCATTTGTCTGGTATTGGTGATAATAATTACGATATAGAGGCTTATGGAATAATGTATTAAATTCTTAAAATGATAATATTATTTCGTGTTTAATCAGCGCTGCTTTCTAGGTGTTTGCATATGTATCCGGGCTGGTGGTGGACTGATTCACCCCCTCGTTAAAGGGGCCCGACGCGGCGGTAACCGAGCGGGGGGATTTTCTTTTGGCCCGAGAAGCAAGTCCCCTCTGTCTCCCCTTTGACAAAGGGGAGACCCTCCGATTGAAGTCTGGGTTTATCTCGGCATCACATGATGCGCAAAGGTGTACTCATCGGTGCGCCCCGCATAGCGCAGCGATGGTTTCATGCCCCAACTGGCCAGCTGGTGGTGCATGGGGACCACGCCGATGTCGCGCAGTGCGATACCGGCCGCTTCGCGAGCCATGACCTCGCGCTTTTTCGAGTCCACGGTGGCAAAGCCCTGATCGAGCAACTGATCGACTTTCGGGTTGGAGTAATGCGACCAGTTCCAGGTGCCGTATCCCTTTTCGGCATTCTGGCTGGCAAGCAGCGCGCGTAGTGCGAGGTCACCGGAGAAAGAGCCCCAGCCCAGCATGGCGAAACTGAATTCGCCATTGCGCATCTTCGGCAGATAGACGCTGATCGGCGTTGCATCGACCTTGGTCTGGATGCCGATGCGGGCGAGCATCTGCGCCACGGCCAGCGCAATCTGTTCGTCGTTCGGGTAGCGGTTGTTCGGTGCGTGCACGGTCATGGCGAAGCCGTCGGGGTAGCCGGCTTCGGCCAGCAGCTTCTTTGCGCCTTCGACATCGTAGGCTTCGGGCTTCAGTTCCTTTACGTGTCCATACACCGGTGGCGACACGATGTTCGCGGCGGGAATCGCCGCGCCCTCCATGATGCGGTCAACGATGCCAGCGCGGCTGATGGCTTTAGACAGCGCAAGGCGAACGCGCCGATCCTTGAGCGGATTTTTCTCCAGCGGCTTGCCGGCCTTGTCGGTGATGAAGGGCGAGTTATCGCGCCATTGGTCCATGTGGAAAAAGATGGTGCGCCAGGACACCTTCTGCGCCAGTGCCACAGCCTTGTTTGTTTTCAGTTTCGCCAGGTCAGGGCTGGGGATGCTCTCGATCAGGTCCACATCGCCGGCGAGCAGTGCGGCAAGCCGCGTCGGGTCGCTCGGCAGAATGCGGAAGGTGACCTTGGCCCAGTGCGGCTTGCCGCCCCAATAGGCATCGTTGCGCGCCAGTTCGACGCGGTCGCCATTGGCATAGCGCACGAACTTGAAGGGGCCGGTGCCCACCATGGCCTTGCCCGAATTGAAATCTTCGGTTGCCGCGCCGGTGGCGGCTTTTTTGGAAACAATGAAAATCGAATTCAGGTCCGGCGGCACCATGGCATAGGGTGTGGCGGTCTTGAAGCGCACCGTATAGGGGTCGACGATTTTCTTGTCGGTGATGGCACGCAGAAAACTCGCGTACTGCCCGTTGGGCAGGGTCAGCGCGCGCTCCATCGAGAAAATCACATCCTCGGCAGTGAAAGGCGAGCCATCATGAAATTTCACATTACGTCGCAGCTTGAATTCCCAGGTGGTCGGGTCCACTGCGCGCCACGAGGTGGCGAGGCCGGGCACCAGTTTTACGTCGGCATCCACATTGACCAGTGCATCGTACACATGCCAGCCGATCTGGTTGTTCGGCGCAATGTTGATGGCGTGCGGGTCCATGGAGGAGACATCGGCGGCCGTGCCGATGCGAAGCTCCTGGGCATAAGCGGAGGCAGCCAGCGCAACAGCGAGCACACCCCCAAGAGCGATTTTCTGAATCAGCGTTTTGAGCATGGTTGAATCCTCATTCGGGTGGCGACGCGGGGAGGGCGACAGGCAGTCAATGTTTCGCATTATGAATCAGTACGGAGTCAAAGCGCGTCGATCAGGCGCCAGCCTGCATGATGCGTCGATAGCAGCGCGCGAAATCCTGTGGTAGCAACTGGCCAGGTATGCAGGCTGCGGGCGTCAGCAACAGACGTCGCTCGAACTCATCTGTTGAAATCCCGTAGGTCGTGGCGCCGGCGGGGACGCGCAGGCGCCGCCAGCCAGGGTCCATGCCGAACAGGCGAAGTTCGGCCATTTCGGCAAGGGTCAGGAGTCGCGACAGATTTGCCGGAACTGCCATGATTGCCTTAAACAAGGCCGGCGGCATATCCATTTCGCGCAGGTATTCCTCGGTCAGACGGTCGGCCACCTCAAGGGCGAAGGCCGCTTCCGGATGAACGGGATCGACGTTGGCGCCGGTGGCGGTCACCGTGATCCGCCCGCGATGGATGGCCACGGCACGGTCGCGGTCCACTCCGCGCACCACACTGCCGGCGAGGATGAGCACACAGGCGCTGTTGCAGCGGCCACGCACAAAGGCATGTACGCCGGCGGCACGCGCGATGCGTCCGATTTCCATGGCTGCGAGGCCATCGCCGCCGGTACTGTCCAGCAGCAAAATGGCGCCTGCCGGGAAGCGATTCAGATTAACGGACTCCAGCGCCCGGCGGAACTGCAGGACGTGTTGCTGAGATATCGCGCCGCGGATCTCGATGACGGGCACGGTGGCCGGCGCAGTCGCTGGCGCCAGCGTTTGCGCACGCGCGGGCAGGGTTGCCATTGCAACGCCGGTCAGGCAGAGGCAGAGCAGCCATGCGTGCATCGGCAAGGCCTCGCAGTTGATGCTGCTTAAGCCGGGCCGGCGACCGACAGCCCGTTGACCTTGTGCAGCGCGATGAAGCGCGCCACCAGCCCTGACTTCTTCGCTTCTTCCACGAAATCGCTGAGGAACTTCGATCCAGCTGCATTCGCGCGTGAAGTGCCGACGGCCTGTTGCACGGCAGTGAACTGGCCATCGAGGATGTGCGCCCCTGGCAGCTT
>CAMCYY010000189.1 GCA_945885335.1 Bordetella parapertussis
CATGTACCCGACGGCCGAGATCAACGGCCAGCGCAAGGACAGTCTTGATCCGGACAGCTTCAAGTACACAATCACCAGCCGCAAGGCGTAAGTCTTAGGCTGTTGACGGATCATGCGTGGCGCCGGCATGGCGTGGGCAGCAGTGGTGGTGTTGATGCTGCCACTTCAAGTTGTCCATGCCGCGACGGCAACCACGGCCCTGCGGCCGTGGAAGTCAGGGGCAACGCCTGCGCTGGTGCTGCAGGACGCGGCAGGCCGGGAGCATCGCCTTGCCGCGTTGCGCGGCAAGGTGGTGCTGGTAAGTTTCTGGGCGACGTACTGCGAGCCCTGTCGTGAAGAAAATGCCGGCCATGCAGACGCTGAAGCAGCGCCTAGGCCTGAATTTCGAAGTGTTGATGGTGAACGTCGGCGAATCGGAGCAGAAGGTGGAGCGGTTTTTCAGCGAAACGAAGCTCCAGCCCGGCGTGCTGACCGTGGTGTTTGACCGCGATTCCGCGGTGGCCAGGCGCTGGAATGCGCGCCTGCTGCCGGCAAGTTACATCGTCAGGGCGGATGGCCGCATTGCCTGGTCCGCGCTCGGCGAAGTGGACTGGACCGCAGCAGATGTGGTGAAGGCGGTCGAGGACGCCTTGCCGCGCGATTTGAAGCCGACGGTGAAACAGGCGAAGTGATCGTTTAACAAAACCAGAAAACCCAGGAGGACAGCCATGATCGAGGTATTCAACCCCACCGGCGCCAGCGGCGTTACCGCACCCTTCGCGCCACGACTCAAGTCGATGCACGAAAAGAAGATCGGCCTGCTGTCCAACGGCATCTGGCAGTCGCATCGCACGCTGCCCCTGTTGCAGAAACTGCTCGGGCAGGAATTCCCGATGTCCAAATTCGAGATCATCCCGGCCAATGCCGCGATCCAGGACGACAAGACCATCGCCGCCATCGTTGAACAGGAATACGACGCGGTCATTGTCGGCAACGCTGCCTGAGGGCGCTGCTCAACAGAGTGCGGCCGTGCTGCCGCCAAAATCGAACAAAAGGGCATCCCGACGGTCGTCCTGACGCGGAGTGATTTCGTCGGCGTCGTCCGCAATTCGGTCGCCGGTTTGGGCTTCGCGCCGGACATTCCCATGGTGGTGTTCCCCATCGACATGTTCCTGGTCGAGAGCGACATCAGCGCAGTCGAACGTGAATTCATGAAGTTTGTGGAGGGCCTGCGCAGCTGGCAGCCACCGGAGCAGACCAAGGTGGCGAAAAAGTTGCCGATGGTCAAGGTTCCGGGCGCTGATTCGGATGAGTCCTTCATCAATTTCAACAACACCTTCCTGAAGCGGCGCTGGGGTGACGGACTGCCGCTTATTCCGCCCACCGTTAAGCGCGTGGAGTGGATGCTGCAGGGTACCGACCTGTCCTCGGAAACCGAGATCGGCAAATTTCAGCCGCGCGGCGGCATGGTCAACATGGAAACCCTCGCGGTTGCGCTGGTCATGGCGGGTGGCCGTCCGGAGTATCTGCCGGTGCTCGATGCCACCGTGCGCGCCGTGTTTGACCCGGCGCTCGACCACGGCGGCTGGCAGGCCACCTCAAGCAGTACCTTCCCGGCAGTGGTGGTGAGCGGCCCGGTATCGCGGCAGATCCGCATCAACCACGGCTTCGGTCTGATTGGGCCTGATCCGAAGAACCCGGCGGGCGCCAGCATTGGCCGTGCGCTGCGCCTGTTGCAGCAGAACGTGGGCGGTGCACTGCCCGGCATTGGCACCATGGCAATGTTCGGCCATATGCGGTACACAAATGCCGTGTTCGCCGAAGACGAGGAGGGCCTGCCGGAGGGCTGGCTGCCGTTCAACACCGAGCGTTATGGCTTGGCGCCTGGCACGAACAGCGTGGCGGTCAATGTCTGTTCTGGCGCGGACAACATCATCCGCCGCGGCATCGGCACCGAGACGCTGGAGTTCGAGGCCGAGGCCAGCCTGCGTCGTCTGGCGTCCTACATGCGCGTCTACAACGCCAATCTCAATGCTGCCTGGCAGGACGGCACGCCCGGCATCCTGGTCATGTCGCGGCCGATTGCGCGGCAGCTTGCGGGCATTGGCTGGACCAAGAAGACCATCAAGGAATTCCTCTGGCAGCACGCGCGGACTCCACTGGCAGACCTGGAGAAAGCCGGGCTTCCGGCCTGGATGGTCCGCTCGGGCATCATGCCGCCGTATGACGATCCCTGGCCGGTGACTTCAAAACCGGAGAACATCGCCCTGGTCGTTGCCGGCGGCACGCATCCCACGCACAACCTGTGGATGCAGACATCCATCGGCAAGCAGATGGTCAGTGCGGAAGTGAAGCTGCCGGCGAAGTGGGATGAACTAGTGGCGCGCGGGGCGAAAGACCTGGGGTACGACGACTAGCCAGGCTCGAATGATTTTGCAAGGAGGGTGGTTCATGCGAATTCTGAAACAGGCAGCCATGGCGGCCGCAATCGCCGCATGTGTGCCGGCTGGGGTACTGGCGCAGGAGTCCATCAACGACTACCCGTCGAAGCCCGTCACCATCCTGCTCGCCAGCGCGGGTGGCAGTTCGATTGATACCGAGTTCCGCCTGTACATGCAGAGCATCCAGGAAAAGGCGGGCAAGACCTTTGTCCTGGATTACAAGGGCGGTGGCGGCGGGACCATCGGCATTGCCTATGCTGCGAAGGCAGCGCCCGACGGCTATTTGTTCCATGGCGCAACTTCGTCGCTGGTGACCACGCCGCACATGCATGACAACCTTGCCTACGACGTGATGCGCGATTTCGCCCCGGTCACGCTGATGACCAAGCATATTTTCCTGCTGGTCGTGCACCCGTCCGCGCCGTTCCGCAATGCCAAGGACTACATGGACTATGTTCGCGCCCATCCGGGCGAGATGAATTGGTCCACGGCAGGCATCGGCAATTCCTCGCACATGCCCGGCGCGCTGCTGCATTCCATGTCAAAGACGCAGGTCACGTTTGTGCATTACAAGCAGGCCTCGCAGCGGCTAATCGACCTGATGGCAGGACGCGTGCATGTAACAGCGGTGACACCGGTCACCGGCATGGCCAATGTCAAGGCGGGCAAGCTGCGCGCGCTGGGCGTGACCAGCCTCACGCGCAGCCCGGCCTTTCCGGACATTCCGACCGTGGCCGAGCAGGCGGTGCCCGGTTATGAGTTCGTAAGCTGGGTGGGTCTTGTGGCACCGGCGAAGACTCAGCCCGCCATCATCGACAAGGTGAATGCGCTGTTCGTCGCGGCGGGCAGGGATCCCAATGTGATAAAGAAAATAGAATCAGACGGCACCCTCGCCGTGAACAACTCGCCGGCCGAATTTCGCAAATTCATTGGTGAAGAACTGAGCCGCTGGGGTAAGGTGATCCGGGACGGGAAGATCAAGGCCGAGGGGGATTGACCGCAGAGGCTGGGCAATCAAGCCGAATACGGAATTATGGTTCGGCGTATCGACGCAACAGTGTCACGCTCCTGGCATCGGTCACAGAACCGGGAGGAGCGGGTCCCTGAGCATCCGGAGGAGAAAATTGTGAAGAAATCTGTCCTGCTGTCACTTGCAGTATCGCTGATGATATCTGCCGCGGCCGGTGCCCAGACCTATCCCGCCAAACCGATACGTCTGGTTGTTCCCTATGATCCGGGCGGTCCCACCGATACGCTGGCACGCGCGGCATCGCAGAAGGCTTCAGAGGGATTGGGCGGCAGCATTGTGCTCGACTTCAAGCCCGGCGCGAGCACCATGATCGGCGCCGACATCGTGGCCAAGTCTGCGCCGGATGGCTACACGCTGCTGCTGACTACGGCTGCGGCAGTTGCGGTCAACCAGCACCTGTTCAGCAAGCTGGCCTACAACCCGGAGAAGGATCTCACCGGTGTCGTCAGGCTGGCGACAAATCCGTACGGCATTTTTGCGAATCCATCCGTGCCGGCCAACAGCCTCAAGGAACTGCTGGCCTATGCCAAGGCCAATCCGGGCAAGCTGAATGTCGGCCTGCCGGGTGAGAACACGCCGACGCATTTCGCGTTGAAGCAACTGGAGTTTGCTTCAGGCACGCAGTTCACTGCCGTGCAGTACAAGGGCAACGCGCAGGCGCTGACTGACGTGCTGGGTGGTCGTATCGAGCTGATGCTGTCATCCCCCGTGATCATGCTGCCGCATGTCAAGAGCGGCAAGCTGAAGGTGCTGGTGATGACGGCGGCCAAGCGGGTGCCCTATCTGCCTGACACACCCGTGGTGGCCGAGACCTATGCGGGCTTCGAGGCTGCCACCTGGTTCGGTGTCGTGGCCCCGGCCGGAACGCCGCGCCCCATCCTCACGCGCCTGAACACGGAATTCAACAAGCTCATGACCGATACGGCCGCACGCGAGCGCCTGCAGGGGCTGGGCATGATCCTCGATGGCGGCACAGTTGACGAGATGAATGCCTATATCAAGCGCGAGACCGAGACTTGGGGCGCGCTGATCAAGCGCATGGGCATCAAGCCGGAGTAGGGCTTGGCATGGTCGTGCTTTTTCGGTTTCAAAATAAGAACGGCTTTCCCGCATGACACGGGAAAGCCGTTTGCTTTTATACGGGTGCTTCAGTCCGTCAGCTTGATCCCAGTCTTCTTCAAAATGCCGTCCACGAGGCTTAGTGCATCGTTGATGTTCTTGCCGAATTCCTCAGGCGTGAGGTTGACCGGGTTGGCCCCTTCGGCCAGCAGGATTTTCATCAGCTCCGGCTCCTGGATGGCCTTGTTCACACCAAGATTCAAGGCACGCACGATGGGGTCGGGGATGCCCGATACCCCAAGCCAGCCTTGCCAGCTCGTGTAATCCAGCCCCGGCAGTCCCTGTTCGGCAATGGTCGGTGTATCCGGTTGCAGCGGCATGCGCTTCGCCGTGGAAATTCCCACCGGGCGCAACGTACCGCGATTGACGTGCGGCGTGATGGCCGGCTGGCTGCCAAACACGATCATGATGCGCCCGCCAATGGCATCCACCGTGCTCTGGCCTGCGCCTTTGTAGGGGATGTGCTGGAGTTGAATACCTGTTAGGTCGGCAATGTATTCGCCCAGAAGGTGCGAGCCCGAGCCCACGCCCGAAGTGCCGAACGTCACTTTGCCCGGATTGGCTTTTGCATAGGCCACCATTTCCTTGAGCGTGGTGAAGGGTGCTTTAGGATAGAAGGCCATGTACTGCGGGGCGATCGTGGTCTGCACGATGGGCTTGAGGTCCTTGCGCACGTCGAACGACACCTTGTTCTGGAAATGCGCGTTCTGGATGGTGCTGCCGGAGGAGTTCGAGATGGTGTAGCCATCGGGCGCAGATTTGTGGATCTGCTGCAGGGCAAGGATGCCGCCGATGCCTGAAGATATGTTCTCCACCAGGAAGGGGTTGCCCCAGGCCTCGGTCATTTTGGCCGAGATCATCCTGGCCACGTTGTCGGCACCACCGCCCGCGGCCGATCCGACAATGACGCGCACCGGCTTGCTGGGATAGTTGTTGGGCAGCCCCGAGGGTTTCTGCGCTTGGGCTGCGCCGGCCAAGCCGAGCAGCGAAGCAGCGCACAGCGTTGTGGCAATAGTGGAACAAGCAGCGAACTTTGCGACATGCATTTGAGCCTCCTATGGGATGTTCCTGTCAGTTTTTTGTAAGTTTGACGGGACACTACTCCCTTTCACGGGGAGGCTCAATATTTGACGTTCATCGT
>CAMCYY010000190.1 GCA_945885335.1 Bordetella parapertussis
CGTGCCCTTGGGCAGCAGTGTTACAACTGAGGCGCGCTGCACGCGGATTTCGGTGCCGGGGGCGATTTCAATTGTCATGTAGGCATCGGCCAGGGCGGTGATGCGTCCGAGCATGCCGCCTGCGGCGATGACTTCGTCGCCCTTCTGCAGGCCTTCCATCATTGCCTTGTGTTCTTTCTGGCGCTTCATCTGGGGGCGGAACACCAGGAAGTACATGAAAATGATCATGCCCACCATCATGATCATGAAGCTGCCATCGATGCCTCCCTGGGGGGCTGCGGCCTGTGCGTATGCGGGGGAAATGATCACTGCGAATCTCCTTTGTGCTTTTCATGATTGGTCCTTGATCTTCAAGGCCAATTTTGCAGGGCGCATTGTACCCTGTCGCCCGCACTTTGCCCCCCCGTCCCTGAGGAGGGGGCGTCCCGCTTGGTCAGGGCGGCAGGCCCTGGCTGCGCTGCGCCCGGAATGCCGCCGCCCAACCGGCAAACTGGCCCTCCTCGATGGCGCTGCGCATGGCTTTCATCATGTTCAGGTAGAAATGCAGGTTGTGCAGCGTATTGAGGCGTGCGCCGAGGATTTCGTTCACTTTTTGCAGGTGGTGCAGGTAGGCGCGGGTGAAGTTGGCGCAGGTGTAGCAGCCGCAAGCCGGATCGAGCGGCCGTACATCGTCGCGGTAGCGGGCATTACGAAGCTTGATGTCTCCCTGGCTGGTGAACAGCCAGCCGTTGCGCGCATTGCGGGTGGGCATGACGCAATCGAACATGTCCACGCCGGTCTCCACCGCCTCGACAATGTCCTCGGGCGTGCCCACGCCCATCAGGTAGCGCGGCTTGTCCGCGGGCAGTTGCGGTGCGGTGTGAGCGAGAATGCGGCGCATGTCCACCTTGGGTTCGCCCACCGACAAGCCGCCGATGGCGTAACCCTCGAAACCGATCGCGGTGAGTTCAGCGAGTGATTCGTCGCGCAGCGCCTCATGCATGCCGCCCTGCACGATGCCGAACAGCGCGTTGGCATGGCCATGCGAGGACTGCGGGCCGAGGCGCTGCCACTCGCTGCGACTGCGCTCGGCCCAGCGCAGGCTCAGGCGCATCGACTCGCCGGCGGCGCGCTCGTCGGCCGGGTAGGGCGTGCATTCGTCGAAGATCATGGCGATGTCCGAATCCAGCGTGCGCTGGATGCGCATCGACTCCTCGGGCGTGAGCATCAGCTTGTCGCCGTTGATCGGCGAGGCGAAGTTCACGCCCTCCTCGGTGATCTTGCGCAGCGCCCCCAGGCTGAACACCTGGAAGCCGCCCGAGTCGGTGAGGATGGGCTTGTTCCAGCCCATGAAGCGGTGCAGGCCCTGGTGTTTTTCGATCACGTCCAGCCCCGGGCGCAGCCACAGGTGGAAGGTGTTGCCGAGCACGATGCGCGCGTCCATGTCGTTGAGGTCGACCGGGCTCATGGTCTTCACCGTGCCATAGGTGCCCACCGGCATGAAGATGGGCGTTTCCACAATGCCGTGCGGCAACTCGAGGCGGCCGCGCCTTGCCTTGCCGTCGGTGTGGAGGAGTTCGAATTTCATGATTTTCTTTCGGTTTGTCTTGTAGCCTGCCGCGGCGGCATGCGGTCGATCAGCATGGCATCGCCGTAACTGAAGAAACGGTAGCCCTCCTCGATGGCATGGCGGTAGGCAGCGCGCACCGGCGCCATGCCGGCAAAGGCTGACACCAGCATCAGCAGCGTGGAGCGCGGCAAATGGAAATTCGTCAGCAGGCGGTCGACGACGCGGAAACGGTAGCCGGGCGTGATGAAGATGCGTGTTTCACCTTCGCCGGGCGTGATGACCCCTTCTTCGCTGGCGGCCGCCTCCAGCGCGCGCAGGCTGGTGGTGCCCACGGCGACGATGCGCCGGCCCGCGGTCCGCGCTGTCGCGATGGCCTCTGCCGTCGCAGCGGGAATGCTGAAGCGTTCGGCATGCATACGATGTTCGCTGAGCAGGTTCGTGCGCACCGGCTGGAAAGTGCCAGCGCCCACATGCAGCGTCAGCCAGGCGGTGACGATGCCGGCTTCGCGCAGGCGTTCGAGCATGGCCTCGTCGAAATGCAGTCCGGCGGTGGGCGCGGCGACCGCACCCGGCGCCTGCGCATACACGGTCTGGTAGCGCGCTTCGTCTTCATTGTCCGCCGGACGCTCGATGTAGGGCGGCAGCGGCAGGCGGCCGTGGCGCTCCAGCAGTTCGAGCAGTGACTCCTCGCCATCGAAATGCAGTTCGAACAGATCATCCTGCCTGGACACCATGGTGGCGCTGATTGCGCCCTCCAGCCGGAGCTTCGTGCCGGGGCGCGGCGCCTTGCTGGCGCGCACCTGGGTCCAGGCCACGTGCGCCGACACCACGCGCTCGATCAGCACCTCGACACGGCCGCCTGAGTCCTTTTCGCCGAACAGGCGCCCCTTGATGACGCGCGTGTCGTTGAACACCAGCACGTCGCCGCGCTCGAGGAATTGCGGCAGGTCAGTGAACCGCTGGTCAGACATTGCGTCGGTTATTGCATTGGACGTCGAAGCGTCGGACAGCCGCAGCAGCCGGCTTGCGCTGCGTTCCGCGGGCGGGTGCGCGGCGATTAGCTGCGTGGGCAGGTAGTAGTCGAAATCGTCGGTGGTGAGTGCCGCTGAATGAGGGGGCAGGTCGGTGCGAAGGTCAATCATTGCCCAAGGATAACAAACGGGATCCCGGACGCAGAACGACAAGGGCCGCAAACGAGGGAGGAGCGGCGGCAATGCCTTGATATAATCAGCGCCTGCCTTCTGGTTCGACGACGGTTGCGAAATCAGGTTTGGCGGCAGTTATCGGGCCCGGGTGGCGAAATTGGTAGACGCAAGGGACTCAAAATCCCTCGCTGCAAGGCGTGTCGGTTCGAGTCCGACCCCGGGCACCACGTATCTGCGATACGTATTCCGGTAATATTGTTGTCAATTTCGATTGATGGCCGTTTAAATCAGCGAGGTTGTAAAAAAATTGTGATCATGCCTTGCGGCCGTTCTGGTCGTGAGTGGCCAGCCTGGCGGCGCTGGAGGGAGCGAAACGATGGTCGGTGCGGGACGGGGCCCGGTGGATGAAGCCGCAACGCAGTATGTGGCTGAAACCATTGTCGAAACTGCATCGGGCAGACTGCGCGGCATCGCACGTAACGGCATCCACAGTTTTCGCGGCGTCCATTACGGCGCATCGACTGCAGGCCGTAATCGCTTCCGCGCGCCGCAACCGGTCCAGCCCTGGGTCGGGGTGCGCGATGCGCTGGCCTTCGGTCCCACCTGTCCCCAGCAGCCCATCCGCTACGAACTGCCGATGTTCGCCTGGTACCACCCCGAACTTCATGACAGCGAGGATTGCCTCACGCTGAATGTCTATACGCCCGGTGTGCGCGACGGTGACATCCGGCGGCGCCCAGTCATGGTGTGGCTGCATGGTGGCGGGTTCTCTGTCGGCGGCAGTACCGCGGAGGTATTCGACGGCAGCAATCTGGCGCGCCATGGCGATGTCGTGGTGGTAACGGTGACACATCGCCTCAACCTGTTCGGCTTCATGTATCTCGCCGACCGCGGCGAGGCGTTCTGCGACTCTGGCAATGCCGGAATGCTCGATGTGGTGGCGGCGCTCCAGTGGGTGCGCGACAACATCACGCAGTTCGGCGGCGACCCCGCTAACGTGACCTTGTTCGGTCAGTCCGGCGGCACCGGCAAGGTAAGCACCATTCTTGCAATGCCCGCGGCAAAAGGCCTCATTCACAAGGCCATTCTTCAAAGCGGATGCGCCCTGACGCTGCGCACCACCGAACAGGCAGCGCGCCATGCCGCAGAAGTCCTGTCACATCTGCCCTGGGATGGAAAGGACCTCGATGCGCTGTACGACATGCCCGTCGGACAATTGCTGGCTGCATCACGGGCCGGTGGCCCGAACTTCGGCCCGGCTGTCGACGGCGTCACGCTGCCGCGCCATCCCTTTGATCCGGATGCACCCGAAGTATCCGCCCATGTTCCGGTGATCATTGGCAGCACCGCCCAGGAGGCCACTTATTCGTATCGCAAGGGCGCCGGGCTCGATGCACTGCGCCTGAGTCATTCGGACGACATGGCTGAAGTGCGCGAGCGGCTGGTGCACAAGTTGCGCTGCGACGGGCCTGCTGCCGACCGGCTGCTTGCCGTGTACCGCAGCAGCCATCCCGGCATGACGCCGTCGCAACTGATGATCGCAGTCGAGTCGGATTACCTGTACCGCCTGAAATGCACGCAGTTCGCCGAGCGCAAGGCGGCGCAGGGCCGGGCGCCGGTGTACATGTACCACCTGGCCTGGCAAACCCGTGGAATGGGCGGGCTGTTCGGCGCCACGCATACCATGTGCCCGCCGCTTTCCTTTCGCAATCCCCATGTCGCGGAGGAACTGCTCGGTACCGGCCCCGAGGTAGAGGCGCTGTCCGATCGCATCAGCACGGCCTGGGTGGCCTTCGCCCGGACGGGCGATCCAAATTCGGCCCGGACGGGCGATCCAAATGCTGCGCATGCTGGTAATCGCCATCATGGCGAGCATGAAAGCCCCTTGCCGCAGTGGCAGCCCTACACACTGCCCGAACGGCCTACCCTGGTTTTTGACAATGTCTGCCGTGTGGTCAACGACCTTTTTGCCGAGGACCGCCTCGCCATCGCGGTACACGGTCCGCATGCCAATTACATCGAGTCGGTGAAGCGCAAATTCACGAAGCAAGTGGCGTGAGCCGGGCGGCGCCATGATGCGCCTCGCACTGGACGCGCACAGCCTGGTGTTTGCCGGCGGTGTGTCGGCCTTCATGACCATGCTGGCGCTGGTGGCGGCGCGGCGCGGCTTTCCGGCATCGATACGAGGGCTGGAGTTATGGGCGGCCGGCAGTTGTGCGCAGGCAGTCGGCGTTTTTTTCCTGACCTTCCGTGATGCGCTGCCGGAATGGATGCCGGTGCTGTTCGGGCATTCGCTGCTGGTGCTGGGGCAGGCGCTGATGTATCACGCCATCCGCCGCTTCCGCAGCGACCGGCCACGGCCAGAGCTGGTGTACACCCCGGCGGTGTTTGTGTTTTTCGGCGTGCTGGTGTTCTGGTTGCTGGTTGATCTTATCCATGTGCGCGCCGCAATCTATGCGGCGGGCATTTTCATTCCGCTCGCGCTGTCGATGCACTTGCTGATTACCGGCTTTCGAGACCGCCTGCGCCAGCCGGCACTGCTCACCGCAGCGGCCTTCGCCACGATTGCCGTGCTGCTGCTCTACCAGGCGGTGAACAGCGCCGCCCTGGAAATCAGCATGCTCGACGCGGTGAACTTCGGCTACATCCTGTTCGTCGCGCTCTACGGGGGCTTGAGCGTGCTGGCGACCTTCGGCTTCCTGCTCATGGCGAACGAGCGTTTGCGCAATGAAATCGAGCATATGGCGACGCTGGACTCGCTGACCGAGGTGTGCAACCGGCGCACCTTTGTCAGTCTCGCGGAAGCGGAACTGGCACGCTCCAACCGCACCGGCTCCAAGGCTTCCCTGGTGTTCCTCGACATGGACCGCTTCAAGCAGATCAACGATACGCATGGCCATGGCGCCGGCGACCAGGTTCTGCTGGAATTCGTGCGCTGCACGCGCCAGGTGCTGCGCCGCCAGGATATTTTCGGGC
>CAMCYY010000191.1 GCA_945885335.1 Bordetella parapertussis
CCCTCCGGCTTGGCATTGCCCTTGCTAAATGCAGCATCAGCGATTCGTGACTTCCGTGACGAACGCAGCAGGAGACGATCGCCGCGATCCGGCGACGGGGTGGAGAGATGAATTACGCACATGCAATTCGCAGCATCGTCGGCGAGCAGCTTCATCGTCCGCCTATTTGGTGTTGCTCCGGGTGGAGGTTACCGTGCCGTCCGTGTTCCCACGTCCGCGGTGCGCTCTTACCGCACCGTTTCACCCTTACCTGATCCCAATCACCGCTTGCGCGGTGATTGCGGCGCTTTCGCGCCGACCCCTTTACGCCTCTCGACAAACCGATCTGCCTTTCGGCGAACCTGCTCATCTTGAAACGAGACTTTGCGGCCCGCGCTTGCGCGCGAACCGCAAAGCCCGGGCGGCCATCGGCGGTTTGCTTTCTGTTGCCCTGTCATCGCCTTGGGCCGGAGTCGCCTCCGGCTTGCTGCGTCTGGGCGTTACCCAGCACCCTGCTCTGCGGAGCCCGGACTTTCCTCTGCACACACAAGGCATGCAGCGACCGTCCGGCCGACTTCACGGGAGCATTCTACGTGGATAGCCGGCGCCCGGGCCGAAATACATCGGTGTTGTCGTAGTAGGCGGCGTGGGCGTTGTCCGCGTCCCAGCCGGGGATGCCCAGCATGGGGAGCGGGGTCAGCAGCCGCGTAGAGGTCAATGACCGGGCACGGAGCCATTGCGCCGCATGGCCGTCAAGCGCGGTCCGTTGCCCGGACGGTGACGCCTGCAGGAAGCCCTCGTCAACATCCACGATCAGCGCCTTGCCGGTGATGCCGGGATACGGTTTGAGCGCATGCTCATGCAAGGCATGTCCGAATACGAAAAAACGCATGTGACGCTCGACATCTTCCCGCCGCGTCCAGAACAATTCCTTCCACTGAAAACCAGTCAGCAAAGCGGCAAGCGACGCATCGGCGCAGGCCACGAGCAAACCGCTTTCGTCGAACAGCGTCAGCACGTCGCGCGTCGTGCCGCGCCTGCCCTCCCCGGTCGGATCAAGAGACAACTGCTCGCCATGAATCGCATTGAGTTCGCGCTTGGTCGCCGGAAACGCCAGCCAGGCCAGCGCATTGAACAGGTCGTGCCAGTTCTGTTCGCGCGTGATCACTTCACCCAAGCGGAAAATACGCGCCTCGTAAGGCTCATCGCGCAAGGCCCCCTCCCCGGCTGACACAAAGCGGATCGGCACGCCCGAGCCGCTGCGATGCCGTTCATCGAGCAGCGCATTGAGCTCGGCGCATCCGGGAAAGCGTTTGGCCGAAAGCCGTGCGATCAAGTCAGCGAAGCAGTCGTGCACGGGCAATGCGAGTTCGCGCTTCCAGCCAGCATCTGCGTCCCCTGTCATTCCAAGCATCGCGAGGAGTCTGCTTTCAAATCACTGCAACAGCAGATTCCTCGGCTTGCAGCCTTGGAATGACAGCTCCTGAATCCGGTGACGTCAAGCCAGGCACCAGTGCAGCGCCTCGCCGGCCCTGAGCGGCACCAGCGTCTCGCCACCGAAGCGGTATTCCGCCGGCGGCGTCCACGACTTGCGCTTGAGCGTGATCTTCGCGGTGTTGCGGGGCAGGCGGTAGAAGTCCGGGCCATGGAAACTGGCGAAGCCTTCCAGCTTGTCCAGCGCACCGGCCGCCTCGAAGGCTTCGGCATACAGCTCCAGCGCGGCATGCGCGGTGTAGCAGCCGGCACAGCCGCAGGCATGCTCCTTCAGGCCGCGTGCATGCGGCGCACTGTCGGTGCCGAGAAAGAATTTCGGACTGCCGCCGGTCGCCGCCTTCACCAGCGCAACGCGATGGTCTTCGCGCTTGAGCACCGGCAGGCAGTAGTAATGCGGCCGCATGCCGCCGAGAAAAATCGCGTTGCGGTTGTACAGCAGGTGGTGCGCAGTGATCGTCGCCGCGACATTGGCCGGCGCCTCGCTCACGTACTGCGCCGCCTCGCGCGTGGTGATGTGCTCGAACACCAGCCTGAGTGCCGGAAACTGATGGCGGATCTGCGCCAGCGTGGTGTCGATGAAGCTGCGCTCGCGATCAAATATATCCACATCCTGCGACGTCGTCTCACCATGCACCAGCAGCGGCAGGTCATGCTTTTGCATTGCCTCCAGTGCGCCAAAGGCCTTGTCGATCTGCGTCACGCCGGCATCGGAATTCGTCGTCGCGCCGGCCGGGTAGTATTTGACCGCATGCACGAAGCCGCTTGCTTTCGCTGCCGCAATTTCAGCGGCCGAGGTCTTCTCCGTGAGGTAAAGCGTCATCAATGGTTCGAATTTCGAACCCGCCGGAAGCACAGCGAGGATGCGATCGCGATACGCGGCAGCCAGCGCCACCGTGGTCACCGGTGGCTTCAGGTTGGGCATGACAATGGCCCGCGCAAACTGCCGCGCCGTATGCGGCACGACATCGGCCAGCAGCGCGCCATCACGCAGGTGGAGGTGCCAGTCGTCGGGTTGGATCAGGGTCAGGGTGTTGTTCATGGGGTGCAATGATACCGGGATGTGCCTTGATCCCGCCTCCGTTTGACTTACGCCCTACGACAAGCTCAGGGCGAACGGTTTTTTATCCAAACACCATCCCACCCTCCGTCCTGTTCGTCCTGAGCCCGTCGAAGGATGAACGACCCCACCGCCCCAGGTCACGCCTGATTGTTGCCCGCCACCTTCCTCCCCGACATCTCCAGCGCCCGTGGATACAGTTCACCGCGCTTCAGGCCGGTAATCGCGCAAGCCAGCTTCACGCTCTGTGCCAGTGGCAGTTCGGCCATCAGCAGTTTGAGCACCTTGTCGGCATCGACTGCCGTTGCCCCGCCCTGCTTTTCTGCGGCACCTGACACCAGCAACACGAATTCGCCGCGCTGGCGATCCTTGTCGGCCTCCAGCCATTCGGCCGCTTCGGCCAGGGCGCAGCGGTGCACGCTCTCGAACATCTTCGTCAGTTCGCGTGCGATGACGATGTCGCGGCCGGCCTGTCCGTTCACGCCCAGTTCGGCGGCCAGATCACGCACTGCATCCACCACGCGGTGCGGCGCTTCGTAGAACACCACCGTGCAGGTCAGGCCGGCCAGCCCGGCAATGACCTTGCGTCGTGCGGATGAACGCTCCGGCAGGAAGCCGGCGAAATGAAAAGCCGTGCCAGCCAGGCCCGCCACCGACAGCGCGGTGATCACCGCGCTCGGGCCGGGAATGGGCACGACGCGATGGCCGGCCTCGCGCACGCGCGCGACCAGCAGCGCGCCCGGATCGGACAGGGCCGGCGTGCCGGCATCGGTGATGAGCGCCACGCTGCGGCCTTCGGCGAGCCGCCGGATGATTTCTTCGGCGCGCCTGGCCTCATTGTGTTCGTGCAGCGACAGCATGCGGGTCGCGATGCCGTGGCGCTCCAGCAGGCGCGCGCTGTTGCGCGTGTCCTCGGCTGCGATCACATCCACCGCGCCCAGCGTCTCGATGGCGCGCAGCGTGATGTCGGCGAGGTTACCGATGGGCGTGGCCACTACATATAATGTGCCATCGCCACCCGCCCCGGCCGTGCCACCCGCATGTTCACCGCTGGTTTTCATCTGAATCCGTTCATTGATCGCATCGGAGCGCTTTTCGATCCGGCGCTCTGTGGCCACATTTCTGGCCCCGTTTTTGGTCCCGCATTGTGCGCGGCGATGGCGATGCGGGCAAGCCGGAGGGTGATGGCATGAGCAGCCGGCGTGGCGCCGACGCCGAGGCACTGGCCGCGGCCTTTCTCGAAAAACAGGGGCTGCGTGTCATCGAGCGCAACTGGCGCTGCCGCTTCGGCGAAATCGACCTTGTCCTCCGGGACGGGGACATGATCGTTATGGTAGAGGTGAGACTCCGCACCCACAGCGCATTTGGCGGCGCCGCCGCCAGCATAGACCGCCGCAAGCAGGCGAAGCTGGCTGCTGCGGCGCGCCTTTACCTTGCCGGACAGCCTGATCGTCCCTGCCGCTTCGACGTGATTCTAATGTCGGACGTGGGTGGCGGCGACATGGAGTGGATACGCAATGCCTTCGATACGCCCTGACCCTCGCCGGATGATGCTCCTGCTCCTGCTCCTGCTCGTGCTTGCAACCGTGCTGCATGCCGGCGCCACCAGCGCGCAATCCGTGCGCCTGCTGGTGCAAAGCTCGCCCTTGGCGGGCTTCAACTATCACCAGGCGCCGGCCGTGTTTGCGAACCTGCGCAGCGGCGACGCGCTGGCGCTGCTGCGCGAGGCGGACAATCCGCACGACGCCAATGCCATCGGCGTGTACTGGCGCGAGCACAAGCTCGGCTACGTGCCGCGCGCACAAAACGCCGCGCTGGCCTGGGCCATGGACCGCGGCGAGGCCGTGGTGGCGCGCGTCAGCCGCCTGCTGGTGCATCGCAATCCGCGCCTGCGGGTCGAGTTTGAAGTATTCCTGGACTGACTTCCCGGGCTACTAATCGCAGCGCTGACAGGCCGCGCTGGCGCCCGGAGCCTTGGGGTAGAATCGCCGCCATGACAAACGCCACCTCCCAGAAGAAGTCGGACGCAGGTGCCGAACTCAAGGCTCGCATCGCCGGACAATTCCGCGACAGCGTCGAAACTAAGCAGAAGGCCGCAGACAAGCTGTGCACCCCCATCGCGAATGCGGTGGAGAGCATGGTCAAGGCGCTGCTCGGCGGCGGCAAGATACTCACCTGCGGCAATGGCGGCTCGGCCGCCGATGCGCAGCACTTCTCGGCCGAGCTGCTCGGGCGCTTCGAGCGTGAGCGGCCGCCCCTGGCCTGCATCGCACTCACCACCGATACCTCCACGCTCACCGCCGTCGCCAATGACTATTCCTACGAGGAGATTTTCTCCAAGCAGGTGGCGGCGCTGGGCTCGCCCGGCGACGTGCTGCTGGCCATTTCCACCAGCGGCAACTCCAAGAACGTGATTCGCGCCATCTTGGTGGCGCATGAGCGCGACATGCGCATTGTTGCCATGACCGGGCGCGGCGGCGGAGAAATCGGGAACGTTTTGCGCGCCGATGATGTCAATATCTGCGTACCGCACGCTAGGACCGCGCGCATTCAGGAGGTGCATCTGCTGACGCTGCACTGCCTTTGCGACGGTATCGATTACATGCTATTGGGAGCAGAATGATGACCAGAGTTTCATACCGTTTCTTGGCGGCGACACTGACTGTCGCCGCACTGCCGCTGCTGCAGGGCTGCTTTCCCTTGGTGGCCGTGGGCGCCGGCACCGCCGCCATGGTCGCGGTGGACCGCCGCCAGCCCGACGTGGTGCTGGGTGACCAGCGCATCGAGCTTTCCGCAGGCAACCGTATCGGCGAGCGCTTCCGTGATTCGCATGTCAACGTGACGAGCTTCAACCGCGTGGTGCTGCTCACCGGCGAGGCGCCGACCGCGCAGATGAAGGCCGACATCGAGCGCCTGGTGGCCGAAATCACTGAAGTGAAAAGCGTTGCGAACGAACTGCAAGTGGTGGGCAACAGTTCCTTCGGTGCACGCTCCAACGACGTCTATCTCACCGGCAAGGTGAAGGCCGCGTTCATCGGCACGGACAAGTTTTCTCCGAACGACGTCAAGGTCATCACCGAAGCGGGAGTGGTCTACCTGATGGGTCTGGTGACGCGCAAGGAAGCCGACGACGCCACCG
>CAMCYY010000192.1 GCA_945885335.1 Bordetella parapertussis
GGCGCATCTCGCCATCGGTATTGCCGCCGGGAGCGGCCGGGATGACCAGGATGACCGGCTTTGATGGATAGGCGTCCGCTGCGCCCTGCGCGAATGCCACCGTTATTGCACTCGGCAGAGCTGCCAGCAAGCAAAGACTCAGAACTCGCCTCATGTGAACCTCCCTACCAGGTTTTCCTGCTGTTCTCTACGAATGTACTAGTCAGCTTCGCCTTGGATACCGGTTTTGGCCGCAATGGCCTTCCATCGCGCGATTTCCTTGACGATGTGCTGGCGGAACTGCTCGGGGTTGCTGCCGATCACGATCATCGAGTCCGCCTCGAAGCGCTTGACTACCTCCGGCTCGCGCATGATTTTCTGCATCGAGCTGTTCAGCTTGTTGACGATGGGCATGGGCGTGCGCGCCGGCGCCTGGATGCCCAGCCAGCTGGGATATTCCACTTCCACCGGCATGCCCTGCTCAGAGATGGTGGCCCAGTCAGGCGCCACCGGCGAGCGCTCCGGGTTCATTACCGCGATCATTTTCATCTTGCCGCCGCGCGCATTCTTTGCGCTGGTGATGAAAGTGGAGAACATGGCGTCAATGCGCCCCGCCAGTAGGTCCACGGTCTTGGCCTGGGAGACCTTGTACTGCACATAGGCCACTTTCACGTCGGCGACGTCGTGCAGGTGCGCGGCGACTAGGTGATGGATGCTTCCCCCGCCGTTGGCGCCGAAGTTGACCTTCCCAGGATTGGCCCTGGCATAAGCCAGGTATTCCTTGAAATTGTTGAACGGCGCGTTGTTTGAGACCAGCATGAGCGTGTTGCGCTTGGTGAGCAGAACGACGGGCTGGAAATCCTTGATGGGGTCGTATTGCAAGTCGGAATAGAAGGCCGCCGAAGTGGTGAACCCGGAGTTGGATGCGAGGATGATGTGGCCGTCCGGCGCGGCACGCGACACGAACGTCGGCGCAATGGTGCCGCCAGCGCCGGGCTTGTAGTCGGCCACAAAAGGCTTGCCCAGGAGTTCAGTGAGGCGTTGCAGGTACATACGAATCTCGGTGTCGGTGGCTCCGCCCGGCGCAGCGGCGATAACCAGAGTGACCGGCTTTGAAGGGTAGTCAGCTGCGTTTTGCGTCGCCGCGTTGCCGGCCATCAGAATGCTTGTTATGAACAGCACTGCGATGTTCGAAATGCGTTTCATGCTGAAATCTCCTTTGGTGATGTCGATGCCGTTTGCCAGTGAGTGGAGTACCGGTCTTCTTAAGGCATCCTTTGCGAGGGCATCCATCAATGTATGCAAGAAACTCTGCTGGATCTGCAGTTCGTGCGAGGTTGATGGCTCCTGTGGCAATTTTTTCGCCGGTTCTGACTGGATCAGGAGTACGACGATTGTGTACCTGCCTGCCGAGTCGGTAAAGCACCGGATAACACATACACAATCCGGATAATCCGCAAGATCAGTCTGTCAGGAGCACGAAGAACCTTCCCGCGGACGCGAAACGCCCTTTGCAGGCCACCGCTTCCCCATGCGCTCCAGCGCATGACGCGTCATCGCTAGGGCCAGTTCGTGCTAGGCCATGTGCGTGCCGTCAGCGCCAAGCCGCGTCAGCAGGAAAATTCGGCGCCTGACGGCGCCGTCACCAATCAGCTCAGCGTATCGAGCCCAAGGTCGAGCACTGCCGCGCTGTGCGTGATCGCACCGGTGGAGATGAGATCGACACCGGAGGCAGCCACGGCATTCACCGTAGCGAGAGAAATGCCACCTGAGGCTTCGGTGATGGCGCGGCCATTCACTTTTTTCACCGCTTCGCGCAACTGGTCGGGCGTCATGTTGTCGAGCAGCACGGCATCGGCGCCGACGGCCAGCGCCTCATCGAGCTGCGCCAGCGTATCGACTTCGACTTCGATTTTCACCAGGTGGCCGACACCGGCACGTGCGCGCTCGATGGCGGCGCGCACGCCGCCTGCGACGGCAATGTGGTTGTCCTTGATCAGCACCGCATCATCCAGGCCAAAGCGATGGTTGGAACCGCCGCCGGCGCGCACGGCGTGTTTCTCCAGTACACGCAGGCCCGGCGTGGTCTTGCGCGTGCAGACAATGCGCGCCTTGTGCGGTTTCGCTGCATCCACCAGCATGGCGGTCGCGGTGGCGACGCCGGACAAATGACCCATCAGGTTCAGCGCCACACGCTCGGCAGACAGGATGGCGCGCGCCGGGCCGCTGAGGCGGATCACCACATCACCGGGCTTGACACGCGAGCCATCGGGTTTTTCGATGGTGGCAACGACTGCGGAATCCATGAGCGCAAAGGCCATCACCGCGGCATTGGCGCCGGCAATGACGCCGGGCTGGCGCGCGGCGATCACGCCAGACATGGTGGAGTTCGCGGGAATGACGGCATCAGTGGTGATGTCACCGGCACGACCGAGGTCTTCCAGTAGCGCGGCACGCACAATGTGCTCGATCATCACGGCCGGCAAGGGTTGCAGCGGCAGCATCACATTTACCATGTCAGTCATCAGCGGTTCCGCATCGAAGAGCTTGTGTTCTTAGCCGCAGCGACCAGCGTGCGCGCTTCGGCCAGCGTCATGAGCGTATGCGAGGCCGGCTCGGGCAGCGCCGCCGGATAGTCGCGACGGCAATGGGCGCCGCGGCTTTCATGGCGCTCGCGCGCGGCAATCGCAATGAGCAGACCGACCAGTGCGGCATCTGAGGCACGTGTATGGTGCACGCCATTCGAGGCAGCCGATACAACAAAGGCCATCGGCTCCAGTTTCGCAATGGCATCGTGCAGCGAATCGGCGTCGCGCATCAAGCCCGTGGTCTGTGTCATGAGCGTGCGGATGTCGGCCAGCTGCGCGGCATCGCGGCGCGCTTCAGCGGCATTCAGCGCAACATTCGCGGCCAGCACCACCGGCCGCGCCGGACGCCCCGCTGCAACGCCGGAAATATCGGCGGCAATCCAGCGCGCATAGGCCAGTGCTTCGAGCAGCGAGTTGCTGGCCAGCCGGTTGGCGCCATGCAGTCCGGTCGATGCCACTTCACCGCAGGCCCACAGCCCATTGACGGACGAGCGGCCTCGACTGTCCACCAGTACGCCGCCCATGTGGTAATGCGCCGCAGGACGCACCGGGATGGCCTGGGTGACCGGATCGAGCCCGGCCTCGCGGCACAGCGCGGTGACCGACGGAAACCGCTTTTCGATGCTCACACCGAGCGCTTCACGCGTATCCAGCAAGGCCTGGCCGCCGCGCGCGATTTCACGCCACACGGCACGGGCCACGACGTCACGCGGTGCGAGTTCTGCACCGGGAATGTCGGTCATGAACCGTTCGCCGCGCTCATTGACGAGAATGGCACCCTCGCCGCGCAGCGCCTCGGAGGCCAGCGGCATGGGATCACGGCCCAGCGCAATCGCGCTGGGATGGAACTGCACAAACTCCATATCGCGCAGCACCGCGCCCGCACGCGCCGCAAGCGCCAGACCACTGCCGGTGGAACCCAGCGGATTCGTGGTGTAGGAATACAGCGCGCCAGTGCCGCCGGTGGCGAGCACCACGGCGCGCGCCGGCAGGAACATGGGCACGTCATTGCGCACGGCCTTGACCGCAACCACGGCGCCGTCTTCAACCACCAGTTCAGTAGCACGCGCACCTTCGAGCAACTCGATGTGGGGCGAAGCACGCACGGCACGGATCAGGGCTTCCATCACGGCGCGGCCGGTGCCGTCGCCGCCAGCGTGCACGATGCGGCGGCGCGAGTGGGCCGCTTCAAGACCAAGCGCGAGACTGCCGGCATCGTCACGGTCAAAGGGCGCGCCGAGCTCGGCCAGATGGGCAATGCAATCGGCTGCGGCCGTGGCCACACGCGTGGCAACGGAAAGATCGGTGAGGCCGGCACCCGCCGTCAGCGTATCCGCGGCATGCAGGGCCGGTGCGTCATCTGCGCCCAGCGCTGCGGCAATGCCGCCCTGCGCCCAAGGGGTAGAGGCTTCGGTGCCAAGCGGCGCATACACCAGCAGCGTGACCGGCATGGGCGCAAGGCGCAGCGCAGTGGCCAAACCGGCAACACCGCCACCGATGACGAGGACGCGTTCGCGGGTGACTGAATTAGACATGGTCATTCCTGCACACTATCAAATCCCCCGGCACGCCTGCGGCGTGTCCCCTCCCTTTTACAAGGGGGCTGGCGCATTGAGCACAACGGGTCATAGCTTCTCAGCGCACCGCCAGCATGCGCTCGACCGCAAGCCGCGCGCGGCCGGCGATGGCCGGATCGATCTTCACTTCGAACTGCATGAGTTCCAGCGCCTCGCGGATTTTGGGCAGCGTGATCTGCTTCATGTGCGGGCACAGGCGGCACGGCCGGATGTATTCGATCTCAGGATGGTGCACGGCGATGTTGTCGCTCATGGAGCATTCGGTGATCAGCATCACCTTCGGGGGGCGCTTCTGGTCCACGAAGTCAATCATGTTCGCAGTCGAACCGCTGAAGTCGGAGGCCTCGACCACTTCGGGCCGGCATTCCGGATGCGCCATGACAACGACACCGGGGTGCTTGGCGCGCAGTTCCTCAATGTCGGCCACCGTGAACAGCTCGTGCACCTCGCAGTAGCCCTTCCAGGCAATGATTTTCACCTTGGTCTGGGCCTGCACGTTTTGCGCGAGGAATTCGTCGGGCAGCATGATGACGCGGTCCACGCCCAGGCTTTCCACCACCTTCACGGCATTGCCCGAGGTGCAGCAGATGTCACTCTCGGCCTTCACGTCGGCCGAGGTGTTGACGTACGTGACGACCGGCACGCCGGGGTATTTCTGGCGCAACAGCCGCACGTCGGCGGCCGTGATGGAGTCGGCCAGCGAGCAGCCGGCTTTCATGTCCGGGATCAGCACGGTTTTTTCCGGGTTGATGATCTTCGCGGTCTCGGCCATGAAGTGCACGCCGCAGAGCACGATGACATCGGCCTTGACCGTGTCAGCTTCGCGCGCCAGTGCGAGCGAGTCGCCGACAATATCGGCCACGCCGTGGAAAATCTCGGGGGTCTGGTAGTTGTGCGCCAGGATGACGGCGTTGCGCTCTTTCTTCAGGCGCAGGATGGCATCGATGTCCGGGGCGAACAGCGGCCAGCGCTCGGCGGAAACCACAGGCGCAAGGCGCGTCTGTATGGCGGCGGTGCGCGCAATGGCTTCCGGGGACATGAAGGTCACCGGCTTGACGGTTGCTGCACCAGCGGTGTGGGATGACATGCTGCCTCCTTGGATAGACAACACGAGGGTCTATTTCTCAAATGCACCCTCGTACTCCCTAAATTCGGGGCCGCGACAAACATCGCGTCACGGCCACTTATACTCAAAAGTAGTATAACTAACGGTTCAAAAACCGGGTCTAAAGCCCAGCCTGAACAAACTATATACTACTTATGAGAATAAGTGAGGGAACTCTCCTTCCCGTAACAATTCTGTGCTGGACAAAAGAAGAGAGGCAAGACAACGCTTCCAAAGCACTGTTCCGGGTAATTTTGTCATTCCGAGCCCCGCAAAGAACCTGCTGTTAAAGCCAAAAGCAGATCCACCAGCCCTCATCTTCGATTCAGGCTTCGGAATGACAGTTCCGCTACCTGCACTTATGCGCGCTCGCCGCGTGCCACCGGCAGACGCAATCCCGGCGCCGGGCGGTCCAG
>CAMCYY010000193.1 GCA_945885335.1 Bordetella parapertussis
CCCAAGGCGACATCTTGCTGGTGGATCTGAAGTACTACCAGACCATCACCAAGTCAGGCGGCATGCAGACCGCCACCTCGATGCATCTGTACTTCGATGCGGATCTCACGGCGTTTCGCACCACCTTTCGCATGGATGGGCAATCCAAGATCGTCGCCCCGATTTCGCCTGCCAAGGGTATCGCCACCATGTCCCCGTTCATCCAACTCGGCGCGCGCTAAGGCGCCTGCCACACAAGGAGAAAAACTATGTTTCCCAACTCAAAAGCGAGCGAAATGCTCGCAGTTCTCGCCACCATCGATCCGGCCTCCCAGGCCGCGGGCGCACTCAGCACCGGCTGGGTGTCGGTGGCCAACCACCTGGGATTTCTCGCGGTGGTGCAAACCGGTGTGCTGGGTACGGCCGCCACGGTCGATGCCAAGTTGCAGCAGGCGTTGGACAACGCAGGCACCGGTGCAAAAGACATCGCTGGAAAAGCGATCATCCAGATCGTCAAAGCCACGGGCGACAACAAGCAGGCACTCATCAACGTCAAGCCCGAGGAACTGGACACAGTGAACGGTTTTGGATTTGTGCGGGTGACGGTAACGGTTGGCGTAGCGGCCAGCATCACGGGTGCCCAGCTGCTCGGAGTCAATCCGCGCTTCGCCCCGGCCGATGCCGCCAATCAGGCGGCCGTGGTGCAGGTCATCTAAATGCCCTTGCAACTCGTCATCCCACCCGCAGAGGAACCGGTGTCACTCATTGACGCCAAGCTCCACCTGCGGGTGGATTTTGACGAGGACGATACCTTGATTGCCTCATTGATCTCGGCGGCCCGGCAGCCGGAACGCATGTGGTAGCATCGATTCAATGGTAAAAGCACTAGAGAAAAGCGCGAAGGCTGCACCACGCCCGGAGCGCGCCCCGCAAAACCACCGCACGATCGATCGCGTCACGCGCATTCTCGAAGAGGTGGTCTACAACCCCGGCATGACCTTCGCCGAACTCGTCCGCGTTCTGCATGCCCCGAAGAGTTCCGTCCACGGTTTTCTGCGTGGCCTGCTGGCCAAGGGGTGGATCTACGAGGAAAAGCATCGCTTCTACCTGGGCCCTGCGGTCTACGGCCTGACGCTCGCCAGCGGCCACATCCGGGCCGGGCTGGTAACGCATTCAGACCTGGTCGCTCTGCAGGAAAAAACCGGGGGCGCCGTGTTCCTTGGCGTACAGGCCGGAGATGACCTGATTTACATCGCAGAAGCCGGCAGCGACCAGATCATGGGATTCCAGGCCCGCACAAACATCCGCAGAACCATACTGGCCACGGCCGGCGGCAAGGCCATTCTGGCGGCGAGGCCGGACGCCGAACGCGAGCAGTTTCTGCGCCGTCACAGCGCCAAGGAAGCCGCGCTGGTGGGCAAGTTCATCGAGGAATATGAGGACATCACGACAACTCGAATCGCGACCAACCTCACCCTGAAGGACAAGCGATTCGCCATAGCTGCAGCCGTCCACAACCCGTCCGGCGAGGCGGTGGCGGCCATTATTGTCGTGGGGCCGACCCTGGTCTTGCGACCGCGCGCAAAAAAACTCGGCCAACTGTTGCTCAAGCACATCGACACCTGGTCGCAACGATCCATCAAGCCGCGCGAACCACTCTGACCCGCTCCAGCCCGGGGCAACTCCGCTAGCGTCCTACATAACGCGGCGCGCGCTTCTCCAGCAACGCCGCCACAGCCTCCTTCTGGTCGGCCGTGCTCTGCACGATGGCCTGAAACGAGGCGGAGAGTTCCAGGCAATCTCCCAGCCCCAGATTCATGGACTGGCGAATCAGCCGCTTGTTGAGGCGCACGCTGCGCGGCGGGAACGCGGCGATCGTGCGCGCCATCTCCAGCGCGGACTCCAGCAGCTTGTCGCGCGCAACGACGTGCGTGACCAGCCCCCATTCTTTCGCCTCGGACGCTTCCACCGTGCGGCAGGTCAGCGCCATTTCAAGTGCGCGCGGCATGCCGATGACGCGGGGCAGGAACCAGGCACCACCGTCCCCCGACACCAGACCGACGCGCAGGAAGCTTTCCGCGAACTTCGCATCGGCCGATGCAATGCGCATGTCGCACATGCAGGCAAGATCACATCCCGCGCCCATCGCCGCACCCTGCACCGCCGCGATCACCGGCACATCGAGCTCGTTCAGGAGCTTCGGAATCATCTGCACGCCGTTGCGGAAGCCCTCCTGCATCTGGTGCGGTGTCCCGGCAAACATCGGATCGGTACCATCGCGCATGTCCTTGATGTTGCCCCCCGAACAGAAGCCGTCGCCCGCCGCCGCCAGCACGATGCAGCCCAGTGTTTCATCGGCATTCGCACCGGCAAGAAAATCCCCCAGTTCGCGCAGTATCGGCATCGACAACGCATTGCGCGTGGCGGGGTCATTCAGCGTCACGCACGCAACCGCCCCCAGCCGCTCAATCAGAATCTTGCTGTCTGCCATTCTTCGTGCCTTCCAATCTATCCATCAAATCGATCAAGTGCTGACCGGGTATGCGGGAACAGCGCGATCGCGCGTGCCCGAATGCCTTGCCGCACGGGCTTGCTGACTCAGCTCATAATGCGCAGAAGTTCGGAAATGTCCGCAACGGATTCAAGCTTCCCGACCGTGGCAGCAAGATTGGCTGCGGTATCCGCCGGCAGGGGCTTGGCAACGTAGGTCGCGCAATCCACGGTCTTTGCGGTGAACTCCGCCTCCGTCATCGGATTGTTCGGATGTCCTTTCGGGTAATTGACCCGCGTCTCGAGCGTCTGCCCATCATTGAACTGGATGGTCACCCGGGCAGGCGGCACGAACCGGCTCCACTCCCGATCGATCTCATCATCAACGTAGGGCTTCACCCGTTTCGCCAAATCAAGAATATCGGTACGCTTCAGCCCCTCATCGGTGAAATGCTTCATGCCCAGCGGGCCGTCGATCCAGGATGCCGCCACCGTGTAAGGAATGCTGAACTGGGCCTCGACAATGGTCTTCGGATTCAGGCGCACCTGCTCGGGCACACAGACCATCTGGTAACCGGGACCGGTGACGCCGACGCGGATCGACTGGATGTCGCTGGCCGGGCGAGACGACTGGCCGCGCAACTCCAGGATCGCGTCAATGGCTGTATGTGTATCGCGGCAGCACGGATAGGGCTTGTAGCTCAGGTTCAGGAGCTCGAAACGCCTGCCGAGATCTTTATTGACGATTTCGCGATCTACGCGGCCCTGCAGGTAGACGCGAAAGAAGCCGTCTGCTCCCTCGAATACCTCTTGCGCGCCGCGAATACCGCGTTTGGCCAGTTGCACGGCAACCACCGCTCCCTGCGCGGCCAATCCGGGCTGAAGCCGTTTCATCAGCGACGCGTCGCGCGTCACCTGGTGATTGCCCGCAACGGAGCTGTAGACGATGCCGAACGCATTTCGCATTTCGTCTTCACTCAGGCCCAGCGCCCGTCCGGCCGCCGCCGTCGCGCCGAAATAGCCGAGCAGCGAGGAGTAGATGAAACCGCTTTCGGTAATGGGAATCCTGGTAGCAACGCCAAGCCGGCAGGTAATCTCCAGGCCAGCTGCCACCGCCGCGACCAGATCTGCGCCGGACAGCTTGCCACGCAATTGTCCTGCAGCAATCGCTGCAGGAACGGCCGAAACGCCGGCATGGAGCATGGCGGTGTCATGGGTGTCGTCGTAGTCGCGCGCATGGGACATGCCGCTGTTGACCCACGCCGCGTGATGGGCAGGGAACTTTCCGCCGAACACGAACATGTCGGCCTGTGGCGCACCGCCCCATTCCCGCACCAGGCCTGACACTTCGGGGATCGCCTTGGCCGAAGAACCGGCGAGGGCACAGGACAGTGTGTCGAGGATGTTGGCCTTTACCGCCTGGACGACGGCGCTGTCGAGCCTTGACGCATCAATGTTTGCCGCAAAGCGCGACAGGTCTACCACCAGATCGGGCTTCAGTGCTGGTGCGCTTTTGATTGCAGCGGCTGATGACATGATTGAGTCCTTGTGATTGGATAGTGAATGGGTGATCCCGCCGGATCACCATGCTTCTTCCATGATTTGCTGCAGTTCCGATGCGCTTTGCACCCGGCGCGGGTTGCCGCGCAGAAACCAGTCAGCCATGGCGAGACCGGCCAGCTCCGGCAGGTCTTCGCGGGGCACCCCGAGTTCGCTCAGCCTGGCGGGCACGCCCAGTGCACTGAAGATGCCTGTCAGGACATCGATGGTCATGCTCAGTTGTGTCGCAGCGTCGGAGCACGGCACACCGAGGGCTGCGGCGACCTTGGCAAGGCCCGCTGCTGCTGCCTCTGCGTTGAAGCGCAGCACATGCGGCAGCACGATGGCATTCACGAGGCCGTTGTCCTTTTCATAGCGCGCTCCGATGGCGTGGCCGAGCACGGTCGTGATGCCGGCAGCGGTATGGTCCGTGCCCTGCCCGCACAACACGCCCGCCACCACAAGGTCTCCCCGCACCGCCGCGTCATCCAGGCGGGCGGTATCGGGCAGGTGTTGCCCCAGCAAACGCAGGACCTGCAGCAGCAGCGCCTCCGCGATCGGATCTCCCGAGCGCGAAATCAGCCCCTCGATGGCCATCGACATCGTATTGATGCTGGCGGCCGCCACCAGGGCGCGCGGCGCGGAGAGGATCATTTCAGGATCGACGAATACACACTGTGCGCGCGTCTTGGGATCAAATAGGGCGAGGCGCCTGCCTTCGACCGGATCGAACACGGCGCTGCCGGCCTTCACGATTGCCGTGGTCGGCGTGGTGGGAACAATCAGTTGCGGCAGCTTGGGCGCCAGCAGCTTCGGACTCCTCAGGCCGCCCTTTTCATCAATGACGGTGCAGAGTTCCTGCACGGGTCTGTTTTCGGCTGCAAGAATGGTCGCCGCGCGCGCCGTGACAATGACAGAGCCACCACCGACTGCGATCACGGCATCGGCCTGCAGGCGCTTCAGCTCACTGGCTGCCGCTTCGACCGAGGCGACGGGACTGTGCGCGAGCACATCCGAATAGACGCCGGCACAGCGATCACCCAGTGCCGAGCGCACGCGATCCAGCAACGGGCCTTCTGCCATCCAGGGGCCGCAGAAAATCATGGCGCGGCTGCAGTTCATGCGAGCCAGTTCCCGCCCAAGCTGGCTGAGGCTCTCGGGCCCGTGAAACAGCCGCAGCGGCGGCGTGATGTGCTGGAAGGAAGACATGACCATGATCCCTGTCCCTACGCCACGCGTACCGCGGCCGCGAGTTCCGCGCGCATCGCGGCGCTCAGGGCGGCCTTCTCGACCTTGCCCGCGTCGTTCGTCGGCAATGCTTCCCTTTGCAGTCGCCATTTACTTGGCACGGCGAAGGAGGCCACCTTGTCACGCAACTGCTCCCGGAGCTGCTGCTCCGTCAGACCACCTTCGATCACCACCACAGCCATTACCTCTTCACCAAGGTCCGGATGCGGAATGCCGAATACGGCAGCTTCGATCACTCCGGGGATCATCGTGAGCGCACTCTCGATCGCAACGGGCGCAATGTTCTCGCCGCCGCGGATGATCATGTCCTTGCAGCGTCCCGTGATCCAGAGATTGCCCTTGTCATCCAGTCGACCCA
>CAMCYY010000194.1 GCA_945885335.1 Bordetella parapertussis
CACCTGGCGCTGGAACTGCTGTGCCTGCTCGTCGATATCAAGATGGTACACATCCCCTACAAGGGCACCTCGCCTGCCATGACCGACCTGCTGGCAGGCCGCGTGCAACTGATGTTGAACAGCATGCCCACGGTGCTGCCCTACGTGAAATCGGGCAAACTGGTCGGGCTCTCGGTGGGCACCACCACGCGCAATCCTGCCGCACCCGATGTCCCGACCATGATCGAATCCGGGTTCCCCGACTGGGAAGTACTGACCTGGTACGGCCTGTTCGGCCCGGCCAAACTGCCGCAGCCCATCGTCGCCCGGCTGAACACCACCATCCAGCAAACCCTGGCCGACCCGGAAGTGGCACGCATCCTCGCCAGCCAGGGTGCCGAACCCGGCGGCAGCACCCCCGAAGCCCTCGCCAAACTCATGCGCGATGAGTACGAGCGCTGGACCCGAGTGATCCGCGAAGCGAAGATCACGCTGGAGTGACGGCTGCGCGGAGCTGCCGCTAGCTGTGATGTTTCAATAGGTTGTTCACCTGGAGGTATCTGGGAAACTGGAGTTCTCAGTCTGTCCCCTATTTGCGCCCTTCCAGCAGGAGCGGAAACCCGCCACAAGGCGTATCTGGTGAAAACAGTTGATCGCCGACCGCCATCTGCCGATATTGCGCGGCGGCTACAGTACGTGCAAGTGTCGCGGGCGGCAAGTGCGCCAATGCGGGGAATCTTGTTGTGACGAGTTGGATCAACTCTTCGACCGGCGGAGGGACGGCACTCATCGGATCATATGTCTCGGTTGAAAAAATCAAGACGCTTCGCGTCTGCGCTAGATCAAATCGGTCCAGCCCAACTGTGCTAGCCTGAACATGTGGAAACAGCCAGCCACCTCGCCGAATATTCAAATTGGGGCGCCAACCTTGCCGTGGTCATTGGCACCGCACTCTCGGTCATCCTTGCTGCACTCATCCACTTCGAAGGACTAACTTGGCTGAGCCCGCGCCTTAGTAGGGTCGGCGGCCCTAAACGCCGCATTGTGTTGTACGCCGTGCTCTCGTTGATTCTGCTGCACATTGCTGAGATCTGGCTATTTGGGCTCGCTTACCATGTGTTATTGCTTTGGCCTGACACCGGCAAGATTTCGGGTGCGATTTCAACGAACGTTTTTGACCACGTTTATTTTTCCGCGACTGTCTTCACCACCGTCGGCTTTGGTGACCTCTCCCCCGCCGGCCCAATTCGTTTCCTCGCGGGTACCGAGGCGCTCACTGGCTTTGTATTGATCGGCTGGTCGGCTTCGTTCACCTACCTTGAAATGGAACAGCTGTGGCGACCCACGCGGGAGCATCGCTAGCCGCGTCATTCAATGGCAGCGTCCCCGAGCTGACCTTCGCGTCCCGTTCGTCGCAAATTTTCATGACAAACGCACTTCACTGATGTGAATCTGCGTTTCATCGACATGTCCTCGTGGTGTCACGGTTTAATTTGCATAGTACGGTTAGCTTCACCGTCACAAGCGCGCGATCGTTGACCGGTGAGGTGAATTCGGGCTTCGCATCCTGTTTGCCGCACGGCCCGAGCTGCTCACGCCGGTGCTGCGCCTCATCCACCGCGTCATCGCGGGGTTTCTGCTCAAGCAGGCCGGCCTGAAACGCGCCACAGCCGATACCGGCGCGGTCACCCTGATCCAGAGATTCGGCTCGGCCGCCAACCTGAACATCCAACTTCACTGTCTGGTGCTCGATGGGGTCTATCGGCGCACCGGGGGCGAACCGGTTTTTCAGGAAGTGCGTGTGCCCACCGGCTAGGAGCTGCAGGGGCTGCTCGAGAAGATCATCGTGCGGCTCATGAATAGATTGACCCGACTGGGCTACCTAGTGGAAGAGCAGGGCATGAGCTACCTTGCCGACCTCGATCCCGATAACCCGCTCGCGCCCCTGCAGGCGGCCTCCTGCACCTACCGCATCGCGCTGGGGCCGCGTGCCGGGCAGAAGGTGCTGAGCCTGCGAACCGCGCCGGGTAGGGGCGACATGAAGATCATCGCCGCCATCGAGGAGCCGGAGGTGATCGCAAAGATCCTCATGCACCTGTGCTTGCCGGCCCGCGCACCTCCGCGCGGCGGCCGGCGCTTTTTCAGGCGGCCTGATTCCCGAAGGCAAGAACGGCTCTGCAGCGGCGCTGAAAATCCCGCACGGCCTGTGCTCGTGTGGCGGGGGGGCAGCGTGCATCGAGGTGAGGCAATTCGGGTCTATTCAGGTGCGAATCGTCATTGAGAGCGGGGAATCTTTGCCAGAGACCGCGTGATTGACCGCCTGTCGGGACGGCGATACCGTCGCGAATCGGGAAAAAGGTGGTTTGAAATTCCTATGCGCCGGGGACAGGCCACGGTTTCCCCAAGACAATCCCTCACCTGCCTACAGTGTCTTGTGGTGAGAGTTGTCCGCGTATCACCGTCCCTCCGACTCCCGCCCAAACCCTTCCAGCTTCCGCGAAAACGCCCTCGCCACCACCGGCCTTTGAACAGCACCAGCACAAATATTTTCCATCGCCGCGGCCCCAGATACATCTGCGAACCCGCGCCATCAGTTTGTCGCTTCGGTGCGATAAAGCCTCTTCGCCCAGCCGCCAACGTAAAATGCGTTTCCGATTTGAAATACCTTATGACTTCCGCCATGTCAAAAAAAACTACGCCGTTTGCCGATGAACCGGCGCCGCTGCCCAATGGCACGATGGCGCTCGCCGACCAGCCCGCCCCCATCGTCACGCCCGCACAACGCACCTTCAAACGCCTGATCGAAGAGATCGAGAAAATCGAAAATCGCCAGCAGGAGTTCGGCGGATTTCTGGACACTTTCCGCTCATTGTTCGCGGCCAAGCTGCATCCGCTGCAGGACGAGCGCGACACGATTCATCGCGCGCTGGTGCTGTTCCTCGATGCGCAACTGTTCCGCGATGGTTGGTCCGAGTTTGAGCGCAGCACCATGCGCCAGGTGCTTTGCAAAATGGCGGAGTTGCTGTTTGGCGGCAAGCATCACGATGACATGGAAGTGCTGTTCGACCGGCACAGCGAGATCTCACTCGCGGACCGCACCGCTGAACAGAAGCGCGAATTGGCGGAAGATCTTGAGGCCGCGTTTGGCGTGGATATGAAGGCGGCGGCGGATAGCGAGCAGAACCCGGAGGAGATGTTGCGGGAAGCGCTGCGGCAGCTTGAAGCGGATGAAGCCGCGGGCGCGCAGGCGGCCGAGGCGCAAGCAGAGGAGGCGAGTGCGGCCATGAAACGCAACACCCGCAAATCCGCACGTGTGCGCGAAGAGGAAAAGCAGGCGCTCGACGCGGGCAATCTCTTGAAGCAAATTTATCGCAAGCTCACCAGCGCGCTGCACCCGGACCGCGAGGCCGATCACGAGGAACGCCTGCACAAGACCGCGCTGATGACCGAGGTGAACAAGGCCTACGCGGATGGAAATTTGTTGAAACTGCTGCACCTGCAGTGGGAAGCCTTGAAGATCGATGCGCGCGCGGCCGGCGCGATGGCCGATGACAAATTGAAGGTGATCAATCAAACGCTGGCGCAACAGCGCGATGAACTAAAGTTGGAATGTCGCGAGCTGGAGACCATGATCCGCGAGAGCTTCCACCTGCCGCCCACCGGCGCGCTGACAACGGCGTCGCTGCAGAAAGCGCTGAAGTCCCAGGCCGCCAATGCGCGCATCGGCAATGGCAATCTGCGCCATGACCTCACGTCCATCCGGCACAGCCGGGCGGAATTCAAAATCTGGCTGGGGGTACAACGGGATTGGCTGGATGAGGAGGATGCGCTGGATGAATTTTTGAGTGCGAACGCGGCGGTAAAAGGAGCGCGGCGGTAAAAGGAGCGCGGCGGCGCTTGTCGAAGGTCAGGCGCGAAGGCAGCGGTGATTTGGTGTTCACCTCGGAAAATAAACCGCCTACTTCTACCGACTTTCCCGCGCAGGCGGGAATCCAGTGCCTTTTTTGCGTGAGCAGATAATGCCGTTGCGAACGACGCTGGGTTCCCGACTTGAAGCAATCAACGGGGCCCTGAGGGCCACACCTATCACGCTTTCATCAATCGACTAAACCAGCACCTCACCCGATCGAATTGCCCACCTTAACTTCGCCGACGTAGAACGCGGATTGCTGCGTTGTTCCTCCGGCGACGGCCGTTGTGGCGCCTTTGCATAGTCCGAATAAATTCCCGCGTCCGCATATTTCAGAAACGACTGCTCCACCCGCCGGTCCTCACCTGAATGAAACGTCAGGATCGCAACGCGCCCGCAAGGCTTCAAACACCACGGCAACAAATCCAGAAATCGATCCAGCACACCAAACTCATCATTGACCGCGATGCGCAGCGCCTGGAACACGCGCGCCAGTGTTTTCTTGTGTTCCTTCGCGTCCGTCACGTCCTCCAGCGCCGCGCGCACCACATCCGCCAGCTGGCGCGTGCTGACAATGGTCGTCGCGTTATTTTTGATTCGATGTGAAAGAATTTCAGCGTGCGCCTCATCGGCATTGTTCGTCAGCAATGCGGCCAGCGCTTCCTGTGTAATGGACTGCAGCAGCGCCGACGCCGGCCGACCCCGCAGGGGATTGAGCCTCAGATCGAGCGGCCCGTCATTCTTGTACGAAAATCCGCGCGCGGGATTATCGAGCTGCATGGACGAAACACCCAGGTCCGCCAGGATGCAATCGAACCCGCCGCCGGCATCCGGGAGCAACTGCGCCACACCGGCGAAATTCATTTTGTGGACGGCCAGCACCTCTTCGGAAAATCCAGCCTCCCGCAAGCGCGCTTCCGTGCGCGGCAGCTCGATGGCATCCACGTCGACGGCAAATAATTTTCCGCCGGGCATCAGGCGCGGCAGGATCGCCTGCGAATGGCCACCGAATCCGAATGTCGCATCGAGCGCGATTTCGCCCGGTTGGGGATTCAGGATGGCAAGGATCTCGTCGACACAAATGGAGCGATGCGACCCCGCCGCAGTCTGGCCGCGCGCGATCACTTTCTCGACATCGGCCGCGAATTTCTGGGGCGCCAGTTCCTTGTACTTCTCTTCGAATTTGCGCGGATGGGTACCTCGGTAGCGCTTGCGGCGCACGCGCGGCGGGGGTGTTTCGGCGGACATGGCGCAACCGGTTGACTGAAGAAATGTGGGGCAATGCCAGGATATCGGCATGCGGATGCCAGAGTATCCGCGCGCGGGTAAGGGGCAGTCAAATGCAAATAGTCAGGGACAGACCGAGTGGCACCTACCTAAGCAAAAAGTTGATCTGTAGCCCGGATTGGTGCAGCGTAGTCCGGGTCGGTATTCGCAACTGAGAAAGCACCCGGATTACGCTGCGCTAATCCAGGCTACGATATTCTTCTGTACGCCGCCGCCGCCGCCGTTTTTGACTTCTATCGGCGGACGATGGCCAGTTATTCGCTTAAATAAGCGCAGTGCCGAACTTTCCCGGGTGGTCAAGACGCCTGAGGTGGTGAAGCGTCTGTCGGTGGAGACCGACCTCGTCGGCAGCACACCTGCCGAGTTCGCTCGCCATGTGAACGCCGAGACGGAACGCTGGCGCGTGCTGATGAAGACCATCG